>CALJLA010000015.1 GCA_937983055.1 uncultured Pseudomonadota bacterium
ACGCCGAGCAGGCGGCGCCCAGCGCGACGGCGGCAGCCAGCGCCGCCGCGCGCAGCACCGCAGCGCCCGGCTGCGCGCCGTTCAACGGTCGGTCCCCACCCGTTCGCCGTCGAGGCGCTCGCCCGCGGCGGACGGTTCCATGCTGCCCCGGATCAGCCAGTTGCGCTGCAGCGCCTCGGTCAGGCGCTGGATTTCGTAGAGCGTGGCCTGCGCCTGCAGCAGCACCGCCGGGGCGGCATCGGCGCTGCGCCGGATCGAGCGCTCGATCTCCGGCACCGCGGCGGCGATGCGCTGCGCTTCTTCGGAGGTGGCGCGGATGTTCTTCATGCTGGCCTGCATGTCGGCGCCGATCTGCGGGAAATGCTCGGCCAGCCGGCGCGCCTCCACCAGCGTGGCATGCAGTTCCGACAGCGAGGCGTTGACCTTTGGCATCGCCTCGCGCAGCTGCGCCGCCGGCTCGGGATCGAACAGCAGCATGCCGGCCATCCCCTCGCCTTTCTCCAGCGCCGAGCCGACCCGGTTCAGGTGCGCCAGCGCGGCCTGCAGATCGGTCTGCCGTTCGCGCAGCTCGGTGGCGAGCCGGCCGTACTCGGAAATCGCGCCGCGCAGTTCCTTGATCGCCGGCAGCGCTTCCTGGCGGATGGCGGCGAGCGTTTCCTCGATGAGCTGGGTGGGCGCCTTGTCCGCCTCGCTGATGAGGTAGGCATCGCCCGCCGGCAGCGGTGCGCCATAGCCGCGGGTGATCTCGATCGACGCGTCGCCGATGCCGAAGGGCTTGCGGATGATGGCCACCGAATCCTGCCGCACGAAACGGATGAAGTTGCCGCGGATACTGACGACCGCCTCCATCTCGCCGGCATCGGTCACCAGGATGTCTTCCACCTCGCCCACCACCGAGCCCAGGATCAGCACATCGCCGCCCTCGCGCAGGCCCAGCGAACCTTCCGGCGGCAGGTGGATCGCCACGGTGGTTGCCGGCGTGAACCAGCGCTGCGTTCGCGGACCGAGCACCACCGCCGCGATACCGATCAACAGCGCGGCCAGCACGAACAACCCCACAATCTCGTTCATGCGCCTGACCTTGAGTGGCTTCGGCATGACTATTCCCCCGCGAGAGAGCTCAGTTGAGAGCCGGTCATCTTGCAGCGGGCGCTGGCCTTGACGCCGGGATCGTTCCACAGCGCCCAGTCATCGGAGGTCCACAGCACCGCGGCGCCGCGCGCGCGCGCCGAGCGGATCGCCGTCATCAGCGCCGGCATGATCGAAGGGTACACGCCGGCGGTCGGCCGCTCGAGGATGAGCAGTTCCGGCTTGCCGAGAAACGCGCGTACGCAGGCGGCGCGCCGCAGGTCGGGCGCGCGCAGCTCGGACGGCCGGCCCCGTGGCAGCCCGGGCAGGGAAAACAGCCGCGCCAGCGCGGAGGCCTCGTCGCGAATCTCGGCGTCGGTGCGGCGGGTGTGATGCCGCTGCGCCAGCATGATGTTGTCGTCCATGTCCAGCTCGCTGATCCAGGCCGGCTCTTCGAAAACGCGCCCGATGCGCGCGCGCGCCAGCGCTCGCCGGTCTTCGTCGAGCAGCGCCCAGTCCCGCCCCTGGAACCGGACGCGCCCGTGCGCCGGTTCGACCAGGCCCTGCGCGGCATCGGCCAGCGGCGTGTGCAGATGCCCTTCTTCCAGGTACACCAGCACCAGCTCGCCGGGCGCCAGGCGAAAGCTCACCTGCCAGAGCGCGGTGTCGTACAGATGTCCGCCCTCCACCGTCACCGCGCTGAACTCCAGCACGGTATCGCTCATCTCTCCGGTTCGCCCGTCGACGTCCATCGGCTGCGCCCTAAAGGTAGGCCAGCACTGAAATGAACGCACTGACCGCGAACAACGCAACCACCGAACGCTGCACCGCCACCCGGCTGGCGCGCGGCACCTCGGCGGTGGTGTCGCCGGCGCCGAGCCCCTCCGCCGCGCAGATGCACCCGGTCAGCAGCGCCGGGATGGTGCTCTTCAGCACCAGATTCACCGCGTCCGCCGGCGACATCGCGCCGAGCGTGTCGCGGGTGAAATCCGCGAACGTGCCGGTCTTGGTGTCGATCCACTGCCCGCCGATGTAGACGCTTACGAACGAGAACGCAATGAACATCAGCGTCAGGCATACGACCGACACGACCAGCGCCAGGGCCCGCGGCACCACCCAGTAGACCAGCGGCTCCAGGCCCTGGCCTTCGACCACGCGGTCCTCGCCGGAGACATGCACCAGGGCAAGCTCCGCGGCCATCGCGCTGCCGCTGCGCGCGATGACCACCAGGTTAACCAGCAGCGGTGCAAGTTCGCGCACCACCACCGCAACCAGCACCGGCCCGAGCAGGCGGGACTGGACGATCTGCCCCAGCCACAACTCGTACTGCACCACCAGCAGGATACCCAGCGCCGCCGCGAGAAACACGACGATGCCGATCGCCTCGAAACCGGAGGAGACAATCCTGCGCAGCAGCGCCTCCAGGATGGTGCGCCGCCAGGTCGAAGGCCGCACCGCAGCGGTGAGGACAGCCGACACGATGGCCAGCAGGTGCACGACCTTGCGCCCCTGGCCGATGGCGGCCGCGCCGACGAAGCCGCACAGCCGCAAGGGCAGCCCCAGCAGCACACCGGCCAGCAGGCGGGGGCCGCCGCGCGCCTGGGCGCGGGAATCAGAACTGCGAAACATCGTCGCGGGCTCGCCTCGTCAGGTTGAACACGTTAATGTCGTCGCGCCGCGCACCGCCGCAGCACCCTCCCTGTCAAGCGCGGGCGCCGATGCCCAGGGCCGGGCACCGAAAAGCCCGCAAGCCCGCGCCTTCGACCGGCCTGCTGCAGAGCGCGGACTTACCGTGGTCTTACTCGAACTTGTAGAACTGCTGGTTCAGGTACTTGACGATGTCCTGGCGCTCACCGGCAGTAAAGTCTCCCTCCGCCATATGCGTACAGTTGACGACCTGCTGCTGCAGCGCCTTCAGGGAACGCACTTTGTGGTCCTGGCGGGTGTAGACGCCAGTGTCATGGCATCGCATGCAATGCGCTTCATGCAAGCGTTCGCCCCGGACGGCGTCACCGGGCTGTGCCGCGTGGGCGGCCGCGGCCGCCACAGACAGCGCGACCGCACACAGAACAATATGCATGAGCCATCCCCCCCCGCCAGATGATGCACTCATCAGGTTAGTGGCTCACTTTACGTCAGGAGTTCCACGAAGAACAACTAGGGCTGAGGAGAAGAAAAGTACTGCGTGCCGCGTGGAAGAAAGACAGTTCCGAGTGCCGAGGTCCGAGGGAAGGAAAAGTGCTGCGTGCTGCGTGCTGCGTGAAAGACTAACGGCCGAGCGAGGCCGGCCTGTGGCCGGTGTCAGGACCAACGCTCACCGCGGAGGACGCGGAGGAAAAGCAAAGGCGGGATGAACCACCAAACCACCAAGGCCACCAAGGAAAGCCAACGGATTTCTTTTACGTGGTGTTCCTGGTGCCCTTCGTTTCTTGGTGTTTCGCTTTTCGCTCTTACCTGAGGGCCGAGTGAGAAGGAAACTACCGCGTGCTGCGAGAGAAAACGCGGCACCGGGCGGACGAAGGGCCGGGGCCTCTGATCTGGCGGTCGGGTCAGTCGGTCTAGCGTTCGATTCGAGTTTCCAGCCGCGCGGAAAGATCCTGCACGTTGTGCGTGGACAGCAGATGCGCGAATGCCCAACCCATATAGCCGCTTCGCAGCAGGTTGCCGGCGTCGGCGTCGTTAAGCTTGGCGAGCTTTGCTTCGTCCACCACCGAAAACCCGTCCATGGTGTACGGCTTGCCTTCTTTCGGCGTGACGGTGATGACCTGGGGCACGAACAAGTCGAGCTTCTGCAGATGCTCGCAAAACGCTTCCGTGCGCTTGGCCTCTGTCTGGTAGGCATTGAGAAATTCGATCGCGCGCTTGAGCGCCGGCGCTTCGCTGCCGTCCTCGTTGAACAGCGCGTCGCCTTCGCTGGTGTTGAAGCCGGCGAACTCTTCGTCGATGCACACATTGAAGTCGTTCGGTAGCCCCTTGTCGCCCAGTACATAGGGGTAGCGCCGGATGAAGGCCGGGATGTAACTCACCGTCCAGCGGCCCTTGTCGTCGACGAACAGATTCTCGTCCTTGCGCAGCCCGAGCAGCGCGATCGGGAAGAAGTTCTGATTGGCGTCCTTGATGAACAGGATCGGATACATGCGCGCGGCCGACGCGAACTCGTTGCCGGCAAGCGGCACCGAATTCGTGGTCGCCGCATAGGCGAACGACGGCACCGGCTTGATCTTGAGGTTCTTGTGGGCGTCGCGATTGAGAACGACCGGTTTGCTGTAGAACAGTAGCGAAGGCATGACGGACCTTTCGGGTTTGGTTTCGTTTCGCGCGACCCGGGATTTCAGTTTGCGCCCGGGTTCAGGCGCCGCCGGCAGCGGCTCACGCGAAGGCGTTGCCTTGCCTGCGCCCGCCATCATCCGCGACGCGTCGATTGCCAGGAAACGAACTGCAGCTTGCCGCCGCGCTTTGCCCAGACGGCATGAAACAGCAGGTCGAGGGTCTTGTCCTCGCCCTTGACGGTGACCTCGAAACGGGCGGCGCCGGTAATGATGGCGACATTTGCGAAGATGCGCACCACCGCCTCGCCGCGCGCCATCTGGCGATAGCGCACCGTGCCCGAGCGCATCGACTCGATGTAGCTCTTCTTGCCGTCGATCACTGCGCTCGAATGGTAGTAAACCAGGTCGTCGCTGATCATCTTTTCCAGCGCGGCGAAGTCCTTCGACGTCTGCGCACGGTAGCGGGCGTCTTCGGCGGCGAGGGCTTCGGCTTCGGTGACGTTATCGGACATGGAGATCGCTCAATTCAGATGGGCCGACTGGATACCGAGTGCCGGGTGCTTCGCGCTGCGGGAAGCGCGAGGCGGCAGCGCGTGCGGACCGACCGCCTGCACAAAGGTCCTGCCTGCGGCATCGATTGGGTCACAACCGGAATCTCCCCCGCGCGCCCCTTCCTCGGGTTACGCGTGTTGCCGCGCCTTGCCTCGGAACCGGCTGGTTGTTTACTGAATACAGCGCTGATGCTAAAGGCAGATTACTAACGGGGCAACAGTCCGCGCAGGCCGCTGGCCAGCACAGTCCGCAATTCGGATAGGATCGACTTCAAGCATCGCTCGGAGTGGATGCGTCGCCAAAGGGGGCGACAGTGATGAAATACCTGTCGGTCTTCGCAGGGGTCGCAGCGGCGGCAGTGGGGCTGGCCGCAACGGTTGTAGCTGCAGCCGCGCCCGTTTACGACCTGGTCATCGAGCACGGTCGGGTAATGGACCCGGAAACCGGGCTGGACGCGGTGCGCCAGGTGGGCATCTCGGGCGGTCGGATCGCTGCCCTCTCGACCGAGCCGCTGCGCGGCCGGAAAACGCTCGACGCCCGCGGGCTGGTGGTGGCGCCCGGGTTCATCGACCTGCACTGGCACGGCACCAACCCCGACAGCCATCTGTACCAGGCGATGGATGGCGTGACCGCATCGTTCGAGCTGGAGATCGGCGTCGCCGACGTCGACCGCTGGTACGCCGCGCGCGCCGGGCGCTCGCCGATTCACTACGGCACGGCGGTCGGCCATGTGCCGGTGCGCATGGCGGTGCTCGGCGACGAAGGCGAGTTTCTGCCCAGCGGTCCCGGTGCCAAGGCCGGCGTCGACGATGCGCAGCTCGCGCGGATCAAGGCCGGCATCGAGCGGGGCCTCCGGCGTGGCGCGGTGGCGGTGGGACTGGGCATCGTCTATACGCCGGCAGCGAACGACTGGGAACTGCTGGAAGTGTTCCGCCTGGCGGCGCAGTACCGGGCCTTTACCCATGTGCATGTGCGCGGCGCTTCGTCCGCCGCCGGTGCCGGCGCCGACCGCGAGCGCGGATTGCTGGAGGCAATCGCCCTGTCGACGGTATCCGGCGCGCCGGTGCATATCGCCCACATCAACAGCAGCGCGCAGGCTTCCGCCCCGCGCATGCTGCAGATCATCGCGGATGCGCGCGCGAACGGCGTCGATGTCACCACCGAGTGCTACCCCTACACCGCCGGCGCCACCCGCATCGAGTCGTTTCTGTTCGACAGCTGGTACGACAAGACCGAAGAGGACTACGCAAAGCTCCAGTGGTCCGCCACCGGCGAGCGGCTTACCCGCGAAACCTTCGCGAAGTACCGCGAGCAGGGCGGGCTGGTACTGATTCACATGAACACCGAGGAGATGGTCACCGCCGCGGTGGCGCATCCGCTCACCCTGATCGCCAGCGACGGCTTCGACGTGGCCGAAGGCCAGGGCCACCCGCGCTCGGCCGGCACCTTTTCGCGCATTCTCGGCCGCTACGTGCGCGAGCGTGGCGTACTGTCGCTGATGGACGCGCTGGAGAAGATGACGCTGATGCCTGCCCGGCGGCTGGAGGCGCGCATTCCGGCCATGAAGCGCAAGGGCCGCGTGCAGGTCGGCGCCGATGCCGACCTCACCGTGTTCGACCCCGACACCATCGTCGACACCGCCACCTTCGAGCAGCCGGCGCGCTTTTCCCGCGGCGTGCGCTACCTGCTGGTGGGCGGAACGCTGCTGGTCGAGGGCGGCGCTCTGAACAGCGAAATGCGGCCGGGCCAGCCGATCCGTGCGGAGATCGTTGACTGAAAGTATTGCGTGCAATGTGAAAACGGATAGTGCCGAGGGCCCAAAGAAACAGTTCCGAGTTCCGAGTTCCATGTTCCGAGTTCCGAGTGAAGAAAGTACTGAGGACTGAGGAGAAGATAAAAAGGACGGGGCCGAAGAAAGACAGGTGCTGCGTGCTGCGTGAAAAACGAAGGAACTCAAAACTGGCGAGGAACCGCTCCGAACCACCAAGTCACCAGAAACACCAAGAACCGGTAATCCCGAAACACGAAGGCACGAAGGCCACGAAGAACACCAAGTCAATCAAACCAAGCTCTCTTTCCTTGGTGGCCTTGGTGTGTTGGTGGTTCGCCCAGCATTTCGCTTTTCAGAGACCAGAGTATCTTCAGTTACGCAATCACCTGATCACCGAGTCACCTAATCACGCATCAACCCCGCGTTCTCCGCGTCCTCCGCGGTGAGAGTTGCTCCTCAGGCCGGCCGCTGGCCGGCATACTCAGCACGCAGCGCGCCGCACTTCTCTTTTCTCTCGGAACTGGGAACTCGGAACTCGGGACTGTCTTTACTCAGACCCCGGCCCTTTTGTCAGGCCGCCATCTCCGCCGTCGATGCAGCGACCTTGCGGGTTTCGCTGATGCGGCGGCTGGCAACGTTGCCGGAGCGAGTGGGTTCTATGCCGAGTTCGGTGAGCGTCTGGCGCAGGTCTTCCAGCACGGTGTCGCGCCGGCGCAGGAAGCTGGTCGCGAAGCAGCGCCAGAACTTCCAGCCGGTGCGCTCCAGCGCACGCTGGCGGCGCATGTCCTCGACCCAGGTTTCCGGGCCCTGGTACTTGTCGCCGTCGCACTCCACCGCAAGTCGGGTATCGTCGGCGCCTTCCACCACGATGTCGATGCGATACGTCCCCACCCGCACCTGCGGCAGCGCGCGGTAACCGTTGGCGATCAGCCAGTCGTAGATCTCGCGCTCGAGCGGCGATTCGCACAGGTCGCGCGCGTCCGCCACCCGCGGCGGCGGCTCGCCGAAGGGCCGCGCAAAATGCTCGATCAGCCCGCGGCGCAGGCGGTCGCCCTCGGGCAGCTGAGCGGGCTCGACCGAGCGCACCAGCACCATCTGGTCGCGCGCGCGCGAAGCCGCGACGTTGAAGCGCTGGGCAAAAATATCGCGCGACAGCGGCGCGCCGATGTCGTTGGGCGCCGCCACCATGGTCAGGAACATGATGTCGCGCTCCCGCCCCTGGAACATGCGCGCGTCGCCGCAGGCGAGATCGTGCCGGCGCAACACGTCCGGTCCCAGCTCCTCCAGCAACCGCTCCCAGATGCGCAGGGCCTGCTCTTCGCCGAGCAGCGACACCACGCCGATCGAGCGTTCGCGCAGCCGCGCGTCCACCGCGATGCGGTGGATCTCGCCGACGATGTAGTCGATCTCGGCCTGGTTGATGCCGTTCTCGCGCCGGCCGTTGGTCACCAGCACGTCGAGCAGCGGCGGATCGATACGCTCGGACGGTCGCGGCAGGCGCAGCGGCCGCAGCTCGTGGTCGTAGAACTCGCGCTTTGAATACTCGATGATCGGCGCCACACAGCGGAAATGCTCGCGCAGCATCACCGCGCTGGCGGCAAAGGCCACCCGCGCCAAGTCGTACACCGAGCGGTCGGGCGCCAGCTGGGCACGGTACAGCCCGACCTGCTCGCCGAGGTGGCGCTGCATCAGGCCGCGGATGCGCTCTTCGTCCAGCCCGATTGCCTGCGGCGATACCTGGCGGTCGTCGCCCACTACCAGCAGCTTCTGCGCGCGCAGCAGCACCGGCAGCGTGGACAGGTCCGACTGCGAGGCCTCATCGATGATCACCAGGTCGAAGCAGCCCAACTGGGCCGGCAGCGCCTCCGAAACCCGGTGGTGCGGCATAATCCAGCACGGCACCGCGCGATACGCTTCGGCGGCGGCAAAGCGCGCGTCCTGGCGGAAACGATGCGCACGCTTGCCGGTACCCTTGCCGATGCGCTGGATCGCATTGAGGTAGCCCTGCAACGCGGCACGCACCGCCGGCGTCACGTTATCGGCCAGGCGGTGCCAGGTGCGCCTGACCACCAGCGCCTCGTACGCGCGCGCGAGGTCGTGCTCGATGCCGCTGCGCAGGGCGGAAAGCTTCTTCACTTCGGCCTGCGAGTCGATTGCCGTTACATGGGTGGCCAGCCGCCGCAGCCGCCAGTCGCGCAGGAACGTTTCCGGCAGCAAGCGACCGTCGTCGCCGTCCGACGGCTGGCACAGGCGCGCAGCAAGTTTCGGCGCGCCGGAATCGGCGATGCGCCCGGTCACCTCGCGCACCACCGAAAGCGGTTCGCGCAGAGCATGCAGCCGCTCGAGCTCCAGCATCAGCTCGCTCCAGGCGGTGAGCAGCGCGGTCTCGTCGAGCTGCGGCTTGCCCAGACGCCGCGAAACGAAGATGCGCACCGCCTCGACGATGCGTCCGCCACAGCCGTCGAGCTTGACGCGAAGTTCTTCGAGCAACGCCGACACCTCGCCCAGCCGGTGCCGGGTGAGGTGATGCTCCAGCGCATGCCCCAGCTCGTCGATGACCGCCGGGTTGGCCGCCAAGGCCGAGGCGCGGGTCCAGCCGGGAAACACCTCCGTCGCGCGCTGCGCCAGCGCCCGCTGCTCGGCCGCCAGTTCGCGCACCTGCCTGTACCACGCAAACTGCGCCTCGGCGGAGAGTTGCCCCTTTGCGTCCACCGCGAGCACCGTGCGCAGACCAATCTCCGGCGCGAGCGCGTTCCAGCGCAGGGTGAGTTCGCGCCGCTTGCGCTGCAGGCGGGCAAACGCCAGCACGTGGGCCCAGTCCTCGCGCGAAACCGGCGCCGCACCGCCGATGCGCACCATGTCGAGCCATTGCCGCGCGTCGGATTTACCGAACAACGCCAGGCCGAAGGCGCGGCGGCCGTTCGCGAGATTTTCCAGTGCCTGCAGAAACCCGGTATCGTCGAGTGCGCGCTCGGGCAGCTGCACCGGACGCTTCATCAGCTCGGCGCGGCGGGCGACCGCCTGCTAGAGTGCCACGCCCGCCGCAGCCAGCGCCTCGACGGGGCGCACCGGTTGGCCGCGGCGGATGCGCGACAGCGTCTCGTCGCCCCAGGGCAGCTTCGCGGCGATCAGATGGCCGTAGCGACCGCTGACGCGCTGCACGTCGTTTGCCAGCGCCCGAGCCGCCGCGACCGCATCCGCGCCAGCGTCGGCCGGCCACGGAAGATCGTTGTCGCGCGACTTCTCGGTGAGCTGGGCGAAACGCTGCAGCTCGTCGTGCGCCTTCGCCATGCGGATGGCGTCGGGCAGCGTCGCCGGATCCGGCAGCGCGCACTGCGCATACTCGATATCGGCGCCGAGCGCCTTGCGCGCCGCGCGCAGCCGCGCGAGGTCCTCGGCACCAAACTGCGGCGCATACTTCGGGGCCACGCCGAGCGCATCCGGCAGCCAGTCAAAGGCCCCGGCATGCGCAACCACTTCGCGGGCCGCGTCCTGCGGGTCCAGCTGCTCGCCTTCCAGATCGATCCGCGACAGGTTGAGCTTTGCCCAGCGCCCGAGGTCGATGTCGATGCGCGCAAGCCGCGTCTGCAGCGCGTCGATTTCCTCCTCGAGCCGGGCGATCTCGTCGCCGAGCGCATCCCGGTCAAGGCTTTGCACCCCGAGGGCGATCTTCTCGATCGACTCGCCGAGCTGACGCAGGCCGTCCTTTTCCGAGGCGAGCAGCGAAATGGCGAGCGGCCGGATGTCCTCCGGGATCATCTCGCGCAGCACCGACAGCGCCGGGTCGCGCATCGACGTCACCAGCACCCGCCGCCCGGTCGCCAGCCAATGGCAGATGATATTGGCGATGGTGTGGGTCTTGCCGGTGCCGGGCGGGCCCTGGACCACCACGCCATCGGAGACCTCCAGCAGTTGTACGATGCGCGATTGTTCGTCGTTGAACGGCTTGGGGAAGAACAGATCGGGCGCCTGCGCCGAGGCGAGGTTCTCGTGATACACCGCGCTGAAACCGCGAAAGGCCGGCAGCGCGAGCGGCGCACTCTGCTCGGGCGGGTCGGTGACCAGGGCCGCCACCGCCGGAGGCAGCGCGGCAACCGGATCGCGCTCGCGCAGCGCCGCCCGGAAGCGCTCCAGGTCGTGCTGGGTCAGCCCGGTGCTGCGCGGGCGCGCAAACAGCACCCAGCCCGGCGAGATCTCCACCGGCGGTATGCCCTCGCCCGCCGTCGCCAGTGCCGTGCGGGCAATATCGAGCAATGGCGCGTAGCTCGACGGGTCGAACGGCGTCGCCGGCGCATCGCTG
This sequence comes from uncultured Pseudomonadota bacterium, assembly GCA_937983055.1. Lineage (GTDB taxonomy): Bacteria > Pseudomonadota > Gammaproteobacteria > Burkholderiales > Eutrophovitaceae > CALJLA01. The sequence goes on from CALJLA010000015.1 coordinate 10,961, forward strand.
GCGGCCACCAGCTCCGCAAAAGCCTTCTCCGCCGCCAGCGCCGCCGGATGATCGGCCGGCAGAAAGGGTTCCAGCTCCAGCCGTGGATCGAGATCGCGCGGCCGCACCTCCGCGGCACGGTCGCGCTCGCCGAAGCCGATATCGGCAACCCGCGTAATCAGCGGATAGGCAAGCACTTGCTCGCCTTGCCGACGGCTGGCCACGCCCATACCCCAGACGAGTTCGAACTGATGCTCGGTCAGGGCGCCGGACAGTTGCTGCTGCAGCGTGAACAGGCGCACGTACAGATTGGAGACGCGCCGGCGGCGCGATTCGCCTTCGGCCCAGGGCCGCCAGGCACGTGCCAGGTAATCGGCGAGCCGCTCTTCAACCTGCGCGCGAAACGCATAATCACGCAGCAACACGCGGGCACCGGCGTCGATCGCCGGGCGCGTATCGCCCCCGGGTCCGGCAGGCTGCTGCGCATCGCGATGCGCGCCTGCTGCGATCAGCGAGGCGCCATCCACTGCATCGGCCAGCCCCGGCGCCGACTGCACCGCTACGCCCACCGCCAGCCACGGCAGCAGCCAGGGGTCATCGGGTGCGGGGGGCATCGCCGGCGACGGCGGATGCGGCACCGACAGCCAGACCTCGTCGTCACCATCAGCTGCCAGCGGGCCTATCCGCGCGCCCTCGAGCGCCTCAATCTGGTGCTCGAACAGCGCAAATCCGCCTTGGCCGGCGATATCCGACACCACTCGGGTGCGCGAACGCATCGCTTCCTGCGCGTAATCGATCAGCGCGAGCAGCCGCCGGCTCTGGAGGTTCACCGTTCTGAAATTGGCTTGTTGGAGATGAATCTGAAGTACGCGACTCGATGGCTATCCTAACTCAACATCGATCGGTGCGCGTGGCGGAGCGGCCGAGGGCCGAAAAGAACAGGCCCGAGTTCCGAGTTCCGAGTTCCGAGTGAAGCCGGGCTGCGGTCGGCGTCAGGATAAACTCTCACGGCGGAGGACGCGGAGAGAAAGCAAAGGCGGGATTAACCACCAAACCACCAAGGCCACCAACAAAAGCCCACGGAGTTGTTTGACTTGGTGTTCTTCGTGCCCTTGGTGCCTTGGTATTTCGTCTTTCGCTCTTGCCGGAGAACCGAGGGCCGAAAAGAACAGGCCCGAGTTCCGAGTTCCGAGTGAAGCCGGGCTGTGGCCGGCGTCAGGATCAACTCTCACGGCGGAGCACGCGGGGTTGATGCGTGATCAGGTGACTCGGTGATCAGGTGATTGCGTAACTGAAGAGGCTCTGGTTTCTGCAAAGCGAGAGGCTGGGCGAACCCCCAATACACCAAGGCCACCACGGAAAGAGAGCGTGGTTTGACTGACCTGGCGCTCTTCGTGGCATTCGTGTCTTCGTGTTTCGCTTTCTTGTTTCCGGGCGGGAGTCGAGGCCTGCGAGAACGGCGCTTCACCATGCTTTCCGAGCGCCCGGGCCAGTACGCGCATCGCAGGCCGTTTTGATCTCGGCGCCTGCAGCCGATCCGATCTGGCAAGAACCTTGCGTCTCCAGCCGCACATCCCGCGCGACCGGTCACATCGACGCGCCGGGCCCCATCGGTGACTCGAAACTGGAGGCAGGAGTGATCAGGCTAATTGCAGTAATCGCGTTTGCTTTGTCGCTGATTTCATGCGGCACGACCGGGGTGGCGCCCACCTCGTCCCCGTCGGCGAGCACCGCCGCGCAAAGCGGCCCCCTGCCGCAATCGGTCGAAGACCTGCCGACTGCGGCACCCGACGAATCCTGGGTGTGGGGCGATCGCGGCTGTTGCCAGATGACGACAGCCAAGGGCACGGCCTGCTACGAGAGCACGACGCAATCGTGGTGCGAGTCGAGCAAGCCGTCGTTCGCCGACGTATCCTGGCGAAAGGACACCCGTTGTCAGTTCGTGACCAGTTGCTCGAACTAAGGCGCGCGCAGTACCACGGAAAAGGCCGGCACATGCCGGCCTTTTTCTTTTCGCCGGCCGTGCAGCGCTACAGGTCGAAGTTCTTCGCGTACACCTGCTCGAGCGCCTCCAGCGCCTCCGGCGGCAACGCGCCGCGCTCCGCGCCGGCCATTGCCTCGTCGAGGTGACCGGGCTCGGCGAGCCCGATTACGGCACAGGAGATGTCCGGATTGGACAGGGCAAAGCGCAGCGCTGTCTGGGCGCGCGTGCCATGCCGCGCGCCGAGCGCGGCGTATACCGCCTGCGCGCGCTTCTGCTCCGTCGCGAGGTCGGCCGCTTCGGTGATGATCACCTCACGCCCATGCCGCTCGTCGCTTGCCAGCACACCCGCCGCGAACACTCGCATCGCCATGACCGCCATTCGCTGCGCGCTGCAGGCTGCAATCAGATTGCCGAAGTCATGCCCGCGCCAACCGGGCGGCATGCCGCGGCCGGCGCTGGGATTGAGCAGGTTGTAGTACACCTGCGCGCTGTCGAAGCGGCCACTGTCGATCACCCTGCGGCAATCCTCGCGCTTGCCCAGCGCGGTCATGCCGATGAAACGCGTCAGGCCCTGGTCGCGCAGGCGCTCAAGGGCGCGGGCCGCTCCATTGGCGCCGGTGACCTGGTCCACCCTCAGGGCATTGGCACCGCTCCCGATCGGATTGTGCAATTGAAGCAGGTCGACCGAGGAGCGGTTCAGTCGTTCGAGGCTGTCGTGCAGGCTGCGCTCGATCTGACCCGCCAGGTCGTCGGGATTGCCGGCATCGACCATGACCTTGGTCGACAGGAAGGGCTTGGCGTAGATCTCCTTCAGCAGCCAGCCCAGCGCCTTCTCCGACTCGCCCTTGCCGTAGCTCGGTGCGGTGTCGATCAGGTTGATGCCGGCTTCCATTGCCCGCCGTAGCGTGCGCAGCTTGGTGTCGTCATCCTGGTGGATCAGCAGCCCGCCGACCCAGCCGCCGCCGAACACGACCTCTGACACCTGGAGACCGGTCCGGCCGAAGGTTCTCCTTTTCATTGGCCTGTCCTCCACGCCAAAGGGTAGCAGCAAAAGCGCTTGTGCGACGCCTACGGGCTGGATCACCGTGCCGAGGGCCCCGAAGGAAAGAAAAGTACTGCGTGCTGCGCGGAGGAAAGACAGTTCCGAGTTCCGAGTTCCGCGTTCCGAGTGAAGCCGGCCTGTGGCCGGCATGAGGATTAACGCTCACCGCGGAGGAAAAGCCAAAGGCGGGATGAATCACCAAATCACCAAGGCCACCAGGAAAAGCCCGCGGACTTGCTTGAATTGGTGTTCTTCCTGCCCTTGGTGCCTTCGTGTTTCGCTTTCTGTTCTTACCCGAGGGCCGAGGCAAAGCAAGCTGCTGCGTGCCGAGTGCCGCGTGCAGGACTTTCGAGAGGGTTGCTGGACGCCGTGCGGGGCGGCGCGGACCTCTTCCAGCGACCGCGGATCTTCCTACGTGCCTCAAGGATGCCGCAGCCCCGCCGTTATGGCTCGTAGCCGAACCCCTCGGGGATCGCCGATTCGCCTGCTTCGGAGCCTTTTGGAAAAATGACCCAGGAAATGCTGATTGCCGACCACGAAGCCGAACAGATCGTCAACGACCTCGGCGTGCCGCCCTGCCCCGAGATCCTGACCAAGCTGCTTCGCGAAATGCGGGAAGACGAGCCCGACTACATCAAGATCAGCAATTTGATCAGCGCCGACGTGAGTCTGGCCGCCGCCATGCTCAAGACCGTGAACTCGCCGTTTTTTGGGCTGCGCACCAAGGCCACGTCGGTGCAGCAGTCGCTGACGCTGCTGGGCCTGCGTAATGTGGTGGAGATCGTCAGCGGCCTGCTGCTCAGGAACGCGCTGCCCACCGGCAACAGCAAGGCGCTGGAGCATTTCTGGGAAACCTCTTCGGGCATCGCGCAGACCGCATCGATGCTGGCACGCCCCCTCGCCAAACTCGACCGGGAAGACGCCTATACCTTCGCGCTGTTCCGCGACTGCGGCATCCCGCTGATGGCGAGCCGCTACCCCGACTACGAGGACTTTTACCTCAATGCCGACCGCCGGCCGGAAGGCTTCACCGCGGTCGAGCAAACCTTGTTCGGCATGGACCACGCCCGCATCGGCGCTGCGCTCGCGCGCACCTGGCACCTGCCGGACGACACCTGCATGGCGATCTCGCTGCACCACGAGTACGGCGGAAGCTCCCTGGGCGAAGCGCCGCCTGCGGTGGCGAAGCTGGTCGCCCTGGCACTGACCGCGGAATACGTCCATGCGCGCTGCGCCGGCGGCGGCGCCTGTGGCGAATGGAGCAAGGGCGGCGCCTTCGCGCTGGCCGCGCTCGACATCACCGAGGACGCCATCGAAGAGCAGGTGCAGCTGGTAGAAGGGGTGCTGGGAATGTAAGGGGCCGGCACAAAAAACAGTGCTGCGTGCTGCGTACTGTGTGCTGAGTCAGAAACCAAGGACCAAGAGCAAAACAAACCCCGAGGACCGCACCGGCTTCGTGTCTTCCTGCCCAGGGGCTTCGAGCTTCTGCCTTCTATTGGCTTCTTTCGTGCCCGGATAGTCCGAATGCGCTTTTCGGAGTCCTAGGTTCCGATTCTTCGCTTTTCCACTCAGCACTCAGCACTCAGCACGCAGCACGCAGCACGCAGCACCTGAGATTCAAGTTTTCGCCTCCAGCGCCTCCCATCGTTCCAGCAGCGCGGTGAGTTCGTCGTCGATGGCGGCAAGGCGGGTCGACAGCGCACGCGCCTTCTCCGGATCGGCATAAAGGGCGGGGTCTTGCAGGCTGCGCGCGAGCGTGCCCTGCTCGGCCTCCAGCGCGCTGATGCGTTCCGGCAGCGTTTTCAGCTCGCGCTGCTCCTTGAAGCTGAGCTTGTCGGCCTTGGGCTTCGGCGACGGCTTCGGCGCCGCTGCCGGCCGGGCAGGCGCCTGCTCGCGGGCTTGCGCGTCGCGGGCGCGCTCGCGCCAGGCGACCCAGTCGTCGTAGCCACCGGCATTCTCGATCCAGCGCCCATCGCCCTCCGAGGCAATCACCTGCGTCACCACGTTGTCGAGAAACGTGCGGTCGTGGCTCACCAGGAACAGAGTGCCGGGATAATCCTGCAGCAACGCCTCCAGCAGCTCCAGGGTTTCAATGTCGAGATCGTTGGTCGGTTCATCCAGCACCAGCACGTTGGCCGGCCGCGCGAACAGCCGCGCGAGCAGCAGCCGGTTGCGCTCGCCGCCGGACAGGCTCTTGACCGGAGAGCGCGCCCGCTGCGGCGGAAACAGGAACTCTCCGAGATAACCGATGACATGCTTGCGATCGCCGCCGACCTCGACATACTCCGAGCCCGGCGAGATCACATCGGCCAGCGCGGCCTCGGGATCGAGCGCCTCGCGAAACTGGTCGAAGTAAGCCACCTGCAGCCGCGTGCCGCGCCGCACCGCGCCGCCGGCCGGCTCGATCTCGCCGAGAATCAACTTGAGCATGGTGGTCTTGCCCGCGCCGTTCGGGCCGATTACGCCAACCCGGTCGCCGCGCAGAATTCGCGCCGAGAAATCCCTGATCACTGCACGCTCGCCATAGCGCACGGTGACGTTCTCCAGCTCCGCGACCAGCTGGCCGCTTTTCGCGCCGGCGTCGAGCTGCAGCCGGACCTGTCCCATGCGCTCGCGCCGCTCCGCCCGCTCGACGCGCAGCCGCTCCAGCCGCGCAATGCGCGACACCGAGCGGGTGCGGCGCGCCTCGACGCCCTTGCGAATCCAGGCTTCTTCTTCCTTCAGCAGCTTGTCAGCCTTGCGCTGAACAATCGCCTCGTCGGCCAGCAATTGCTCCTTGCGCGCCTGATAGTCGGCGAAGCGGCCGGGAAAACTCAGCAACCGGCCACGGTCGAGCTCGACGATGCGGGTGGCCAAGCGATCGAGAAAGCGCCGGTCGTGGGTGATGAACAGCAGGGTCACGCCGGTATCCAGCAGAAACGTTTCCAGCCAGGCAATGGCGTCGATATCGAGATGGTTGGTGGGCTCGTCGAGCAGCAGCAGGTCCGGCGACTGCGACAGCGCGCGGGCCAGTGCCAGCCGCTTCTTCTGACCGCCCGACAGTGCCGCGACCGCCGCGTCCGCGTCCAGTCCGAAACGCTCGATCACCCGCTCGGCCTGCGACACATAGGTCCAGGCGTTCTGCGCCTCGAGTGCGGCCTGCAGTTCGGCCAGCCGCGAGAGCAGCGCGTCGGTATCCGCGCCGGCCTCGGCGAGCCGATGGGACACGTCGTGATACTCGGTGAGCAGGCCCGACACTTCGCCCATGCCGGCAACCACCGACTCGAACACGCTGGCCCCCGGGTCGAATGCCGGCTCCTGCGGCACATAGCCGATCTTCAGCCCCGGCGCCCGCCACAGCTCGCCGTCATCCAGCACGCGCTCGCCGGCGAATGCCGCCAGCAGCGACGACTTGCCGCTGCCGTTGCGCCCGATCAGCGCCACCCGCTCGCGCGCGTCGATCTGGAACTCGGCCTGATCGAGCAGCGCGACGTGACCGTAGGCAAGGTGTGCGTTGGTAAGCGTCAGCAGCGGCATGGGCGCATTCTACGTGCGCAGCGACCCGGGGCCCTGGACTCGGGCGGAAATGGAGTAGCGAAACACCAAGGCACGAACGACGCCCGGTACACAAAGGAGACCAATCCCATTGATCTCTTCCTGGTGGCCTTGGCGCATTGGCGGCTTATCCGCTTCGGCTTTTCCTCCGCGTCCTCTGTGCCCCCGGCAGTGAGCGTTGCTCCTAACGCCGGCCACAGGCCGACCTCACTCGGCCCTCGGAGTTCGGCCCTCGGAACTGTTTCTTTTCTCGGCCCTCGGTTCTCCGGCAAAAGCGAAAGACGGAACACGAAGGCACCAAGGGCACGAACAACACCAAGTCAAACAACTCCATGGGCTTTCCTTGGTGGCCTTGGTGGCCTTGGTGGCCTTGGTGGTTTGGTGGTTAATCCCGCCTTTGGCTTTTCCTCCGCGTCCTCCGCGTCCTCCGCGGTAAGCGTTGATCCTGACGCCGGCCACAGGCCGGCTTCACTCGGGACTCGGAACTCGGAACTCGGGCCTGTTCTTTCTCGGCCCTTGGTCTTTCACGCAGCACGCGGCACCAGATCTTTCCTGTCGCCCGCCTAGATGTTCAGCCTTTCCATCACGTAGCACAGGCAATCCTGCCGGATGACTCGCGCATCGAGGGTGAGCATCGCGGGCACGAACGGCGCCCGGGTCAGCAGACGCTCGTTGCGCACTTCGAAATAGCGGTCGGCCATCGGCCGGTCGTCCTCGCCGACCACCTGCACCGGCACGTCGCTGCGGCCATTCACCCGGCCAAATGCGGTGCCGGGCGGCACTTCGCGAAAATTCAGATACTCCAACCCGGCGTCGAACTGCACGTCGACCGCGTCGCCGTTGAAGGAAAATTCCACGTCGGGCGGCACGCGCACGATGCCGACGGTGTGATACAGATCCACCTCATGCGGCGGCAACGGGCGGTCCGGCAGCTCGTGCAGATTCAGCACCGCGTCGACGAACTCGGCCGCGTGCTCCTCGCCGCTGGCGCTCCCGGGCTTGCCGCATTCCACCGCCACCGCCGGACAAAACTCGCCGAATGCCCAGGCCTGGACCCCTTTCGGCCGCGTGAAGAACACCATGGTTCGCCCGAACAGCCGGGCAAGATGCAGAAATCGCGGCCCGAGATGAGTCACGCAGCTGTAATGTGGATTGAGCCCGGTGTTGTTGTGAATGTCGATGCTCGCGAACGGCCGCCGCTCGCGCATCTCGTCGACCACGGCGGCCGCCATCAGATGCTCGGGCAGGCCGTCGGTGTCGGCGCCAGGCCACACGCGGTTGAAGTCGGGTTGCCCGTCCAGGCGGCGCAGGCCGTGGCGCGCCGCCGCCACGTTGCCGATGAAGATCGACAGCGCCCGCGGCAAGCCCTGCCGAGCATGCTTGCGCAGCACCGGCGGCAGGCCCCTGACGCCGACATCCTCGTTGCCGTGCAGCAGCGCCGAGACGAAGAGCGGCGCCGGCTCGCGTCCCGGCAGATGGATCAGAGACGGCCCGCGCAGCACATGATGGAATTCGCTCGCCGGCGCATCCAGAAATCCCTCGGGCAGTTCGCGCAGTATCGACAGCATCGCTTCTTGTTCAGACATCCCACTCATGCACCGGCAGGCCGCTGCGCTGACGATCCAGATAGTCGGCGGTCAGCCGCATGAAATCGCGCCCGTACTTCTCGACGTGCGCGCGCTGCCAGGCGGCGCCATTCTGGCCGGTACGGGCCCGGCCCTGGAGAATATCGATGTACCGGCCGCGCACCTCATCGTCAACACCGAGCGCCGCCAGGCCGGCCTCCGCCATCGGCAGGATCTCTTCGCGCAGCAGCGCGCGCAGCGGCCGGCTGCGCCCGTCCAGCCAGACGATCTGCGCCTCGAGCCCGTCGCGCGCGCCGGCGTAGAAATTGTCGCGCGCCGTGGAAAA
>CALJLA010000016.1 GCA_937983055.1 uncultured Pseudomonadota bacterium
CCGTGCGGTAATCCTCGCGCACCGCCTGCGCGGTCACCGAAATGGCGCCGTCGTTCGACTTGATGCCGGTGATCATCGCGGTCATCGTCGGCGCCGAATCCGGCGTCTGCTGATTGGCGCTGTAGGTTTTCGACAGCGCGAGATAGGGCAGTCGCTCGAAGGCGAGCGAGTGCTCCTCGCCGCGCCCGCCGCGGCGTTGCCCGTCGAGAATGCGCGCGGCGGTAACCGTCGACACGCCCATGCCGTCCCCTACGAACAGGATCACGTTGCGCGCGCGCCCGGTAATCGGTGCCTGCGACTTTGCCCGTTCCACCGCCTGGCGGCCGCTGTCGAACCATTCCTCGGGGGTTTGCGCGCCGGCGACGCCGACGCACAGCGCCAGTACCAGGGCGAGGCGCCTGCCGGGGGCACGGCGAGAGAATGCGCGGGCTGTGCTCACCGCGTCACCCGATGGCGCCGGCGTCGCGCAGCGCCACGCGCAACCGCTCGACGCGCTTGCGGTTCACGCCGAAGTCCCGGTAGCCCAGCCGCGACGCCGACCGCAGCGCGATGATGCCGTCCGCCGCCCGCAGGTGCAGTTCGAGGTCGTCGACAAAGCCGAAGACGGCGCTGGTGCATTCGGCATGCAGGTAATCCGGCTGTTCGGCAACGATGCGGGTGCGGGGCAGGGCCAGTACTGCGTTGCGCGCGGCGGCCCAGGCCTGAGCCGGCGGCGCCGACAACGCGAAGGGCGTCACCGCATGGCCCCCGGCCGAGTCGTCGCTGCACACGCAGTTCGGTTTCGGCGGGCAGGGCGAAAGGCGGGCATGGTGCACGCCGAGACGCGCGGGGCGCTTGCCTGCGAGCGACAGCATCGGACGAATCCTCCGGTCAGGTGGGCCGGCGACCGGCCTCATGTGGCGAGCTTACCGGATGGCCGGGGCCAGTAGTGGGACTGCGGCGCGCTGGCGTTCAGGTCTCTGATCCCTCCAGCTGCGAAAAACGCACCGGCAGCAGCTCGCGCGTGCTGTGACGGCCGTCGGCGCCTTTCTCCACCACGATCAGCTGCTGGCTGTCCGGCAGCCCCGCGGGAATCACCATGCGCCCGCCGGGCTTCAGCTGATGCAGCAGTGCCGGCGGAATCAGGTCCGGCGCCGCGGTGACGATCAGGCGGTCGAACGGCGCCTGCTCGGGCCAGCCGTGGCTGCCGTCACCGATCCTCAACTCGATGTTGTCGTAGCCGGCTTCGCGCAGCCGCCGCGCCGCCTCCCGGCCCAGCGGCTCGATGATCTCGATGCTGTATACCCGCGCCGCCAGCTCGGCGAGCACCGCCGCCTGATAGCCGAGCCCGGTGCCGATTTCGAGCACGCGGTCCTGCGCGCCGATCTGCAGCGCGTCAGTCATCAGCGCCACGATGAACGGCTGGGAGATGGTCTTTTCGTGACCGATCGGCAGCGGCCGGTTCAGGTAGGCATAGGGCTCGATCTCGGCGGGCACGAAGCGGTGGCGGGGGACACGGCCCATCACCTCCATTACCGCCGGGTCGATGTTGTACTTGCCGATCCGCTCGCCCAACAGCGCGGCGTGAGTGGCGATCTCCAGCACCATGTGCTGGCGCAAAGCGGCGAACTGCTCTTCGTTCATGGCGCAGGGCGTTCTCGACGCACGGCATCCGACCTGCTCATGTTACGCCTGCAGGGCGTGCATGAGGACTCTGCAGTTCCACTGCCTTGCAGCGGCGCAGGGCTGCGCCGCATCGGGCCGACGCGCCGCATGCAGCCCCGCGCTTGACCTGCGTCAACGCGCCCGGGCGGTCACGGTCGACAATCGACGGCAATCGCGAACGCTGCGGCAAGGCGCGACGAAAGCGCGGCCAAGGCGCAATTCGGCGATGCGCCTGAAAGGAGAAGCAACCGTGATGGATTTTGGCATGGGGTGGGGTTGGGGGCTTGGCTGGGTCGGCATGGCGCTGCTCTGGGTCGTTCCGCTGGTGCTGATCGCAGCGGCAATCAAGTATCTGTTCTTTCACGAGGGGGAAGTGCCGCACCGCGCTGCCGACCGGCACCGCAGCGCGATCGAGCAACTTGAGCAGCGCTATGCCAAGGGCGATCTCACCCGCGACGAGTTCCTGCAAAAGCGTGAAGACATCCTGAACGAGTGACAGACCCCGTCCGGGGCGCCGCGCCGCTCAGGGGCGGATGAAAAACGAGCCGGTGGCCTCGGTGTCGCGGGTAAGCTGCTCGACCTTGGTGGCGGAAAACGCCCAGAGATCGTCGCGGTGCACGCCGAGATAGATCGGATCGGCCCGCTCGCGGTGGATGTTGATCTTGGCGTTGTACACGGTGCGTGAAGTGCCGTGCTTGTCGCGGATGTGATAGCGGTTGACCATGTACCGTCCGCCGCCGAGGCTTTCGCCGGTGAGATAGCAGCGGATGGTCTCGATGCGCCCGCCCGACACGTCCAGGCCCTTCAGCTGCTCGACGGCGACCGCGGTCTTTTCCACGAAATCGACGGTGTCGTAGCGCGCCGGCAGCCGCGGGTTGCGGGTGTCGGGAAAGGAAAAATCGCCGAGCAGGATCTGCCCCGGCAGCGCCCGGCTGATCATGCGCGCGAGGTCGACGGTGACCTGGCCGACGATGTAGCTGAAGGTGGTCGGGTTCAGGCCTTCGACCTGGTGAAATTCGTAGTGCTCGCCGACATGGAACGCCGCCCGCAGCCGCGGCACCCAGGGCGCGCGCGCTTTGCGCTGTGCCATGGCATTGTCGGCCAGCACCATCATCATCAGCTTGTAGAGCGCGATGTTGGCGTCCGGCCCGGTGTCGCGGTTCCAGATGTAGAAGCCGTCGCCGGTGGTGGTGCGCGCGAAGTTCACCTGGATGTGCTTCGACAGCAGCTGGCGGTAGCCGGAGTTCACCGAGTACGACAGGCTGTTCAGCATGGCGACCTGCTCGATCGGCGGCTGTAGCGAAAACTCCACCGCGTCGAACAGCACCACCGCGCGGTCGCGCACCAGGGTCACGCCGTAGCGACGCACCAGCTCGCTGATCAGATCGATGTCGACATCGACGCCGGGCCTGACGCCAGTGCGCAGCACCCGGGGCTGGGTGTCGAACAGCCGGCACACCTCATCGAACTCCGCCACCTCGAGATACTTCGGGCCGGCGAGCAGCTTGTTCATGACGGTGGCGGGATCGTCGACGCCCCAATCCTGCTGCATTTCCGCGTGCAGCGCCTCGGCGATGGCGTAATGGCGCACTACGCAGAAGCGCAGCGTTTCGCCGACAAAGGTCCACTTCAGCACCAAGTTGTCGCCGAGGTCCCACATGGCGAACAGCGCGGCGTCCACCTCGGTGAGCGCAGAGCGCTGGCGTGACTCCGCCGTTGCCCGGCCTCTGAGCCAGGGCAGGTTCCTGAGCCAGCCGATTCGCTGCGATTCGGGCTTCATCGGGTTTTTATCTGGATCGAACAGGGGTGGCCGACGGGCGCCGCGGCCAGTGTGGAACAAAACCACGGCCCAGACAATTCGGGCCGGATGCGGCGCTGCACTACGGCAACAGCCCTATCTTAGCGCAGCGCGCCGAGGTGAAGCTGGCGCCTGTCGGGCACCGCCGCCAGCGTGCTGGCCGGTATCGATTCGCGCGCCTGCGCGAGGCGCTCGGCCAGCGCCGGTTGCGCATTATGCAAGGCGCGCGCGAAGCGATACGCGATGTCGTCCGGCAGGTTCGGCCGCGCCAGGGTCGGACTCCGCTTGCCGACTCTTTCCAGGTCGCGATCAAGCCCCGGATAAGCACCGGCGGGCAGGGTAAGCGGCACCAGCGTCGGGTGGCGCGAAGCACCAGGGTGAGCGACGGATCGGCGATGCGCAGCGCTTCGGCCTGCGCCGCCCCATAGCGCGCGAGCCCGCCGCCGCGGTTCTCGGTGTCGGCCGGTCAGGCCTGCTGCGCCGTCATCCGTCTGAGGCGACGCGCCAGCGACCGGAGCAGCGAAATGGCGAATGCCGGGCGCGACTTCACCAGCGACAGAAAATCGGAGCGGTTGATCGCCAGCAGCCGGCTGTCGACCTCGGCGGCGGCGCTGGCGGCACGCGGCGACTGGTCGACCAGCGCCATCTCGCCGAGCGCGCCGCCCGGCCCCACCCGTTCCACCACCTTCGAGCGGATCGACACCGCCACGCGGCCTTCCAGCACCACGTACATGAAGCCGCCTCGCTCGCCTTCCTGCATGATGGGGTGGCGCGCTGCGAAGGCTTGGGGCGGGCGCTTGAGCGCGGCCCCCAGTTCCTCCAGCAACGTATCGTCGAACACCCGGCGCGCCTCGCGCGCATGGTCGTCGCCCAGGCGTCCGGAGCGGGCGAGAATCTCCACCGTCAGGCGCAGCCGGTTGATCAGGATGCTCATCAGCATCAGGGCGAATTCCGGCGTGCGTTCGAGCGCCTGCTCGAACTGGCGCGCGTCCAGGGCCAGCGCGCGGGACTCGCCCTTGGCCACCGCCGCGGCGGTGCGAGCCCCGCCGGTAATCACCGCCATCTCGCCGAAGATCTCGCCCGGCTTGATGATGTCGAGGGTGCGCTTGCCGCGGGTAAGCCTGACGCTGCCCTCGGTCAGCAGGTACATGCGGTCGCTGGGGTCCTGCTCGCTGAAGAAGGCCTGCCCGTCGGCGGCGCTGGCGGGACTGCCGAGCGCCTCGAAACAGGCGCGGGCGACGTTCGGGTCGTACAGCGCCTCACGCGCCGGGCTGGTGAAGTCGAGGTCTTCCATTGCAGTGTTTGAGCGGGTCGCGGCGGATGTTAACGCATGCCGCGACCGTCAGGCCGGTTCGCGCGTGCGGGCGCCTCAGGCCGGCGACTGCGCAGGCAGCGACGCGCGGCCCGAGCCCAGGCCGTGCTCGGCAAAGAAATCGCAGATCAGGCCCGCCGCATCCGGGCCGAGCGGATCGTTGTAGGGATAGTCGGCGAGCCCCCCGCTCCAGGCATGGCCCAGGCCGCGCACCGTTACCTGGCGCACCAGGGTGCGGCCGAGGTAATCGTGATCGGTGACGTCGTAGCGGTAGCCGCCGAGGCTGCGTTCCTCCCGGCGGCGAACACGCGGTGCGATCTCCTCCCGGTGCGCCTCGCTGCCCAGCAGGCGATTCAGCTCGGTGAACTGCAGCACGATCTGGTCGGCGTTGACCGGGTTCACCGTCTCGTCGCGGTCGCCGTGGATCACCATCACCGGGATCGCTTCGACGCGCCCGCGCGCCATTCGGTAGGCACGCCGCGCAGCGTCCTCGGGATGCCGGTGTGCGCCGTGGCGCATCGCATCCAGCGCCTCGCTGGTAGATGAGCCGGCTTCGAACATCAGGCCGGAATGCAGCGCGCAGGCGGCGAACAGGTCGGGATGGCTCACCGCCAGATTCACCGACATCGCCGCCCCCGCCGACAGCCCGGCGAGATAGACGCGCCGCGGCTCGACGTCGTGCTCGACGGCGAGCGAGCGGATCATGTCGGCGAGAATCGAGGCCTCGCCCGCGCCGGCCTGCGCCGAGCCGGAAAACCAGTTCCAGCAGCGGTGCGGATTGGCGAGCCGCCGCTGCTCAGGATAGAGCACGATGAATCGCTCGCGATCGGCGCGCCGGTTCATGCGGGTGGCGGCGGCGAAGACCTCGGCGTCCTGCCGGCAGCCGTGCATCATCACCACCATCGGCAGGCGCTCGGTAACGGTGTAATGCTCCGGCAGATAGAGCAGATACGGGCGCCGGCCGGCGGTGAGCTGGATCAGCGAAAAGGTACGCCCGAACGCGGAGTGGCTGCCCTTGTGAACCGTGCCGCGCGCCTCGGGCCCGCGGCGGAACCAGGACAGCGCCCGTTTCAGCGCGGACCACAGGCGGGCGATCATTGCGGGCTGCCGGCGCGATGCGACGGCGGGAGCAGGTCGATGGGCAGCAGGTCGGCAGGCATGCGTCGAAGTGTCAGGGCGCCCCGTCGTGCAGGGCGGCGCCCCCGGCAGTATGCCGGGCATGCTGCGTTGCGGCAAACGGCTTGTTCGCCGGCATGGGCCGCGGTGTGGTCACTGACCGTTGAGGGTGAGCACTGCGATGGCGATGACTGCGACGGTGGCCCAGCCCAGCCAGTCGACGTAACGATACAGCGCCGCCTCCATGCGCGCGCCGCCCCAGGCCATCAGTCCGGCCACCAGGAAGAAGCGTGCGCCGCGGCCGATGAACGAGGCGAGGATGAACGGCAGCACGGCCATCGACGCCGCGCCGGCGGCGATGGTGAACACCTTGTACGGGATCGGCGAAAATCCGGCCACGAACACCGCCCAGAATCCCCAGCGGTCAAACCAGGATTTCGCCGTCACGTAGGCGTCCCAGTAATGGCTGTCGCGGATCAGCGGCTCGACCAGGTCGAAGGCATAGACGCCGATCAGATAACCGAACAGGCCGCCGGCTACCGACGCCAGCGTTGTGATCAGCGCGAACAGCCAGGCGCGGCGCGGCTGCGCCAGGCTCATCGGCGCCAGCATCACGTCCGGCGGGATGGGAAAGAACGACGATTCCGCAAAGCTTACGCCGCCGAGCAGCCAGGGTGCGTTGCGGTGCCGCGACCAGCGCATGGCGCGGACATAGAGCGAAGAGAAGAGCCTGATGGGAGTGTCCTTTGGCCGGTTGAGGTCGCGGTATGCTTGGCCGACATGATAGTCGCTGATTCGTTGCCCGAGCCGGCCGCCGGCGTCACACGGCGCTGGATTGCCCATCTGGACATGGATGCGTTCTACGCATCGGTGGAATTGCTGCGTTACCCGGAGCTGCGCGGCCAGGCGGTGGTCGTCGGCGGCCGGCGCGCCCATCATCCGGTGCTGCAGCCCGACGGCCGCCGGCGTTTCGCCCGCCTGCGCGACTATGCCGGCCGCGGCGTCATCACCACAGCGACCTACGAAGCGCGCGCGCTCGGCGCGCGCTCGGGCATGGGGTTGATGAAGGCCGCCGCGCTGGCGCCCGACGCGGTGCTGCTGCCCGCCGACTTCGACGAATACCGGAAATATTCGCGGCTGTTCAAGGCGGCGGTGGTGCAGGTCGCGCCGTGCATCGAGGATCGCGGCATCGACGAGATCTACATCGATCTCACCGAAGTGCCGGGCGCGCAGCTTTCGGCGCCGGGCGACCCGCAGGCCGGCGTTCGCGCGGTTGCGCAGGCGATCAAGGCGCGGGTGCGGGAGGCGACCGGGCTCACCTGCTCGGTTGGGCTGAGCCCGAACAAGCTGCTGTCCAAGCTGTGTTCGGAACTCGAGAAACCGGACGGGCTGACCCTCGTCACGGCGGTGGACATCCCGTCGCGCATCTGGCCGCTGCCGGCCGCGCGCATCAACGGCATCGGCCCCAAGGCGGCGGCCAGGCTGGAAGCGCTCGGCATCCGCAGCATCGGCGAGTTGGCCGCCGCCGGGCGGCAATGGCTGATCGAGCGCTTCGGCGCAAACACCGGGGCCTGGCTGCACGAGGTGGCGCACGGCCGCGACGAACGTCCGGTGGTGACCCACAGCGAACCGAAATCGATGAGCCGCGAGACCACCTTCGAGCGCGACCTGCACGCACGGCGCGATCGTACGGAACTCGGCGACATCTTCACCCGGCTGTGCGAGCAGGTTGCCGCAGACCTTCAGCGCAAAGGCTACGTCGCAAAGACCATTGGCGTGAAACTGCGCTACGACGACTTTCGCATCGTGACGCGTGAGATTACGCTGCCGGAACCCACCAGCGATGCGCGAATCATCCGGCGGGCTGCGGGTCGCTGTCTGGCGCAGGCGCCGCTCGAGAAACGCCTGCGGCTGCTGGGGGTGCGCACCGGCGGTCTGTACGCCGCCGACGCTCCGGCCCCGCGCGAAGCGTCCGCTTTGCGGCAGAATCAGCTCAGCCTTGCGCTGCTCGACCCGGCGCTGCGCGAAGGCGTGTTCGACGCGTAAGCCGCCTCAGGGCGAACGGCGCTGGCGACGGTCGGCAAGCCGCACGCTTGAGGGCGCGTAGCCGAGGGGCGCGGGCGATGCTGCGACCTCGGTCCGGTTCGAGCGCCCGAGGTCGTGCGTAATGTCGCAATCAAGGAGGCCGTCATGCAGAAGATCGCTCCGTTCCTTTGGTTCGACGGCAACGCCGAAGAGGCGGTGCATTTCTATGTGTCGGTATTCCGCCGCGCCGGCATCGGCGCGGTAACCCGATACAGCAAAGCGGGCGCGCAGGTCTCCGGCCGGCCGGAGGGGAGCATCATGACGCTGGCGTTTCACATCGAGGGCCAGGAATTCATCGCGCTGAACGGCGGACCGCAGTTCAGGTTCAGCGAAGCGGTATCGTTCGTCGTGCACTGCGACTCGCAGGAAGAGATCGACTACTACTGGGACCGCCTCTCCGCGGGCGGCGACCCGGCGGCGTTCCTCTGCGGCTGGCTCAAGGATCGCGACGGCGTCCCGGGGCAGGTCGTGCCGCGCATGCTTGCCGGCCTGATGCTGGACCCGGCGCGCGCCGGCGCGGTGATGGAGGCCGTGCTGCAGATGCGCCGGATCGACCTCGAGGCCCTGCGTCGCGCAGCCCGGCGGACGGGCGGTGCCGCGTGAAGCATCTGTGCCCGATCCGCGAAACGGTGGCCGCGCAGCGCCGCCGCAACCCAGTGTGAAGGAGACGACGATGGCCCGAACCCAAGGCACGCGCGCCGGCGCCCGCCGGGTATCGCTGCTGGTGGGCACCCGCAAGGGCGCCTGGTTGCTGCATGCGGATGCCGCGCGCAAGACCTGGCGCGTCGACGGCCCGCATTTTCTCGGCCATGTCGTCCACCACCTGGCGCTCGATCCGCGCGACGGCCGCACCCTGCTGGCCGCCGCCAAGACCGGCCATCTCGGACCGACGGTGTTCCGTTCCACCGACCGCGGCAAGCGCTGGAAAGAGGCGGCGAAACCGCCGGCCTTCGCCAGGGCAACAGACGGCGCGAATGGACGCGCGGTCGATCACACTTTCTGGCTCACGCCCGGCCATGCCTCCGAACCGGGCGTGTGGTACGCCGGGACCTCGCCGCAGGGGCTGTTCCGCTCGGAGGACGGCGGCGTCAGCTGGGCGCCGTTCTCGCCGGTCAACGACGATCCCGACTACCGCAGCTGGATGGGCACGGTGCAGGACGGCACGCCGGACGGGCCGAAGCTGCATTCGGTCATCGTCGATCCGCGCGATGCGAAGCATCTGTACTTCGGCATGTCCGGCGGCGGAGTGCACGAGTCGGTCGACGGCGGCGGCAGCTTCCGGCCGCTGATCAAGGGCCTGGAGGTGGTGCATGGCTTCGACGGCGCCACGCCCACCGCGCACGACCCGCACTGCATCCGCCTCTGTCCCGGCAACCCGAACCGGCTGTATCAGCAGAACCATTGCGGCATTTATCGCATCGACCGGCCGTCCGACACCTGGGTGCGGGTCGGGCGCTCGATGCCGAAACGCGTGGGCGATGTCGGCTTCCCGATGGTGGTGCATCCGCGCGACGCCGATTGCGCCTGGGTATTCCCGATGGACGGCACCGATGTCTGGCCGCGGGTGAGCCCCGGCGGCAAGCCGGCGGTGTACGCCACCCGCGATGCCGGCAAGACCTGGCAGCGGCTGGACAGCGGCCTGCCGAAACAGCAGGCCTGGTGGACGGTGATGCGCCAGGCGATGTGCGCCGATGCGCACGACCCGGTCGGTCTGTATTTCGGCACCACCGGCGGCGAACTGTGGATGAGCCGCGACGAAGGCCGCCGCTGGCAAGGCATCGCCCGTCATCTCCCGGAAATCTTCGCAGTGGAAGCGGCGCTGTTCGCCTGAGCGATGAAGGTGGCGATCCCGAGCGCGCTGCGCTCCTACACCGAGGCCGCCGAGGCGCAGGCGCGCGGCGCCACGCTGGCTGAACTGCTGGCCGACCTCGATCGCGGCTATCCCGGCATCCGCTTTCGCATCGTCGACGAGCAGGACCGCATCCGCCGCCACATCCGCATTTTCGTCAACGGCAGCCAGGCGCGGGACCTGGCGCAACCGCTCGTGTAGCCACTAAGGCGCGGCTGAACACGCCAATGCCTCGATGGCGGCTGTCCGCACGACCCCCGTCGAAGGCGTCGGCTTGCCGGCACCGGCGAGATGTGAAGCACTCGAACGGGCGTGCGCCTGCCGCAGCAGGCGGCGGATGCCGGCGGCGATTGCGCGGCCGCAGGCATCCGACGGCGCCCACCCTGCGGACCTTCAGGCCGCCGCGCGCACCGCTGCCCCGGCGCCCGCGGATACGCTGTCGGCCAGCGCGCGCAGCAGCGCCGCCCCGTCGCCGCGCCAGGCGCTGCCGTGCATGCAGGCGAGCGTGGTGGGGTGCTCGCGCGCCAGCCGCTCCAGCACCGCCGCCGTGTCGGGCGAATGCGAGTAGTAGTCGAGCGGCGCACGGAATGCTTCGCTCGGCCCCAGAATGTCCGACTCGGTCAGCGCCACGCTGCCGGTCCCGCCCTGGGTGAACAGGTCGCCGCACAGGAAGGTGGCGGTGACGGTCTCCATCATCAGCCCGGAGTCCCAGTTGTGCGGCACGTGCGGGGTATCGAACCAGCGCACCGCATGCCGACCGAGTGACAGCAGATCGCCGTCGGCCAGCGCGCGCGGCGCGCGGTCGGCGAAGTCGTTGACCGACACCATGGCGGCGATGCGGCCGCACACCGCTTCGGCCCGCGGCGCCGCCGCCAGCCAGTCGTTCAGCGACCCGCATTCGTCCGCCTCGAAGTGGGAAAAGCCGATATAGCGCAGCCGCTCCACCGGCATGACGGCGGCCACAGCCTCGCGCACCAGGGAAAACAGCCGGCGCGGCCCGGTATGAAACAGCAGCGGCTGGTCGTCAACGATCAGATACTGGTTGAAGCTGAAGCGGTTGCCTGGAATCTCGACCGGGGTGTTGATGCGATAGATGCCGTCGGCGATTTCCGCGATGTTGGTATGGGATTGAGGGTTGGTGATCATTTGCGCGTCCTTGCGTTGTGAAAAGGCACAAGGAGGTGTAACGACGCGCCCGGTCGTTACACTTCCTCGTCATGAATTGCCCGGCGTATGCTTTGCGGGTGGACGACCAGCCCGATTCCGCCGCGATCGACCCCGGCCAGCTCGACGATGGCGCGCTGGCGCTTGGCGTTGCGGCGGGCGACGCCGCGGCGGAGGCGGAGCTTTACCGGCGGCTCGCGCCGCGGGTGCGTTTCTACGGCCTGCGTCATCTGCGCGACGAGCACGCCGCCGCCGATCTGGTGCAGCAGGTGATGATGCTGACGCTGGAACGGCTGCGCGCCGGCGCGCTGCGGCGGCCGGAGATGCTCGCCTCGTTCGTGCTGGGAACCTGCCGGATGACGGTGCTCGAACTGCGGCGCGGCCACGCCCGGCGCGAGCGCCTGCTGGAAACCTATGCCGGCGACGTGCCGGTCGGCGAGCCGGCGGCCTCGCCGCGGATCGACCACGAACGGCTGCTGCGCTGCGTCGACGCGCTGCCCGAGCGCGAGAAGTCGGTGCTGGTGCTGACCTTCTACGACGAGCAGCCGGCGGCCCGGGTGGCCGGCGAGCTGGGCCTCTCGGAAGCCAACGTGCGGGTGATCCGCCATCGCGCGGTGAAGCGCCTGCGCGACTGCCTGACCGGCGGAGGCGAGGCATGAGCACGCCCGCCTGCGCGGCGCCGATCGACGTCGACGTGCTGATCGACTACTGGCTGGGCGCGCTGGCAAGCGACGCCGAGGCCGCGGTCGAGACCCATCTGTTCGGCTGCGCGGCCTGCAGTGCGAAGGCGCAAGCGATCGCCGACCTCGCCGGCGGCCTGCGCGCCCTGGTTTCGCGCGGTCTGCTGGGCGCGGTGGTGACCGAAGGCCTGGTGCAGCGCGCCGCCGCGCGCGGGCTGCAGGTGCGCACCTATACCATTGCGCGCGGCGGCAGCGTCAACTGCACCATCGCGCCGGAGGACGACCTGCTGGTGGCGCGGCTGCAGGCGCCGCTCGCAGGTCTTGCGCGGATCGACGTGCTGATGCTCGACTCCCACGGTCGCGGCGTCGAGCGGGTGCGCGACGTGCCGTTCGACGCCGGTGCAGGCGCGATCCTGCTGGCGGCGCGCGCGGCCGAGGTGCGGGCCCTGCCGGCGCACACCTCGCGCATGCAGCTGCTGGCGGTCGATGCCGGCGTCGAGCGGCTGCTCGGCGAATACACCTTCAATCACAGTCCCTGGCCGGTGCGCCCGGACGCCTGAGGCCATCGGGCCGCGATCGCGCAGCTTGCCGGGCGCAAGTCCGGCGCAAGACCGTACAAGCCGGCCGGCCGGCGATGCCGTAAGCTCTGCGCCGTGAACCCGATCATCTCGATTTCGAAGCTCACCAAGACCTACGCCTCCGGCCTGCAGGCGCTGAAGGCGGTCGACCTGGAAATCCGCGTCGGCGAGATCTTCGCGCTGCTCGGGCCGAACGGCGCCGGCAAGACGACGCTGATCAGCACCGTGTGCGGCATCGTCACGCCAAGCTCGGGCACGGTCAGCGTCGGCGGGCACGACATCGCGCGCGATTTTCGCGCCGCGCGCCGCCTGATCGGCCTGGTGCCGCAGGAGCTGCACACCGACATGTTCGAAACGGTGTGGAGCACGGTGGCGTTCAGCCGCGGCCTGTTCGGGCTGGCGCCGGACGCGGCGCATCTCGAGCGCGTGCTGCGCGATCTGTCGCTCTGGGAGCGGCGTAAGGACCGCATCATGCACCTGTCTGGCGGCATGAAGCGCCGGGTGCTGATCGCCAAGGCGCTGGCACACGAGCCGCGCGTGCTGTTTCTCGACGAACCGACCGCCGGCGTCGACGTCGAGCTGCGCCAGGACATGTGGGCGCTGGTGCGCCGGCTGCGCGAGACCGGAGTCACCGTGATCCTGACCACGCACTACATCGAGGAAGCCGAGGAGATGGCCGACCGCATCGGCGTGATCAATCACGGCGAGCTGATCGTGGTCGAGGAAAAGGCGCGCCTGATGAGGCAGCTCGGCCAGAAGCAGCTCATCGTGCATCTGCAGGATCCGATGACCGAGGTGCCGCCGGCGCTCGCCGAGTGGAAACTCTCGCTCGGCGCCCAGGGCACCGAGCTGGAGTTCACCTTCAACTCTGCCGAAGACGACGATGCCCGCATTCCGCGGCTGCTGCGGCGCATGCACGAACTGGGCATCGGCTTTCGCGATCTGCAGACCCGGCAAAGCTCGCTGGAAGACATCTTCGTGAGCCTGGTGCGGCGCCCGCGCGTGCAGCCGGCGGCGGCGAGGGCGCAGGCATGAGCGCAGCGCTGCCACCATCGGGATTTAACGCCCGCGGCGTCGCCGCCATCTACCGCTTCGAGATGGCGCGTTTTCTGCGCACCCTGTGGCAAAGCCTTGCCACACCGGTGCTGACCACCGCGCTATATCTGCTGGTGTTCGGCGCCGCCATCGGTTCGCGCATGAGCCAGATCGACGGCGTGAGCTACGGAGCCTTCATCGTGCCCGGGCTGATCATGCTGACCATCCTGACCGAGAGCCTGAACAACGCCTCCTTCGGCATCTACATGCCGAAGTTCACCGGCACCATCTACGAGATTCTGTCGGCGCCGGTGTCGGCCTTCGAGATCGTGCTGGGTTACGTCGGCGCCGCCGCCACCAAGTCGGTGGTGCTTGGCCTGGTGATTCTCGCTACCGCCAGCCTGCTGGTGCCGATCGAGATCCGCCATCCGCTGCCGATGCTCGCCTTCCTGGTGCTGGTGTCGGTGAGCTTCAGCCTGTTCGGTTTCATCCTCGGCGTGTGGGCCAACAGCTTCGAGCGCCTGCAGTTCGTGCCGATGCTGATCATCACGCCGCTGACTTTCCTCGGCGGCGCGTTCTATTCGATCGACATGCTGCCGGGCGAATGGCGCACGGTCAGCCTGTTCAACCCGGTCTTCTATCTCATCTCAGGGTTCCGCTGGACCTTCCACGGTACCGCGGAGGTCGGCGTGTGGATCAGTCTGGCCACCACCCTGCTGTTCGCCCTGGTGTGCCTGGCGCTGGTGGCCTGGATCTTCCGCACCGGCTACCGTTTGAAGAGCTGAGTCGGTGGCGCTCAGTCGGCCTTGCGCACCGAGCGGCGGACGCGGCGGATGAACAGCGCCGCGGTGAGCGCCACCAGCGGAATCGACACCGCCATGGCGAGGTCGGGGCTCAGGGCGATGCCGGCATCCTTGAGGCCTTTCACGCCGTAGCCGACCAGCCCGACGACGTAATAGGTCACGGCGGCGATCGACAGGCCTTCGACCGTTTCCTGCAGCCGCAGCTGCAGCTTGGCGCGGCGGTTCATCGATTCGAGCAGCGCCTGGTTCTGGCGCTCTCGGGCGATGTCGACCCGGGTCGACAGCAGCTGGGTGGCGCGTGCCACCCGCGCCGAGAGCGCATGCTGGCGCGCGGCGACCGACTGGCAGGTGCTCATCGCGGGCGCGAGCCGTCGCTCGGTAAACTCGCGGAATGTCTGCAGGCCCTGGATGCGCTCTTCGCGCAGTTCGCCGATGCGTCGCTGCACCAGCTCGTGGTAGGCCGCCGAAGCGCCGAAACGATAGGCGTGTGCCGATTCGCGACTTTCGATTTCCGCCTCCAGCCGCGTCAGCCGCTCGAGCAGCTGTGCTTCGTCTTCTGTGCTCGCGCGCGCCAGCGCATCGGTGATGCCGGCCAGCTCGCGTTCGTTATCCGAGAGCAGCGGCACCAGCTGCCGCGCCACCGGCAGCGCCAGCAGCGCCATCACCCGGTAGGTGTCGATCTCGAGCAGCCGCTGCAGGATGCGACCCGCCTGGCGCGGCGTCATGCCGCGGTCGATCGCCAGAAACCGGCTGAAACCGTCGTCGCGCACGCGAAAGTCGGTGAGCGCGATGCCGGCGCCGCCGGAGATGCGGCTGCCGATCAGCGCATTGCCGGCGAACAGGGTTGCCGACAGCCGCTCGAAGTCCGAAGTCGCCGCGGTGTCCGGCACCAGCGCCGCGTGCGCGGCGACGATCGTCTCGCCGGGCAGCCGCGAAAGCCAGCTTTCCGGTACGGCCGCCAGCGCCGGCGTCGAGAACGGATCGTCGCCGGCGCCGGGCACGACGAAGTTGTAACGGCTGAACTCGGTGTGCCGCTCCCACTTCAGCCGGAACACGCCAAGATCGACGCTGACATGCGTGGCACCTGGCGGCGGAGCCGGCCCATCGTAATGCTGCACCAGCTCGCACACATGCTGCCATTCCGATTCGCGCGCGCTGAGATCGGAAAGCATCGCCAGATACGAGATGCGCACCGGCGCGACCAGCGATTCCGGCGGTCGGGCGTGAACCTCGTCGTTCAGTTCGATGCGTTGCGGGTGATCGCCTGGGATCGGCATGCGCCCAATATGCGCGGGGCGGCGATGGCAGGCAAGCCCGCTGCGCCGGGCGCTGCGGTGTTCCCCTGGGGCGTTAGGATGCGCCGGTTCGGGTCGGCACAGGCGCTCAACGGGGTGGCCTCAATCCTGCTGGTTAACACCACAGGACGATGGCTGCGAGCGGGTTCGACGGGGCGGGCGTGATCCGGCCCGAAGCGTAAGGCCCGCGGCAATCGGGGGTTTCGACACGAATAATCAGTGTGTTCGCCTGTTCCAGTCGCAGAAGCCGGGCAGGCAAACCACACCTGGAGGGACGCGATGAACCGTCAACGCTACGACAGCACTGTCGCGATGCCGACACTGGTCGACTACTGGCTGGGCGATCTCGATGCCGCCGACGAAGCACGCATGGAATACACGCTGATGGGCTGCATCGACGACGTTCAGTGGGTGGCCGACCATGCCGCCGGCATCCGCATGCTGGTCGAGCGGGGCGCGATGCGCGCCGTGGTG
Source organism: uncultured Pseudomonadota bacterium (assembly GCA_937983055.1). Classification (GTDB taxonomy): domain Bacteria; phylum Pseudomonadota; class Gammaproteobacteria; order Burkholderiales; family Eutrophovitaceae; genus CALJLA01. The sequence continues at coordinate 15,834 of CALJLA010000016.1, forward strand.
AGCGAGACGTTTCTCGCGCGCGCGGCCGCGCGCGGCCTCAAGGTGCGGGAGTACGTCGCTCCCTACCGGGGCGGCACGATCGCCTGTACCGTCGCGCCCGACGACGATCTGCTGGTGGTGCGGCTGGAGGCGCCGCTCGCCGGCGTAAGACAGCTCGACCTGCTGATGCTCGACAACCATGGCGGCGGCCTGGAGCGGGCGCGCGCGATACCGTTCGAGACTGCCTCCGGTTCGGTGCTGCTGGCGTCGCGCGCGGTCGACGTGCGCGGGCGGCCGACCACCACCTGCTGCATGCAGCTGCTCGCGGTTAACGGCAACGGCGAGCGGCGGGTCGGGGACTACGCCCTGCACTACCGGCCCTGGCGCGGGCGCTGAGCCGGCCGCGCCGCGACCGCGGGCGCCTCAAGTCCGCGCGGGGGGTGACGATAACCGTGCTGTATCGATGCGATCGGCAGGGCGCGGCGTGGCACGGTTTGGCGATTACGAACTCCAGGAGAAAATCGGTGAAGGCGGCATGGCCATGGTCTACCGGGCCGTGCAGGGCTCGCTGGGACGGCCGGTGGCGATCAAGGTGCTGTCGCGCGCGCTCGTCGAAGAGGCCGAGGTCGTCGACCGGTTCAATCGCGAATCGGTAATCATCGCCCGGCTGAATCATCCCAATATCATCCATGTGATCGACCGCGGCATCGCCGACGGCGTGCCGTACTTCGCCATGGATTTCATCCAGGGCACCGACCTTGCGCGCATCATCGCGGAGGGGCGCTACGGTGTCCGGCAGAAGTTCGACGTGGTCATCCAGGTGTGCAAGGCGCTCGCCTACGCGCACCGCAACGGGGTGGTGCACCTCGACATCAAGCCCGCGAACATCCTGATCGACGCGGAGGGCAACGCCCTGGTGTCGGACTTCGGCATTGCGCGGCTGTGCGGCGCGGGGGAGGGCGGCGACGGCAGACTCACTCTCGGCACGCCCAGCTACATGTCGCCTGAGCAGAAGGCGGGCGGCGGCGACATCAGCGCGGCGAGCGACATCTATTCACTTGGCGTGGTGATGTATGAGCTGTTCACCGGCCGCAAGCCGGTGCCCGGGGTGCTGCCATCGAGGGTCGATCCGAAGATTCCGCGCGCGCTTGACGAGATCATCGTCGGCTGCCTGAGAAGCCGCCCGCAGGACCGCTACGCCAGCGCCGACGCGCTGCGCGACGACCTGCTGGCCTTGATGCAGGGCGCCCATCTGCGCCAGGAGCGCAAGGCAAGCGCGGTCGAGGGGCTGCACAATCTCAGAGACCGCTTCGGCCTGCTCGATGTCATTCGCGAGCACCGGTCGTGCGCGGTGTATCTGTTCGAGAATCGCGCCACCCGCCAGTTGCTGGTGATCCGCAAGCTGGTGGGGCGCCGCGACGGACTGGCGGAAGCCCGGCTGCTTGCCCACCTGAAGCATCCCAATGTCGTGCGCATCCACGGCACCTCGGCCAGCGGACGCGTGTCGGTCATCGCCATGGAGTATCTTCCGGGCGGCAGCCTCAAGGACCGGATGGCGCGCGTTCCCGACTGGCCGGACGCGCTCGACACCCTTCGCGACGTGTGCGACGGCCTGTCCTTCCTGCATCGGAACAGACTCGTGCACGGCAATCTTCGCCCGTCGAACATCCTGTTCGGCGAAGACGGCATGGCCAGAATCTCCGACGCCGGGCTTGATCCGGCGCACGCGGACGACACCCAGCCCGGAAATGTCTACGCGCCGCGAGGGGAGCCAAAGTCGATCCAGGCCGACATCTTCTGCGCCGGGATGATCTTCTCCGAACTGCTGACCGGCGCCCTGCCGGTCGCGAAGAAGGGACGCCTGGTCCAGGAATACACCTTCCGCTGGCTGCCCGGCGAACTGCGGCGGGTGATCGATCGCATGCTGGCGGAAGACCCGGCCCAACGCCCCGCCGGCATGGACGAGGTGCTCGCGGTGGTGGACGAGCTGATGCGATCGCGCCTTTCGCCCGAATCGACGGCGCCCGGCGGCAGCGGCGAGCGCGCGCCGGTGAGGGGCGGCTCCGTTCTGTCGCGCTGGTCGCTCGCGTTTGGCGACTGGGTCAAGACCGCCTTGCGCTAGCCTATGCGGCAGTTGCGCCCCCCGCGATGGGCGGCCCGTATTCATTGCCCCGTGGAGCAACCGGTTTGACCGCGACCTCGTCCGAGCACGACTTATCGGCGGCCCGCGCCCGTGCAGCGGCCTTTTACGCCCGGCACTCAGCGCAGTCCGGGCCCGGCCTGCGGGCGGTGCTGCAGCTCGACCCCGCCGCCACGCTGATCGCGTACGGTCGCGGCGCGCAGGCCGAAGCGCTCCTGTCGCTCGACATCGGCTGGCAGCGCGTTGTCGATGCGCATTTTCGGCATCGGCCGCCGCGGCCCGCCGAGCTGGAGGAAGCGATTGCCGCCGTCGAAGACGCGCTTGCCGCCGCCCGGCCCGCTCCGCCGGCGGGGCTGGTGCCGGTGGGGGGCGGCGGGGCGCTGCGTGCCATCGCGCGGGCCGCGGGGCGGTCGTCGTCTGCCGAGGGTCCTCTGGCGCGAGACGATGTCGAGCAGGTTTTTCAGCGTCTTGTCGGAGTGGCGCACGGACGCCCGGCGGCACGCGAGGGCATCCCGGAGGACGCCGCCTTCGCGGCAAGCCTGACCCTGCTGCGCGAGCTGATGCATCACCTCGACTTTCCGTCGGTAGTGATCGCGCGCTGAGGCGCTCGCCCCGGCGCGCGTTCCATCGCCGACCGCGCCAACCCGGCCGGCCGGTCAGTTCAGCGCGAAGCCGCCGTCCACGCGAATCTTCGAGCCGAGCAGAAAGCTGGAATCGTCCGACGCGAGAAACAGTGCCGCCCTCGCGACTTCTTCCGGCGTGCCCATGCGCTTGAGCGGCACCAGGCTCGCCATCATGTCCTTCATGCCGGCGGCCTGCTCGGCCGGCATGCCCATCTTGTCGAAGATCGGCGTCTCGATCGGGCCAGGGCTCACCTCGTTGACCCGGATGCCGCGCGGCGCCAATTCATTGGACAGGGTGCGCGCCAGCGACGACAGCGCCGCCTTGGTGGCGCTGTAAACGGTCGAGGGCGGCAGTCCGAGATCGGCCGCGATCGAGGTGGTCAGCACGATGGAGCCGCCCTTGCCCATCAGCGGCAGCAGTTTCTGAACGGTGAAATAGGCGCCACGCACGTTGGTGCTGAACATCTGGTCGAAGATCTCCGGCGTGGTTGCTTCGAACGGCACGAACTGGGCGATGCCGGCATTGGCAAACAGCACGTCGATCCGACCCGCCTGCGCTTTCAGCGCGGCCGCCAGGGCGTCGATATCTTCGAGGCGTGAGGCGTCGGACTTGATACAGATGACTCCGGGGGGCAACTGCTCTTTCGCTTGCGCCAGTGTCCGGTCGCTGCGGCCGGTGATGAATACGCGCGCGCCCTCTGCGTGGAACAGCTTGGCGGCCGCCTGGCCGATGCCGGTGGTGCCGCCGGTGATTACCGCAATCTTGCCTTCGAGCTTCTTCACTGCAAGTTCTCCTTGTTTTGGAACGATCGGTCTTGAAAGTACAAAAAAATTATGGGCCAAGCTATGACAGCGCCACTTATACGACATCCTCGATCATCTTGCGATCGTACGTGACTTTGGCTG
>CALJLA010000017.1 GCA_937983055.1 uncultured Pseudomonadota bacterium
CTGCAGATCTGTCCGAGCCACCGGCGCGCGATCGAGATTGTAGATGCCGACCACACCGCACATGATCTCAGCGGCTCCTCCGCCCGAGGAGACAAACCACAATATCCTGGCGAGAACTCATTACCGGTCGCCAGCGCTGTCTGCGGCTTTGTGTCCGATGAAAAGATGGTTGAGACCATAGACGAAAGAACGATGTTGGATCCCAACGAATCCAGCGCCACGCATCAAGCCCAGCATGTCTTGCGAATCGATACCCATGACTTCATCCTCGTCTACGTCGCGGTGCTTGTCTTCGCTATACCACCAGATGGCATGCCCAATGTCTCCAAGACGCTTGCCGATCATCGTCATGACGACGCGCCCCCCAGGCTTTAGGACGCGCAGCGTTTCGCGCAATGCGCCTTCGCGTTCCGGAATATGATTTAAGCAAGCGATGAACAACACCGTGTCGAACGACTCGTCCTGGAATGGCAGATCGTCTGATCGCTCGATCATGGTCGTACCGCCACACCAATCCACAACATCTACCCCGACACTCGCCTGCACCGCGTCGATCTCCTCAGAGCCGCACTGTTCGTGTCTCCGGATATAAGTCTTCAGCAGAATGTTGTCGCCCGCACCAACATCTAAAACGCGACCTCGCATCTCCGGAAGTACCACAGCAAAACGCTCAGCGCGCAGTGATGTCAGATGTAACTTCTCCGAGATATGGTCCGGCAATAAAGCCATACGCAGCGGAGCGCCCACCAGATCATAAAGAGACTGCAGTACAGACTTCGGACGTTGAAGCGACCAATCAGGAGGAAACGGGGTATCCGTGTGTTGGTTCAACTAAACCACTCCCTATTGTTCATCGGCATGTGGCTGCGCTTGTGCCGACCTGGTGGACTGACCGGACTGCCCAGGCACCACTGGCTTACGACCACCACCTGGAAAGCAGTGCTAATTGCTGTATCCCGAAAAACGAGAGATGTACGCACGCCGCTTCGGAAAAGAAAACCGATGTGCCAAGCGCACGCCACCTGCCCTCTTCCGACATGGCGCGGCAAAATGATATCCGGCCATCTGAGTGTGCAACGCAATCAATGATGCTTCCGACACAGGACTGTCCAACTGTAGCCATGACGGTGGACGCACTTTTCGAGGTTTCCAAACTTCGTTTCAGCGAGCAGGTCCGTTAGTTCCTCCCGCGAGTAATACTTTGCGTATGCCGGATTGAGCTGGTCAAAGATGACGAGAGCCCTGTTTCGAAGGCTTATCTTGCTGAAGAGATTCAAAAAATACGGTCGGAGCGGTAGAGGAAAGAACCTGCACAGCCATCCATAGGGGTAAGTAGCAAGCGCCAACGATCCGCAAAACCAGAACAGCAACCTGCTGTTCATGCTCTTTGTAAAGAATGAGAGCATGCGATAAAGCATGAGGTACGTCTCATTCCCCTCCCTTCCATAAACCCAGAATACGAACACTCCTCCGTCTTTCAGATGATCGTAAATATTGTTGATGACCGGCACAGGCTCAGGAATGTGATGGATCACGCCGATTGAGTATGCCAAGTCCACCTTTGGAATCGTAAACTCGTCGCCCCGCTTGTTAACGAACACTACGTTGGGGAACTCTGCAAGATTCTTCCGCGCCATAGCTGCCGCGTTCGGAGCGGGCTCAATGGCGTAAATCACTCGCGGCTCGTAGTCCTGCATAAGTCGAACCAGGCGCCCGTGGCCGCATCCAACCTCACAGACTTCCTTCCCCGCCACCCATTCAAGTTCCAGCACGCCATCAAATATGTCCTTCAACATGGATGGAGAGTTGGTCAGATCGGAAGTGTAGGCCTCAACGAGGCTGCCAAATTGCGCCCATTGAAAATCGAAGTCCTGGATAGTCTGATCTCTGGTCTGGTGCTCAGTCACTCTCAACACCCTCTCTTGTGATCCACCCTGCGGCCCGCTCCACAATCGTCATTCATCACCCTCCCAGCCGCCGTCTGCTCGCCCGAACCACGCTCGAAGACAAACCCCATTCCTGCACCGCCATCTAAACACTCTCCAGCATAGAGCCACGTCGGACAAATGGACTACTCTTCTTTGGTTTCCTGATGCTGCAACCACCGTCCTCTATAAGACGCCAGCAAAAGCGGTGCTAGCGCCCCCGGCAACGAAGCAACTGTAAAAACCGCGCCGAAAGCAAACGAAAGTGCTACCGCGTTGGAAAGCTCGATACCAGGAAGCTCACCGAGCAGGAAGATCGCAACGGCCTCTCTTGCACCCCACCCCGCATAGGTGAAGGGCATTGCCTGGGCAAGATAGATGGCTGGCGCAATTGAGACCATCAGTAAGGCGGAGCCATCTGACAGGCCGACGGCCAGGCCTAAGCACCACAGCAGCAGGCCCACACAGAGAATACTTCCACCCGCCAGCCCGGCCTGCTTTAACACGCGGACAGCTGTCGACAGCTGGGTGGAGAAATCCTGAAGAAAACCTAAGAACTGTCGAAACAGTGAACGTCCTGGCGACAGCCGCGGTGCTGCCACCTGAAGTCCTATCGTGATCCCGACGACAGCACCGAACGCTGCTGCCTGCACTGCCACGTAGAGCGGCGTAACGTCGAACGCAAGCTGCAAGAGCAAGAGCGGAGTCCCAATGGCCATCACTCCGATCACGCCGAGCGCCTTATCCTGCAGTACCGCCGACACTGAGCGCCATGGCGATGCTCGGAGCACCAGAGGTAACATGCCGGCGCGCAAAACATCCGCAGCGAGACCAATGGGGGCAACCACAGCGGCGAACATCGTAAAGAGGTTTATCAGATAAAAAGCAGCGAATCGCCCGCCGCTTGAAATTTTCATTACTTCGGTAACGCAGCGAAATCGCTCCGAGGCAAACCCAAATGCGACCCACATAAGAAGGAGTGAGGGCAGAAGCAACAATGGATCGGCTCGGAGCAGAAGCCCGGCTGCCTCGCTGATGGTTTGCAGTCCTGCAACCCAATAGAGCAGTCCGGCAGATGCGGCCACCGATGCAATCGCAAGAAGCAGACGCTTCACCAAGTTGAGAGACAACTGCATTTGTATTCCTACCGGAGAAGTCAAGGAACCCCCATCCGAGCCAGGCGATCCTCGTTGCTCAAGATTGAGGTGAACATCCCGTAGTAGACTCTTGTCTCATCTGCGTGCCAATTTTCCGGTGAAAGCGGTTGATCCAAAGCGGCCTCTACCTGACGGGTCTTTTCGAGCGCCGCTTCGATCGGTCCCGATCCCTGGCGGATCGCAAATCTTCCTGCCGGCATGAGGATCACTGCGAGAGCCAGTACGACAGCGACGATTTTCCTGCGGCTTCCTGCGCGCGGACCACCTGCAGTGCTCGCTGAAGTCGTCAGGTGGGTCCAGGCAAATTCCAATCTGAAGAACCGCAGCACCCACCAGATCCAAACAGCGAGGACAGGAAAAGCAAACAGTCCGAGGTATCGTGTCGGAATCCACAACCAAAGGAAATTGTTGAGGTTTGTGGCTGTAACATCGCGTGATTGACCTGTTGTAGCGTAAAGCAGGTAAGTCAACGGAAGAAGCATCAGCCAGATTGCACCGAATGCCAACATATCCTGACTCGGCGCACGAACTCGATTCACGGTCGTCTCTTGCCAAGCCAGCAACCGAGTCAAGTCTGGAACAGCAAGCCGCTCAGCAGTTCGAAATGCCAGGAATGCGCCAACGGAAAGACCGATCGGAATGACGGCGATCCATGGGGAGACAGCTGCACGCTGTCCTAGCACGCTCGTCGCCATGAACGTCGCCATGATTATCCCTGCGAATGGACCGATCCAGGAACCAAGAACCAGCCGCGGCCGCACCAGAAGGTCAATCGCCACGAACATTGCAATCAACAAGCCACTGTATTCTCTATGCACAAGGAAAAGAACGGGGAACAGAAGATAGAAGGCACGAACGTGACCATTCCAACGCAGCAGGAGCATTGCTGCGACAAGCACCGCAAGTCTGTCCTTCGGTGCGAAATTGAAAATTACGTACTTCGGCCCGGGATGAAAGATTCGCGCGAAGAAATGCTTTACCTGATCGATCAGGTCGACACCCAGAACGCCCGGATGAAGATAGTGGTAAACCTGCGGACGTGGCAGAAAGTCGACGAAATAGATCACTGCAGCTGCTGCCAGAAAGGAGGTAACCAGCGTCGCATCTCGGCAGCGCCAAAGCGCCAAAAGGAAGAACCCCGACGTCACTACGTACATCGAGATGAAGCCGCCGAACATGACCAGAATCGTCTGCGCCTCTATGGCAACATTCAGGGACTGGGCCAAGTGAACGAACGGCACAAAGAACAGGCCCTGCAGAAGATAGTTTTCGTCGAGGCCCTGACGCACATCTGCCCTGGCAACCGCGTCCTCGCTGTATCCGGAACTGTGAACAAACTGGCTGTATCGCGCGTACAGGCTTTCACCAAATTCCGCATCAATAAAATTGTTCGATATGAACATTAACCAAAAATAATCATCGCTTGGCCGCAAATATTTATACTCATAAACAAAATTTCCGGCAGACAATATAAATATCAAAAACAGAAATACTTCTGTTTTCTTAACGGACAAAATTTTTGCCTGGCCGCGCAGCAACTGGAACCCCCCTGATTGGAGCATGCAATTGGTCCTGAGAGTGAAACTCCACAGTGATGGCAGAATGGCCGGCAAACTGCCAGTTTCCAAGAAAATTGAAGAGCCGTGAAGGCGACTGCAGCACCATCTGGATTGGCATAAATGCCTCAAGTCGACCCGATTGCAAAGCACTTGCAGGCCCAATAGTATTCCCCCGTCGACGAAGGCAGAATCAGGCATAAGTGCCGTCTTTCCGACATGCGGCAAGGCACGCGAGAATCCGCAGGCTTCAAAAGCGCAAGACACAGGTCGATCAGGTGGCGATGGAAAAGCCCGAAGAGTACCCATTGGCTGCAGAGCACGCCCTGATGCAGTTGGATCAGGCGGCGGTGCTTGATCGAAATGGGCGCCTCAGGCGCGAATACATGGCTGTGTCCGACTCCTTCGGGTGGACCGCTTTGGCCGTCCAATGGGGCAGCCTATTTGCTCTGCTGACCGCGCTTCCTCTGGCCTGGGCTCTCATTTCACCTGCAGCTTCGCTCGTCCTCGTCCCTTTCCTGGGGTTGGCTGCGTACCGTCTGACCTTCCTGATGCACGACTGCGCCCACAACACCCTCTTTTCGAACCGCCGAGCCAATTCCCTGGTCGGCCGGTATACCGGGTGGATGATCGGGAGCGACTTTGAAGAGTTTCGACGGCTCCACTGGGAGCATCATCGCCGTTTCGGGAAAATGGATGACCCCCAAGGGCGTGACTATCTTGGACTCACTCACGCC
>CALJLA010000018.1 GCA_937983055.1 uncultured Pseudomonadota bacterium
TATCTGGAAGTACTCCTCACCGCAGACTTTCTACCCGCTGGCCGGGCGGCTGGTGCCGTGGTTCGGCTGGCTGGCCGCAGTGTTGACCGCGATCGGTCTGTACATCGGCTTCTTCGTGGCGCCCACCGATTTCCAGCAGGGCGAGGCCTACCGCATCATCTTCATCCACGTGCCCGCGGCTTGGATGTCGATGTTCATCTATGTCGTCATGGCGTTCTGGGCGGGCGTCGGGCTGGTGTTCAACACGCGGCTGTCGTCGATGATGGCGCATGCGCTGGCGCCGACCGGCGCGCTGATGACGTTTATCGCGCTGTGGACCGGCGCGCTCTGGGGCAAGCCGACCTGGGGCACGTGGTGGGTGTGGGACGCGCGGCTCACCTCGGAACTGATCCTGCTGTTCCTTTATATAGGGTACATGTCGCTTGCGGCCGCGATCGACGACCCGCGCCGGGCCGACAAGGCCTCGGCGGTGCTGGCGCTGGTGGGGGTGGTGAACGTGCCGATCATCTACTTTTCGGTGCAATGGTGGAACACCCTGCACCAGGGCGCCTCCGTCGCCCTGACGCGCGCGCCCTGCATGGCGGCGACCATGCGGGCCGGCATGCTGATCAGGGCGCTGGCGTTCTGGATGTATTCGATCGCGGTGTCGCTGGCGCGGGTGCGCGCGATCATTCTCGAGCGCGAGCGCGGCGCGGCCTGGGTACGCGAACATCAGGTCGACTGAAACGGCGCGCGGCGCGTTACCGAATCGGAGGTTGGTACTCGATGCAGTGGGACAGTGTTTCGGAATTCTTCGCGATGGGCGGTTATGCCGTCTATGTATGGGGTTCGTACGCGGTGACGGCGGCGGCGATCGCGCTCGAGGTGTGGCTGCTTGCGCGCCGCGCCAGAACTCCGGGGGGCGCACCGGGTCCTAGAGCGGCAAAGGATCTTCCCCGATGAAGCCGCGTCATAAACGGTTCGCGATGATTGCCGCCGGGCTGGCGGCGCTGGTGATCGCGCTCGGCCTGGTGCTGAACGCCTTTCGCAGCAACCTGGTGTTTTTCTTCACGCCCTCTCAGGTGGCGGCCGAAGAGGCGCCGCTCGGACGCAGCTTTCGCATCGGCGGGCTGGTCGAGACCGGCAGCGTGCAGCGCCAGGCCGACGGGGTGAGCGTGCAGTTCCGGGTCACCGACACCGCCCGGGCGATCCCGGTCGTGTACACGGGGATTCTTCCCGACCTGTTCCGCGAGGGCAAAGGCGTGGTGGCGCAGGGCAAGCTTGGCCCCGACGGCGTCTTTCGCGCCGAGCAGGTGCTCGCCAAGCACGACGAGAACTACATGCCTCCGGAGGCGGCCGACGCCGTCGAGCGCGCCCACAAGGCAATGCAGGAATCGCAGAAAACGCTCGCCCAATAACATGATCTGGAGCGCTTCATGATTCCTGAGCTAGGTCATTTCGCCCTCATCGTCGCCCTGTTGATCGCCGTGGTGCAGGCGGCGCTGCCGCTCGCCGGCGCGGCCCGCGACAACATTGCCTGGATGAGCGTGGCGCGGCCGGCGGCGCAGGCGCAGTTCCTGTTCGCCGCGTTTGCCTTTGCCTGCCTGGCCTGGTCGTTCGTGAACAACGACTTCTCGGTGCTCAACGTGGCGTCGAATTCCAACTCGACGCTGCCGTGGTACTACCGCCTTGCCGCCACCTGGGGCAGCCACGAGGGTTCGCTGCTGCTGTGGGTGCTGATGCTGACCGGCTGGATGTGCGCGGTGTCGCTGGCCAGCCGACACCTGCCGCTCGACATGGTGGCGCGCATTCTCGGCGTGATGGCGCTCATCTCGATCGGTTTTCTGCTGTTCATGCTGCTCACGTCGAATCCGTTCGAGCGGCTGCTGCCGCCGGCGCCGGACGGGCGCGATCTCAATCCGCTGCTGCAGGACCCCGGCATGGTGATCCATCCGCCGATGCTGTACATGGGTTATGTCGGCTTCTCGGTGGCGTTCGCCTTCGCCATCGCTGCGCTGCTCGGGGGGCGGCTGGATTCGACCTGGGCGCGCTGGTCGCGGCCATGGACCACGCTCGCCTGGATGTTTCTCACCATCGGCATCGCGTTGGGCAGCTGGTGGGCATATTACGAGCTAGGCTGGGGCGGCTGGTGGTTCTGGGACCCGGTGGAAAACGCCTCTTTCATGCCGTGGCTCACCGGCACGGCGCTGATGCATTCGCTGTCGGTGACCGAAAAGCGCGGCGGCTTCAAGGCGTGGACCGTTCTGCTTGCGATCGTCTCCTTCTCGTTGTCGCTGCTCGGCACCTCCCTGGTCCGCTCCGGCGTGCTGACCTCGGTGCATGCCTTCGCCACCGTCCCGGCGCGCGGCGTGTTCATCCTCGGCTTTCTGGTGGTGGTGGTCGGCGCGTCGCTCGCGTTGTTTGCCTGGCGCGCGCCCCGGGTTGGTCTCGGCGGGCAGTTCGACGCGGTGTCGCGCGAATCGGCGCTGCTCGCCAACAACGTGCTGCTGATCGTGGCGGCGGCCTCGGTGCTGCTGGGCACGCTCTACCCGCTGTTTCTCGACGCGCTCGGCCTGGGCAAGATCTCGGTCGGCCCGCCGTATTTCGAGGCGGTGTTCCTCCCGCTGATGGCGCCGGCGGTGTTCCTGATGGGCATTGGACCGCTGGCGAAGTGGAAGCAGGAACGGCTGCCGGCGCTGGCGGTGCGGCTGAAGTGGGCTTTCGCGATTGCGCTCGTCACCGCGCTGCTGCTGCCGCTGACGCTGGGCGAGTGGACGCCGATGATCGCCTTCGGCCTGCTGCTCGCCCTGTGGATCGTCGCGAGCGGCATCGTCAACCTGCACGAGCGCGCGAGCCAGCTGTCCAAGGCAGGCGTCGGGCCGCCGCTGCGGGCACTGCGCCGGCTGCCGCGCGGCTATTACGGCATGCTGCTCGCGCATTTCGGGGTCGCGGTGTTCATCGTCGGCGTCACGCTGGTGCGCGGCTACGAGACCGAGAAGGATGTGCGCATGCTGCCCGGCGGCAGCGTGGAGGTCGGCGGCTACACGTTCCGGCTGGACGGATTCGAGTCGGTAACGGGGCCGAACTACGACGGCACCCGCGGCCTGTTCACGGTGCTCAGGGGCGAGCGCGTGGTGCGCACGATGCACCCGGAAAAGCGGCTGTACCACGTGCAGCAGATGCCGATGACCGAGGCGGCGATCGACACCGGCTTCACCCGCGACCTGTATGTGTCGCTCGGCGAGCCGGTGGATGGCGGCGCCTGGGTGGTGCGCGTCTACCACAAGCCGTTCGTCGACTGGATCTGGGGCGGCGCCTTTCTGATGGCGATGGGCGGACTGCTGGCGGTGACCGACCGCCGCTACCGGCTGGCGCGCCGGGCGCAGGCGGCGGGCGAGTCGGGGCTCAGGGCCGGGCAGGCGGCGTAGGCGATGCGCTTCTTCATTCCGCTGGCGGTATTCCTGCTGCTGGCCGTGTTTCTGGGCATCGGACTGACGCTGAATCCGCGCGAGGTGCCTTCGCCGCTGATCGACAAGCCGGCGCCGGCGTTCTCGCTGCCTCAGCTGCGCGACCCGCAAGTCACGCTCACCGCCGAGTCGCTGCGCGGCAAGGTCTGGCTGCTGAACGTGTTTGCCTCGTGGTGCACGCCGTGCCTGGAGGAGCATCCGCTGCTGGTCGAGCTGGCGGCCGGCGGCGCCGTGCCGATCTATGGCCTGAACTACAAGGATGCGCGCGACGCGGCGCTGAAGTGGCTCGGCCGGCACGGCGATCCCTACACCGCGGTCATCGTCGACCCGGACGGCCGCGCCGGCATCGACTACGGCGTCTACGGCGTGCCGGAGACCTTCGTCATCGACCGGCAGGGCGTCATCCGCTTCAAGCATGTCGGCCCGCTCAACCGCAAGGTGCTGGAAGACAGGATCCTGCCGCTGGTGAGGCAACTGCAGAAATGAACCGGCTGCTGATCGCGATCGCGCTGCTGCTTGGTGCGGCGGCGGCTCCGGCTGCGGAAGCGCCGGCGGCGGCCGACCCGGTGCTGGAGCAGCGGGTTGCCCGGCTGGCGGCGGAACTGCGCTGCCTGGTGTGCCAGAACCAGTCGCTCGCCGATTCACAGGCCGACCTCGCCATCGATCTCAAGACCCAGGTGCGCGAGCTGGTGCGCGCCGGCAGGACCGACGACGAGATCCGCGACTATATGGTCGCCCGCTATGGCGACTTCGTGCTGTACAAGCCGCCGCTCAAGGCCACGACGCTGCTGCTGTGGACCGGGCCGTTTCTCATCCTGCTGATCGCTGCGGCGAGCCTGGCCTTGTACCTGCGCCGGCGGCGGGCGCGCCTGGCCGACGGCGGCCTGGCGCCGGAAGAGCGCGCGCGCGCCCGCGCCCTGCTCGACGGCGACCGGGAGGAGACCTGATGGCGGTCTTTATCGCGCTGGCGGCGTTGCTGCTGATCCTCGGCCTGGCACTGGTGCTGCGGCCGCTGCTGAGGGCCCGCGCCGGCGGCGGCGAGCCGGCGCGCGAGGCGGCAAACCTGCAGATCCTGCGTGACCAGCTGCGCGAACTGGACGGCGACCTGGAGGCCGGGGCGCTCACCGCCGAGCAGCACCAGCGCGCCCGGGAAGAGCTGGAGCGGCGGGCGATCGAGGAAACGCGCACGGCGGCGGTGCCGGAACCGGCGCGCGGCGGGCGCAGCCTCGTTACGGCGGCGGCGCTCGGCGTGGCGATTCCGCTGCTGGCCGGGCTGCTGTACCTGCAGCTGGGCGCACCCGAAGCGCTGGAAGTGCAGCCGCATGTCGCCGACGCCGCATCGTCGATCACCCGTGAAGAGTTCGAGGAGATGACCGCGAAGCTCTCGGCGCGCCTCGAGCAGCAGCCGGAAGACGTGGTGGGGTGGTCGATGCTGGGACGTGCATACCGGGCGCTGGAGCGCTTCGAGGACTCGGCGCGGGCCTGGCGCCGCGCCGCGGAGCTGGCACCGCAGGATGCGTCGGTGCTCGCGGATTTTGCCGAGGCGCTGGCGCTGTCGCGACAGGGCAGTTTTGCCGGTGAACCGTCAACCCTGCTGGCGCGCGCGCTGCGGATCGATCCCGACAACGCCAAGGCGCTGGCGCTGGCGGGCGGCGCGGCCTTCGAGCGCGGCGACTATGCCCGCGCAATCGATCGCTGGCAGCGGCTGCTTGCCCTGTCGAAGGACGACCCGGAGATGGTGCAGGCGCTGAACGCCGGCATCGCCGAGGCGCGCAGCCGCCTGAGCGGCGCGCCGGCGCCGGCCGCCGCGGTAAGCGGCACCGTCAGCCTGTCGCCGGCACTCGCCGCCCGCGCCAGCCCCGAGGACAGCGTGTTCGTGTTCGTGCGTGCCGCGGGAGACGCGGGCATGCCGCTTGCTGTGACGCGTGTGCAAGTCAAAAACCTCCCGTATGATTTCCGTCTGGACGACTCGATGGCGATGGTGCCGGAAATGAAGCTTTCGAATTTCCCGGAGCTGGTGGTCGCGGCGCGCGTATCCCGGTCGGGTGGCGCGCAGCGCGCGGCCGGCGATCTGGAGGGCAGCAGCTCGGTGGTTTCGCCGGGTGCGAACGGCATCCGGGTCGTGATCGACCGCACGGTGCAATGACCCGTCGCCGCGCACTGCTGACCGTTTGCGGCGTGTTTCTCGCGGCCGGGCTAATCGCGGCAGCGCCCGCCGGCGCGCCCGAACGCATCCGCCTCAAGCCCGAGGTCGAGGCCTTCATCGCCAAGATGGCCCAGGACCATGGCTTCGATCGCGAACGGCTGCGCACCACGATGGGCGCGCTCAAGCCGAACGAAGACATCATCAAGGCCTTCGAGCGACCGTCCACCGCCAAGCCCTGGCATGAGTTCCGCGGCATCTTTGTCACGCCGACGCGCATCGAGGGCGGGGTGAAGTTCTGGCAGGAGCATGCGCCCCTGCTGCAGCGGGCGCGCGAGGTCTATGGCGTGCCGCCGGAACTGATCGTCTCCATCATCGGCGTGGAAACAATTTACGGCCGCCGCACCGGCGGGTTCCGGGTGATCGATTCGCTGTACACGCTGGGGTTCGAGGTCGAGCGCCGCGCCCAGTTCTTCCGTGGCGAGTTCGAGCATTTCCTGCTGCTCACCCGCGACAACGGGCTCGACCCGCTGCAGGTCAAAGGCTCGTTTGCCGGTGCCATGGGCGTGCCACAGTTCATCGCCTCCAGCTACCGCAGCTACGCGGTGGATTTCGACGGTGACGGTCGCGTCGACCTGTGGAACAGCATCGCCGACGTGATCGGCAGCGTGGCGAACTTCCTGCACGCGCACGGCTGGGCCGCCGGCCAGCCGGTAACGGTGCCGGCACGGCTGTCTGGCGGCGACGCGCTGGCGCTGCTCGAACGCGGGCTGAAACCGAACCTCACCCTGGCCGAGATGAAGACGCGCGGCGTCGAACCCACGGAGGAGTTGCCGGAATCGGTCGAGGCCGGGCTGTTCTCGCTGGACGGCAAGGACGCCCAGGAGCACTGGATTTCGTTGCAGAATTTTTACGTGATCACCCGCTACAACCGCAGCAAGAACTACGCGATGGCGGTGTATCAGCTCGCGCAGCAGATCGCCGAAGCCTACGCGCAGGGACCGGGCGCGTCCCAGTCGGTCGCCGCGCAACCCTGAACTGAGAGCGCCGTCCGGTGCTGCCGCCCGGCGCGGTCGCCAGCGCGGCTTGGGCCGCGTGACCGCTTGATCCATCAAGGCCGCAGACTGCCCCCGCCGGATTGACCTCGGTCAACGCGCGATAGACCCGCGTGGCTATCGTGAGGGAGTGCGTCTCACGGCGAAAACCCTACGGGGGCTGCCGGCATGGGCGTGCGCCAGCCGGGGCCCTGCACGATGAGCGAGCGGACAGTTGCGGGTTCCGCACGCGCGGCCGTCGACGCCGCCGCCCTGCTCGATGTGGTGCGGGCGACGGTGGCCGAGTTGCGGCGCGAGCCGGCGCAGGACATCCACGTTGCGCTGGCCAGTTCGCTCGAGCGAGATCTGGGGCTCGACAGCCTAGCGCGGGTGGAGTTGCTGCACCGGCTTGAGGCGCGCTTCGACGTCATCCTTCCGGACAGCACGCTGATGACGGCCGAAACCCCGCAGCACCTGCTGCTCGCGCTGCAGGCGGCGTGCACGGTGGGGGCGCGGCCGCGCGACGTGCGTCGTCCGCGGGCGCCGGCCGGCGCGACCGCGGCCGGGCATCCGGATCATGCGGCAACGCTGCCCGAGGCGCTCGACTGGCATGTCGGGGCGCATCCCGACCGGCCGCAGATCCGCTACCTGTCGGATGCCGGTGAGGCGGACATCAGCTACGCGGCGCTGCAGGCGGGCGCATCGGTCGTTGCCGAGACGCTGCAGCGCGAGGGGCTGATGCCGCGCCAGACGGTGGCGATCATGCTGCCGACCTGCCCGGCGTATTTCTTCTCCTACTTCGGCATTCTGCTCGCCGGCGGCATTCCTGTGCCGATCTATCCGCCCGCGCGCGTGTCCCAGATCGAGGAGCATGTGCGCCGACACACCGGCATTCTCGCCAATGCCCAGGCCGGC
Source organism: uncultured Pseudomonadota bacterium (assembly GCA_937983055.1). Lineage (GTDB taxonomy): Bacteria > Pseudomonadota > Gammaproteobacteria > Burkholderiales > Eutrophovitaceae > CALJLA01. The sequence continues at coordinate 7,539 of CALJLA010000018.1, forward strand.
ATTCTCATCACGACGCCGGAAGCGATGCCGGTCGCGCGCATTCTCGAGGCCGGCGTGCCGGGGCTGCGCAGGGTGATCTGCATCGACGTGCCCGCCGGCGCCCGCGGCGCGTTCAACGCGGTGCCGGTGGGGGCGGAGGATGTCGCTTTCATCCAGTACACCTCGGGCAGCACGGGCAATCCGAAGGGCGTGGTGCTCACCCACGCCAACCTGCTGGCGAACATCCGCGCGATCGGCAGCGCCATTCACGTCACGCCGCGCGATGTGTTCGTAAGCTGGCTGCCGCTGTATCACGACATGGGGCTTATCAGCGCCTGGCTTGCCAGTCTCTATTTCGGCAATGTGCTGGTGGTGATGTCGCCGCTTGCGTTTCTTGCGCGCCCCGAGCGCTGGTTGTGGGCCATCCACCGCCATCGCGGCACCTTGACCGCGGCGCCGAATTTCGCCTACGAGCTGTGCCTGAAACGGGCAAACGACGAACAGTTGCGCGGGCTCGACCTTGGTTCGCTGCGGCTCATGGCCAATGGCGCCGAGCCGGTAAGCCCGGACACGCTCGAGCGCTTCGCAGCGCGCTTCGGCCGCTTCGGGCTGAAACGCGAGGCGCTCGCGCCGGTTTACGGCCTGGCGGAATCGACCGTGGGGCTGCTGTGTCCCCCGATGGGACGCGGGCCGCTGATCGACCGAGTCGAGCGGGCGCCCTTCGCTTCCCGCGGCAAGGCACGGCGCGCGGCGGCGAACGATCCGAATCCGCTGCGCTTCGTCGCCTGCGGGCGCCCATTGCCCGGCCACGAAGTGCGCATCGTCGACGATGCGGGCGTGGAAGTGAACGAGCGCATCGAGGGCCGGCTCGAGTTCCGCGGGCCCTCGGCCACCACCGGCTACTACCGCAACCCGGAAGAGACGGCGCGGCTGTTCCATGACGATTGGCTGGATACCGGCGACCGCGCCTACCTGGCGGAAGGCGATGTCTATGTAACCGGGCGGGTGAAGGACATCATCATCCGCGGCGGGCGCAACATCTATCCGCACGAACTGGAAGAGGCGGTGGGTGTGCTGCCGGACGTGCGCAAGGGCTGCGTCGCGGTGTTCGGTGGCAGGGATCCGAAGTCCGGGACCGCGCGC
>CALJLA010000019.1 GCA_937983055.1 uncultured Pseudomonadota bacterium
TGCTGGCCGAGCGTGCGCTTGCCGGCACGGTGGCGGGCGCGCTGTTCACACAGATGGCCTACATCGGACTGGGTTGCGGGGCCTGGCTGGCCGCCCACCGCATCGCCGTGCACCGCGCGGCGGCCGTACGCGGGGCGGTCCTTTGGATCCTGGCGGCGATGCTTGTGCTGACCGCGCTCAACGACTTAGGGGTCTCGCCGGTGCTTGCGGCGCTCAGGGAGCAGGCCGGGCCCGGGCAGGTGATGGATTGGGCCGTGCGCGAGCGCTTCGCCGGGTGGCACGCCCTGTCCGCCGGACTGTACGTGGCAACGGCAGTGCTTGGCGCCGCCCTGGCCGCGCTGCAGGCGCGCGGGCGCTAGCGATTCTGGTAAGCGCGCTTGGGCAAGCGTGCGGCGCGGCGCGGCGCACGCCGCGGCTTGGCCGCCGCGGTGCCCTCGGGCAGCGGCCGGTACACCACCAGAATCTTGCCGATGTGCTGTACCGGTGCCGCGTCCAGCCGGGCGCACAGCGCCAGCAGCATCTGCTCGCGGTCGCGGCGTTCGGCGCCGGAGACGCGTATCTTGATCAGTTCGTGTGCCTGCAGGCTGCGCTCGATCTCGGCGATGACCGCTTCGTCGAGCCCCCGGTCGCCGACCATCACGACAGGATGCAGGGCGTGGGCGCGGGCACGCAGCTGTGATCTTTGGGCGGGAGTGAGTGTGATCAAACCGTTGGCTTCCTCAGGGTGCGATTCTAGGTAATGGCGCGCAGCAAGACCAGCGCGGCGTGGCTGCGCGAACACGTGACCGATCCGTTCGTCAGGCAGGCCAAGCAGCAGGGCTACCGGTCGCGCGCCGCCTTCAAGCTGATCGAGATGCTCGAGCGGGACCGCCTGCTGCGCCCCGGCATGCGGGTGGTCGATCTCGGCGCAGCGCCCGGCGGATGGTCGCAGGTAATTGCGCCGCGTGTCGGCGAAACCGGCCAGGTAATCGCGCTGGACCTGCTGGAGATGGCGCCGCTTGCCGGCGTGACCTTCATCCGCGGCGACTTTCGCGACGACGCGGTGCTCGCCGCGCTCGAAACCGTGCTCGCCGGCAAGCCCGTCGACCTTGTGCTTTCGGACATGGCCCCCAACATAAGCGGCATCGCGTCTGCCGATCAGGCGCGCGCCGAGCACCTGGTGGAGCTGGCGCTGGCGTTCGCGCTGGCGCACCTGAAACCGGGCGGCGCCCTGCTGGTCAAAGCTTTTCAGGGACAGGGCATCGAGGCGTTGCGTCGGGAAATGAACCGGCACTTCGACACGGTGTCGGTACGCAAGCCGAAAGCGTCGCGGGGCCGCTCGAGCGAGTTCTACCTGCTGGCGCGCGGATTGCATCCGGAAACCGGGGCCGGGCCGGGCGAATCGGTTTAGAATGAGTCTCAAAAGGGCGGGCAATGCCCGCCGGGCGTGCTAAGGAGCAACCTTGAACAATCTGATCAAGAACGTCGCCATCTGGCTGGTCATCGCGTTGGTGCTGATGACGGTTTTCAATCAGTTCAGCAGCCGGCACCAGCAGCAGTCGACGCTCGAGTATTCCCAGTTCCTTGAAGACGTGAAGCAGGGCACTGTTTCGCGGGTGGTCATCGAGGGGCGCGTGCTGCGCGTGCAGAAGAACGACGGCCGTCGTTACACCGTGTATTCGCCCAACGACCCGTGGATGGTGTCCGACCTGCTCAAGGCCGGCGTCGCGGTCGAGGCCAAGCCCGACGAGGAGCCCTCGCTCCTGATGAACATTTTCGTGTCGTGGTTCCCGATGCTGCTCCTGATCGGCGTATGGATCTTCTTCATGCGCCAGATGCAGGGCGGTGGGCGCGGCGGCGCCTTCTCGTTCGGCAAGAGCAAGGCGCGCATGCTCGACGAGTCCACCAACACGGTCACCTTCGCCGATGTGGCGGGTTGCGAGGAGGCGAAGGAAGAGGTCGCCGAGCTGGTCGACTTTCTGCGCGACCCGTCGAAGTTCCAGAAACTGGGCGGCCGCATCCCGCGCGGGGTGCTCATGGTGGGTTCGCCCGGCACCGGCAAGACGCTGCTCGCCAAGGCGATTGCCGGCGAGGCGAAAGTGCCGTTCTTTTCCATTTCCGGCTCCGACTTCGTGGAGATGTTCGTCGGCGTCGGCGCCGCGCGAGTGCGCGACATGTTCGAGCAGGCCAAGAAGCACGCCCCCTGCATCGTGTTCATCGACGAGATTGATGCGGTCGGGCGCCAGCGGGGAGCGGGTCTCGGCGGCGGCAACGACGAACGCGAGCAGACCCTCAATCCGTTGCTGGTGGCAATGGACGGCTGCGAGACCGGCCCGGGCGTGATCGTGATCGCGGCCACCAACCGGCCGGACGTGCTCGACCCCGCACTGCTGCGGCCGGGCCGCTTCGACCGTCAGGTGGTGGTGCCGCTGCCCGACATTCGCGGCCGCGAGCAGATTCTGATGGTGCATATGCGCAAGGTGCCGGTGGCCCCCGACGTGCGTCCGGACATACTTGCCCGCGGCACGCCCGGCTTTTCGGGCGCCGATCTGGCGAATCTCGTAAACGAGGCGGCCCTGTTCGCTGCGCGCGCCAACAAGCGGCTGGTCGACATGGACGACTTCGAGCGCGCCAAGGACAAGATCATGATGGGCGCCGAGCGCAAGAGCATGGTCATGCCTGAGCACGAGCGGCGCAACACCGCCTATCACGAGTCCGGCCATGCCGTGGTCGCCAAGCTGCTGCCCAGGACCGATCCGGTGCACAAGGTGACGATCATCCCCCGCGGCCGGGCGCTGGGCGTGACCATGCAGCTGCCGCAGGAAGACCGCTACAGCATGGACCGCGAACAAATTCTGCAGAACATTTCCGTGCTGTTCGGGGGGCGCATTGCCGAAGAGGTGTTCATGCAGCAGATGACCACCGGCGCCTCGAACGACTTCCAGCGCGCGACCGACATGGCGCGGCGCATGGTCACCGAGTGGGGCATGTCCGATCAGCTCGGGCCGATGGTCTACGGCGAGAACGAAGGCGAGGTGTTCCTTGGCCGCTCGATCACCACGCACAAGAACGTGTCCGAGGCGACCATGCAGAAAGTCGATGGCGAGATTCGCCGCATCATCGACGAGCAATACACCCTGGCGCGCAGACTGATCGAGGAAAACCGCGACAAGGTCGAAATGATGGC
>CALJLA010000020.1 GCA_937983055.1 uncultured Pseudomonadota bacterium
GTGCTGCAGCCGGTGGCGCGGAACAGCGCTTCGCCGCGCTGCACCTGCGGCTCGCCGGCGCGGCGTCGCGCCGGCACCTCGAGCGCGCCCAGATAGAACACCGTGGCGGCCAGGCGCAGCTCGCTGATCTCCGGGCGGCCGGCCACCATCTGCTCGGCGCAGGTTCGCTGCACCGGCGGGCAGTTCTGCGCCGGATACAGCGGTGAGCTCAATCCCAGATCGTTCAGAAAAGCCGCCGCCACCTGCTCACGCAGGCCGGGATGGTTGGCCTTCAGGCCGAAGCGGCCGATCACGGTCGCCTGACGTTCGGGGTCCCACACCCGGTTGAGGCGGCCGTGCACGCCCTCGCCGGCAGGCGCGCGCGCCAGCGCTTCCAGGGTCTCGTCGGGCACCGCCTCGAGCAGACCGGCCCCGATCAGCGGCGGCGCCAGCCGCAGCGACAGCATGACGTCTTCGCCCAGCGGTCCATAGGCGAAACGCTCGAGGGCGAGCACCGGCGCGCGCATTTCCACCGTCTCGCCGTCGGCCAGGGTGCGCGTCTCGGTCCGCCAGCGCACCCTGACATCGGCTTCCGCCGGCACTACGCCGCGCACGCCGAAATTCTGCAGCTGGTCGCCGTAGTGCGGATGCGGGCGCGGCGCGCCGTTGGGTCCGTCGCCGGGCAGGCTCACGCGCACCACCAGGTGCAGCGCCGGCTCGGCGCGCACGTGGATATGGCTGTCGATCAGCAGTTCCTCGACCACTGCCGCGGCACCTTCCGACCGCAGGCCGTCGGCATCCGGCGGCAGGCCGCGGCCATTGCGCGCATGACAGGTGGCGCAGGACTGGGCGTTCGAAGTGGGGCCGCGGCCCCATTCGGCATGCTCGAACCAGTAGAACGCCCACTTGTTGTTGAACATCCGGTGGCCGAGGGCGAAATGCTCGGCCTGTGCCGGCGACAGGCCCGGCACCGGCCGCGAGTAGGCCGATGCGTCGGCGGCGGCGCCGACCTGTGCACCGGCCGGAGGCGCGGGTTGCGTGGCGCCCAGCCCGGCGAGCAGCAGGGCGGCGGCGAGAGCGTGCAGGCGTGTCATCGCGAACTTCCGCGGAGCGTTCGGCAGATTATGGCATCGGTGCGCGCGCTGTCGCCAATCGGCGACGCCGGCCCTGCCGGTGGCGATTGGTAAAATGGCGGCAACCTTTCGACGCGGCCGCCGGTCTCAGAGCCGGCGCGATCGCGTTCTCGGGCATCCAACAATTAAGAAGGGAGTATCCAGCATGAGCATGTCATTCAGGAACATTCACCTCATTACTGCCGCATTCGCCGGCGCGCTGCTGGCCGCGGGCTGCCAGACCATCGATCCCTATACCGGCGAGCAGAAGGTCAGCAACACCACCAAGGGCGCGGCCATCGGCGCGGCCGCCGGTGCCGTGGTGGGCGCCATCAGCGGCGATGACGCGCGCGAGCGGCGCAAGCGGGCGCTGATCGGCGCCGGCGTCGGCGGGCTGGCCGGTGCCGGCGTCGGCGCCTACATGGACAAGCAGGAAGCCGAGCTTCGCGAGCAGCTGCAGGGCAGCGGTGTCAGCGTCACCCGCCAGGGCGACAACATCACGCTGAACATGCCCGGCAACATTACCTTCGCCACCGGCAGCTCCGACCTGAATGCGCGCTTCTTCAATGTGCTGGACAGCGTGTCGCTGGTGCTGAAGAAGTACGACAAGACCATCGTCGAGGTGGCCGGGCACACCGACAGCGTGGGCAGCGACGCCGCCAACCAGGCGCTGTCCGAGCGGCGCGCGAACACGGTCGCGCAGTATCTGGTGAGCAAGGGCGTCAAGTCTGAGCGGATGATCACCATCGGGGCGGGCAAGACACGGCCGGTTGCAAGCAACGACACGCCCGAAGGGCGCGCGCTCAACCGCCGGGTGGAGCTGACGCTGCTGCCGTTGAAGAGCTGAGAGAAGTCTTTCTTCGGGAGGAGAGCAGACCAAAATGACAACTGCTACAGCCGCGCGCGCGGCCACGCCGGCCGCGCGCAACAACCTGATCGGCGGGCGCTGGCTCGCGGCGGCGGACGGCCGCACGCTTGAAGTGCTGTCGCCGAACGACGGCAAGGTGTTCGCCGCCATTGCCCGCGGCGGTGCCCGCGAGATCGACGCCGCGGTGGCGGCCGCGCGCAGGGCTTTCGACGAAGGCGCCTGGGGACGCATGCCGGCGGCCGAGCGCGGCCGGCTGATGATGAAACTCGGGCAGAAGATCCTCGAGCACTTCGACGAGCTGGCCGAACTGGAGGCGCTCGACACCGGCAAGCCGATGAAACAGGCGCGCGCGGATATCACCGCGGCCGCGCGCTACTTCGAGTACTACGGCGGGGCGGCCGACAAGGTGCACGGCGACACCATTCCGTTTCTCGAAGGCTACATGGTCGCGATCCTGCGCGAGCCGCTGGGCGTGACCGGCCACATCATCCCGTGGAACTACCCGGCGCAGATGTTCGGGCGTAGCCTGGCGCCGGCGCTGGCCATGGGCAATGCGGTGGTGATGAAGCCGGCGGAAGAGGCATGCATGACGCCGCTGCGCCTGACCGAGCTGGCGCTCGAGGCGGGTTTCCCCGAGGGCTCGATCAACGTGGTCACCGGGCTGGGGGAGGAGGCCGGCGCGGCGCTGTCGGCGCATCCGGGCATCAATTTCCTGTCCTTCACCGGTTCGCCCGAGGTCGGCACCCTGGTGCAGCAGGCGGCGGCGAAGAACCACATCGGCTGCGTGCTGGAACTGGGCGGCAAGTCGCCGCAGATCCTGTTCGACGACGCCGACATCGAGGCGGCCTTTCCGGTGGTGGTCAACGCCATCGTGCAGAACGGCGGGCAGACCTGCTCGGCCGGCTCGCGCGTGCTGGTGCAGCGCAATGCCTACGACGGGTTCGTCGCGAAGATCGCCGCGCGATTCAGTGAGCTCCGGGTCGGCAGCGCCGCCATGGATCTGGATTGCGGACCGCTGATCTCGGCCGGTCAGAAGAAGCGGGTCGAGGGCTTCATCGCGCGCGCAAAGCAGGACGGCGTCGCGCTGCTGGCCGAGGGGCGCATCGCCGACGGCGTGTTGGGCGTCGGCTTCTACGTGGCGCCGGCGCTGTTCGGTCCGGTGCCGCGCGAGAACACCCTGGCCTGCGAGGAGGTGTTCGGCCCGGTGCTGTCGGTGATTCCGTTCGAGGACGAAGCCGATGCCGTGCGCCTGGCGAACAGCACCGACTACGGCCTGGTGGCCGGGGTGTGGACGCGCGACGGTGCGCGCCAGATGCGGGTGGCCAAGGGCTTGCGCTGCGGCCAGGTGTTCGTCAACGGCTATGGCGCCGGGGGCGGCATCGAACTGCCGTTCGGCGGGGTCAAGAAAAGCGGGCACGGCCGCGAAAAAGGCTTCGAAGCGTTGTTCGAGTTCTGCGCCACCAAGACCGTCGTGTTCAAGCACGGCTGATTCCTTCGCCGTTGCGCATGCGAAAACGCCGGGCTCCACCCGGCGTTTTCGTTTGCCTGCCCGCGCTGCGATTACAATGCGCTGCGAGCCCAGTCGGCCAGCGCCTGCGCGTCCATCGCGCCGGCGCGGCGGCCGATCTCGCGGCCGTTGCGAAACAGGATCAGCGTGGGAATGCTGCGAATGGCGAAGCGGCCGGCGGTCGCTGGGTTGGCATCGGTGTCGAGCTTGGCAAGCCGCACCGCGGGTTCCAGGCGGGCGGCGGCGCGCTCGAAATGCGGCGCCATCATCCGGCAGGGGCCGCACCAGGGCGCCCAGAAATCCACCAGCACCGGCAGGCTCGACCGCTCGACCTGGGCGGCGAAATTGCGTTCGGACAGGGCCACCGGACGGCCGGTGAACAGCGGCGCCTTGCAGCGCCCGCACACCGGCGACTCGCCGAGACGGGCTTCGGGAACGCGGTTGACCGCATCGCAACCAGGGCAGACGACGTGATGGTGATGAGCGTCCATACGGGCATCCTGACAACAGTATCGGGTACATGGGGGCGGACATGGCGGTTGCAAGCATCAAGGATCATCTGACGCGCAAGTCGGCCGCCGGCCTCGGGCTGCCGACCTTTCGCGACGTACTGGCCGCCCGGCGCCGCATTGCGCCCTACCTGAGCGTGACGCCGGCCTACCGCTACGCCCCGCTCGATGCCCTGATCGGCACCGAAGTCTGGGTCAAGCACGAGAATTACCAGCCGGTGGGCGCGTTCAAGGTGCGCGGCGGGGTGAACCTGGTTGCCTCGATGAGCGCGGAAGAGCGCAGCCGCGGCATCGTCAGCGCCAGTACCGGCAACCATGGCCAGTCGCTCGCATTCGCCGCGCGCCTTTTCGGGGTGAAGGCCTACATCTGCGTGCCGCACGGCGCCAACGCCGGCAAGCTGGCCGCGATCCGCGGCATGGGCGCGGAGATCGTCGAGCATGGCGAGCGCTTCGACGACGCGGTGGTGCATGCCCAGGCGCTGGCGCGGGACAACGGCTACCGCTTCGTGCACTCGGCCAACGAGCCGATGCTGATCGCCGGCGTTGCCACCGAGACGCTGGAGCTGATCGAGCAGCAACCGGCGCTGGATGCGATCGTCGTGCCGGTGGGCCTGGGCAGCGGCGCCGCCGGCGCCTGCCTGGTGGCGAAGAGCGTCGACCGCAGCATCCGGGTCATCGGCGTGCAGGCGGCCGCTTCGCCGGCGGTGCACGATTCCTGGCGCAGCGGGCGCATCGAACGCCGGCCGAACAGGACCTTCGCCGAAGGCCTGTCGACCGGCGAAGCGGCGGAAATGACGCTGGAAATACTGTCGCGCCATCTGGACGAGTTTCACCTGGTGAGCGAGGACGAGATACTGCAGGGCATGGCGTGGTGGATCGAGCGCTGCCACACACTGGCCGAGTCGGCTGCCGGCGCGGTGCTGGCGGCCGCCTACCGGATGCGCGGCGAGCTGAAGGGCAAGCGCGTCGGCGTCATCTGCTGCGGCGGCAACACCTCGGTTGCCCATCTGCGCCAGGCGCTGGAGCGGGTGAGAGAATAGGGCGAGGCCCGGGTGCCGGGCACGGGGAAAGGCGAAGGGATGAGCACTCAGCGCGGAGGAAAGCAATAAGCGGAAGGCGAACCACCAAGACACCAAGGCCACCAAGAGAACCGAGCGAATTGTTTCCTTCGTGCCTTCGTGTTTCGCACTTTGTTTTTTTCCGGGCGAGGCGAAGGGATTGGCGGCTGAGAGCGCTACGCCGAGGAGGGGGAGGAAAGGCAAAAAGCGACACACGAAGGCACGAAGTAAACTCAGGGCCTGGCCTTTTTTGGTGGCCTTGGTGCCTTGGTGGTTCGCACATGTTTTCGTATTTACTCGGCGTTGAAGTTTTTTAGATCCACGGGAGGAGAACGGTCATGCAGAAATACCAGATGTACATCGGCGGCGAGTGGGTGGCGCCGTCCAGCGGCGAGTGGTTCGACAGCTACAACCCCTTCACTGGCGAGCCTTGGGCGCAGATTGCGCGCGGCAATGCGCAGGATGCCGACACCGCGGTGAAAACCGCGCACGCTGCGTTCACTTCGGGGCCGTGGCCGGAAATGACCGCGACGCAGCGCGGCGCGCTGCTGCGCAAGCTCGGCGACCTGATCGCGCAGAACGCGCAGCGCCTGGCCGAAATCGAAGTCAAGGACAACGGCAAGCTGATCGCGGAGATGTCGGCGCAGCTCAACTACTGCCCGCAGTGGTATTACTACTTCGGCGGGCTCGCCGACAAGGTGCAGGGCGCGGTCATTCCGGTGGACAAGAAAGGCTACTTCAATTTCACCCGCTACGAGCCGCTGGGCGTGGTGGTGGCGATCACGCCCTGGAATTCGCCGCTGATGCTCACCGCCTGGAAGCTGGCGCCGGCGCTGGCGGCCGGCAATACCGTGGTGCTCAAGCCCTCGGAATTCACCTCGGTGTCGGCGCTCGAGTTCGCCAAGCTGGTCGAAGAGGCCGGATTCCCGGCGGGCGTGGTCAATGTCGTCACCGGCTACGGCAAGGAAGTCGGCATGCCGCTGGTGGAGCATCCGCTTACCCGCAAGATCTCCTTCACCGGTTCGGATGCCACCGGCCGCATCATCAACGAGGCGGCGGCGCGCGGCTTCAAGAAGGTCGGCCTGGAGCTCGGCGGCAAGTCGCCGAACATCGTGTTCGAGGACGCCGATCTGGAAGACGCGGTGAATGGCGCGGTGAGCGGTATCTTTGCCGCCACCGGGCAGACCTGCATCGCCGGCTCGCGCCTGCTGCTGCAGGAATCGATTCACGACCGGTTCGTGGAAAAGCTGCTGGCGCTGGCGAAGACCGCGAAGATGGGCAACCCGCTCAGCCTGGACACCCAGGTCGGTCCGGTGACCACGCGCCCGCAGTACGAGAAGGTACTGTCCTACATCGATGTCGCGAAGAGCGAGGGCGCGAAGCTGCAGCTCGGCGGCGGGCCGGCCAAGCGCCCGGAGTGCGGTACCGGCTGGTTCGTCGAGCCGACCATCTTCACCGGCGTGGACAACCGCATGCGCATCGCCCAGGAGGAAGTGTTCGGCCCGGTACTGTCGATTATTCCGTTCAAGGACGAGGCGGATGCCGTGCGCATCGGCAACGACGTGCGCTTCGGGCTCGGCGCCGGCGTCTGGACGCGCGACATCGCGCGCACGATCCGCATGTCGGAGCGCATCCAGTCGGGCACGGTCTGGGTCAACACCTACCGCGCGGTGAGCTTCATGACGCCGTTCGGCGGCTACAAGGATTCCGGCGTCGGGCGCGAGAACGGCATGCAGGCGATCTACGAATACCTGCAGATGAAGAGCGTGTGGATCAATACCGGCGCGAAGACCGGCAATCCATTCGTGATGCGATGAGACCTCGCGGCGGCGTGCGCCGTCAGGCGGGCGGGTTCGCGTAGCTGCGTACTTCGATCTCGCCGCCGCGCAGGATCACCTCGTAGATGCCGGCCTCGTAGGCGGGAATCTGCTCGACGCGCCGGCGCACCTGCAGGCCGCGGCGGGCGTAAGTCTGGGCGTTGTTCCACAGGTGATCGGTCAGCGCCCCGGTCACGCCGCCGCGCTCGAGCTCGATTCGCTGCGCGCCGAGCAGGGCCAGCGGCACCACGCGCCGGAAGCCCGCGGTGTCGTGATCGATCTGCAGGTACTCGAAACCGAGCTGGTGCCCCACCAGCGGAATCGAGCGCCCGCCGAACTGGGCGACCTGTCCCTGCACGGTAACGCGGGCCACCACGGTTTCCGGCACCGGGCGCGCCGCCGCCGCGACTGCTGTGGTGGCCGACAGCACCGCGGCAACCGCCAGCGCGAACACCGCGTCGCGCACCCGCGCGATCGGTCCGCCGGTGCCGATGCCGAATACCCGGCCGAGCAGCCAGCCCAGTCCGGCCCAGGCGACCAGCGACAGGCCGACGAACAGCCGCTCAATCTGCGTTTGCGGCTGCCATGCGCCGCTGGAAATCAGGGCGAACAGCGTGACCGCGGCGAACAGTGCGACGCCGGCGAAAGTCAGCACCCAGCGCGTGCCGCGCACCCAGCGCGCCTCGCCTTCGTTGCCGAACAGGTTGCGCAGCCGCACCGTCCACGGGATGCCGAGCGAGCGGCCGCAATGCTCGCAGGTATTGCCGGCCACCACCGTCACCCGCCGGCAGGCGAGGCACTGCATGATCCACTCGCGTTCCATGCCGAGATCGGCCGCCTGCATTTCAATCAGGTTGCGCGCCACCGGCGCGGCGATTACATACAGCACCATCAGCGCACCGAGCCAGAAGGCGATGTCGCCTGCCGGCGACAGGGCGGTGCCGAATGACGATTCCAGCGTTTGCAGCAGCGACGCGAACATCGGTCAGGCCTTCAATGCAAACCTGAATCGAGCATAGCACGCGCCGGCATGCGGCCGCGGCCGCCTAGCGGTGCGCGCCTAGCAGCTCTTCGATCTCCCGCAGCCGGTCCTCGGCGACGCGTGCGCCCTCGGCGATGGCTTCCTTCCCCCGATGAAAATCGAGCAGCTCGATGCCCGACAGTCTCGGCGCCAGCAGCACGTCCGGCGGATCGCCGGCCAGGCGGCTGCGCGTGACCCTGACCTGCATGATGTTGATGCTGGCCGACAGCACATCGAGCATCGACGGCGATGCAGGGCCGCCGTCTTCGCCGGGAAGGATCGAGGCGATGCTCGCCTGCAGCCGCGCGAGCACCTTGCTCGCGCCGCTCTCGGCGACCAGGCGGGATGCCGCCTTGCCGGTCGACGTGGTGTGTCGCGTGAGCAAATCGGCATTGAGATCCACGGCGATCACCACGTCGGCGCCCATTGCCCGCGCCACCGACACCGGCACCGGATTGACCAGCCCGCCGTCGAGCAGCAGGCGCCCGTCATGGCGGGCGGGCGTGAACAGTCCGGGCAGGGCGATCGATGCGCGCACCGCGTCGAACACCGAGCCTTCCTGCAGCCAGACCTCGCGCCCGGTCTGCAGGTCGGTGGCGACTGCGGCGAAGGGAATGTCGGTATCCGCCACGTCGCGCGCTTCGAAGGTGCTGCGGAAGAACTCGATCAGCTTGTTGCCCTTGATCAGCCCGCCGTCGAACGAGATGTCGAGAAACCCGACGACATCCTGCCAGGTCAGGCCGCGCACCCAGTCTTCCAGGTGATCGAGACGGCCCATCGCGTAGGCCGCAGCCACCAGAGAGCCGATAGAGGTGCCGCACACCAGGTCGGGCCTGAAGCCGGCTTCCTGCAGCGTGCGGATGACGCCGATGTGCGCCCAGCCGCGGGCGGCGCCGCTGCCAAGTACCAGGCCTAATCGAAGTGGGCGGGGAGCATTCATGGAAAATTCAAATCCGGGCGGCAGACTGTCGACGCCGCGTGCGTGCCAGGGGGAATTATACGGAGCGCGCCCTGTCAGGCCTATTGCCGATCACGAAGACACAGGAGGATGAGGTGCAGGTCGATGCGCAAGCGCAGGCGTCAGGCTCGAAATGGCTGCGCCTGCTGTACATGGTGCTGTTCTTTATTTTTTACCGCGTCGCCGAGATCGTGATGTGGGCGGTGACCGCGTTCCAGGTGCTGTGCGCGCTGCTGCTGGGCGGGCCGCATCCGCGGGCGCAGGCGCTGGGCGAATCGCTGGCGCGCTACGCGGCGCAGTGCTGGCGCTATCTCACTTACAATTCGGAGATGAAGCCGTTTCCCTTCGCCGAATGGCCCGATGGCCGCGTGCCCGACGGCGCGCCCGGCGAGCGACCACTGGACGACGCTTGACCACGGAACTCCTCTACTACCAGGACGCGTACCTGCGCGAATGCGAGGCGGTAGTCATGGCCGCCGGCGAGCAAGGCATCGTGCTCGATCGCACGGTGTTCTATGCGCTGGGCGGCGGACAGCCGGGGGACTGCGGCCGATTGGTCGCGGCCGACGGACGCGAGGTGCAGGTGATCGACACGCGCAAGGGGCCGGTCGCGGGACAGGTGCTGCATCTGCCGGCGCCGGGCGCGCCGCCGCTGCGCCCCGGCGATCGCGTGACCGCGGCGATCGACTGGGCGCGCCGTCATAGCCTCATGCGCATGCACACCTGTCTGCATGTTCTTTCGGCGGTGATTCCCGCGCCGGTCACCGGCGGATCGGTGCGCGCGGATTCCGGCCGCCTCGATTTCGACCTGCCCAACGCCGCGCTCGACCGCGCGGCAATCGAGCAGCGCCTCAATGAACTGATCGCCGGCGCGCACCCGGTTTCGCCGCGCTGGATTACCGATGCCGAGCTCGATGCCCGCCCCGAGCTGGTGAAGACCATGAGTGTCGCACCGCCGCGCGGCGCCGGCCGTGTGCGCCTGCTCGAGATCGCCGGCGTCGATCTGCAGGCCTGCGGCGGCACCCATGTCGCAAGTACCGGCGAGATCGGCCGCGTGACGGTGGTGAAGATCGAGAACAAGGGCGCGAAGAACCGGCGGGTCACGGTTGCCTTTGACGCGGCCGGCGGCTGAGCTGTCGCGATGAACCTGCCCTTGCTGAAGGTGGTGGGGGCCGCGCTGATGCTGTTCTGGGAACGGCGCGCGCGGCTGGCGCGGGCGCTGTGGCTGCCGCTGGGCGGCGGCATCGTGGTGTCGCTGGCGGAGTTGCGCTGGGGGCCGGGCGGGCCGGAGCAGCGCGGCGCGGTGCTGTGGGCGCTGCCGATGTTCATGCTGACCGTCATGCTGGCGGTGCGCAGTTACCGGGTCTACCTGCTCGGCGGCGACCGCGACCCGAGGCCGCTATCCTGGTCGTTGCGCGAATCGCGCTTCCTGCTGGCGATGATGGGCGTCAGTTTCGCCTTTGCGGCGCTCGTGTTCTTCGTCGGCTCGCTGGTCGGGCTGCTGGTGCCCGATCCGCAGCGCTTCGGCAAGGGCACGCTGTTGCTCATGGTGATGCTGCCCGGCGCCTACCTCGCCAGCCGCGTGCTGCTGGCGTTTCCGATCATCGCGGTGGAAGAGGCGAGCGCGGTGCAGGCGCTGTCGCGGGCGTGGCAGCTCTCGCGCGGCCATGCCGTGCGCATCCTGCTGCTGTGCGTTGCGATTCCCGGGCTGATCGCCTGGCTGCTTACCCGGCTGGGCAGCCTGCCGGGCGTCGAGCCGATGTCGGCGGCACTGGTATGGCTGCTGATGCCGGCCGAACTGGCGATCGCGGCGATGGTGTATTCGGTGCTCGCGCGCGCCGCGCCTGACGGCGGCGCGGGTGCCTGAGCGCAGCGCCGCGCGCGCTCAGGCGCGCAGCGACTTGACTTCCGCCAGCCTCGGCAGCCGCGCGGGCAGCACGTCCTTGAGCTTTGCGCGGGTGTCGCGCAGCAGCTTCTCGGTGGTCTCCCAGTCGATGCAGGCGTCGGTCACCGACACGCCGTACTTCAGTTGCCCCAGATCGGCCGGAATCGACTGATTGCCCGCGTGCAGGTTGCTTTCCAGCATCACGCCGACGATGGAACGGTTGCCCTCCAGGATCTGGTGCGTGCAGTCGTTCATCACCAGCGGCTGCAGCTTCGGGTCCTTGTTCGAGTTGGCATGGCTGCAATCGATCACGATGTTGGCCGGCAGCTTCTGCCTGGCGAGTTCCTGCTCGACCAGGGCGATGGTGACCGAGTCGTAGTTCGGGCCCTTGGCGCCGCCGCGCAGCACGACGTGGCCATAGCGGTTGCCGCGGGTGCGGATCACCGCCACCTGGCCCTGCTGGTTGATGCCCAGGAAACTGTGCGGCCGCGACACCGAGAGCAGGGCATTGATCGCGGTCGACAGGCTGCCGTCGGTGCCGTTCTTGAATCCGACCGGCGTCGACAGCCCGCTCGCCATCTCGCGGTGGGTCTGCGACTCGGTGGTGCGCGCGCCGATCGCGCTCCAGGTCACCAGGTCGCCGAGAAACTGCGGGCTGATCGGGTCGAGCGCCTCGGTGCCGGTCGGCAGTCCGAGCTCGTTGATGTCGGAAAGCAGCTTGCGGGCGCGCTGCAGCCCCTCGCCGACGTCGAAGGAATCGTTCATGTGCGGGTCGTTGATCAGGCCCTTCCAGCCGGTGGTGGTGCGCGGCTTCTCGAAGTACACCCGCATCACGATGTAGAGCGTGTCGCCGACTTCGTCCGACAGGCGCTTGAGCCGCTGCGCGTAGTCCATCGCCGCGACCGGATCGTGGATCGAGCAGGGCCCGACCACCACCATCAGCCGGTGGTCCTTGCGGTCGAGAATGCGCTCGACGGTGTGACGGCCCTCGAGCACGGTCTGCTCGGCGCGGTCGGTGAGCGGCAGGCGCTGCTTGATCGCCTCCGGCGTGTCGAGCACGTCCTGCGACACGACATTGATGTTGTATACCAGCTTCTCGTCCATGATCCCGGTTCCCCTGCAGGCAGACAATCGGCCGCCTCCCAGCGGCCAGACCCTGCATTTTAGTCCAAGTGCCTGTTTTCTCAACGACCAGTTGTAGCTTCTCGGCCGGAGACCATCAAGGAATCGGCGCCGCGACCGATAAACCCTGACATCGGCAGGCGCAGGGGCGGACATGCAAGACAGGAAATTGCTGGTGGGGGCGGTGCTCGGGATGGCCATCGGCCAGGCGGCCGCCGCCCCGCTGTGGGAGACGGTCGATATCAATCGCGAGCGCAAGGTGTTCCTCGACCGCAGCACCGCCGTGCGCGACAACGGTTACGCGCAGGCCTGGGAACGCGCCGAATTCGCCGAACTGCAGCCCGGCGAGCATACCGGCGAGCGTTTCCAGAGCGTGCAGTCGCTGTACCGCTACGACTGCCTGAAGCGTACCGCCGTGCCGCTGCTCAACGTCTACTACCAGGCCGATGGCAGCGAGCTGCGGCGGGTCGACGTGCAGGGGCTGTTCCCGGAGCGCACCGTGGAAACCGACTCGGTGCGCTCGAAGCTGCTGGTGCTGGCCTGCAATCCGCCCTCCAAGCTGGAACTGGCCAAGGCGCAGGTCGCTCGCAAGCCGGCAAAGCCGGCGCCGGCTCGCCGCGATGCAAAGGATGCGCCGATCCAGAAGGCGGTGTTCGTCAAGCCCGCGCCGGAGAAGCCGAAATCCAGGGCCGAGGCCCGAGCCGCGAAACCGGCAAAGCCGGCGAAGCCGCGCACGGCGGCCAGGCAGAAGCCGGCGCCCGACTGCCCGGAGGCGGCGCTGGTGAAGGCGGCGGTGCGACAGGACAAGCCCGCCGCGCCGGCCGCGCACTGGAGTTACGCCGGGCGCAGCGGCCCCGAGCACTGGAGCAAGCTCGATCCGGGATATGCGCAGTGCGCCTCCGGCGCCCGCCAGTCGCCGATCGACATCCGCGAAGGCGCCCGGCTGGAGCTGGAGCCGATCGCCTTCGACTACCGGCCCTCGCCGCTGCGCATTGTCGACAACGGCCACACGGTGCGGGTGGAAGCCGCGCCCGGCAGCTTCATCTCGGTGGGCGGCGGCGTCTACGAGCTGAAGCAGCTGCACTTCCACAATCCGGCCGAGGAAGTGGTCGACGGCAAACGCCATGCGCTGTCCGCGCACCTGGTGCATGCCGCCGAAGACGGCCGGCTTGCGATCGTGGCGGTGCTGTTCGAGCTGTCCGGGCAGCCCAACGACATGCTGCGCGGGCTGTGGCCGCACCTGCCGCTGGAGCAGGGTCGCGAGACCGTGCTGCCGGAGGTGCAGATGGACTGGAACGCGGTGCTGCCGGCGGAGCGCGGCTACTACGCCTATATCGGCTCGCTCACCACGCCGCCGTGCACCGAGGGCGTGCTGTGGCTGGTGATGAAAACGCCGGTGCCGGTATCGCAGGCGCAGGTCGACGTGTTCGCGCGCCTCTACCCGATGAACGCCCGCCCGCTGCAGGCGGCGAACGGGCGCCTGATCAAGGAATCGATGTAGCTTCGGCGGGGCGTCAGGACTTGCCGGGCCGGTCCGGCCGTTCCGGCCGCTCGGGGCGCTCGACCCGCATCGGCCGTTCCGGTTTTTCCGGGCGCTCCGCCCGCTGCGGCTTTTCCGGGCGTTCGGCGCGCTCCGCGCGCTGCGGTTTCGCGGCCCGCTCGGCCCGCTCGCCGGCCTTGGGTCCGCCGGCATGATCCGGCTTGCCGGGTCGCGCCGCGTGCCGGGACAGATGATCCTTGCCGGAGCGCAGGGTGGCGATGACCGGGCCGAGCTTGAAGCCTTCGGCCTTTGCGATCTGGCCCCAACCGGCGCCGTCGGCGCGCTGCGCAAGGATGCCGGCGTAGGTAACCACCGTTCCGTCGCCCAGCGTGACATCGCCGCCATTCAGCGCCGCGGCGATCTGCGCGGGCGTGGGTTCGGTGATCCCGTCGCGCTCGAGCAGCGCCTTGGCGAGCGACAGGCTGATGTACACCCCGCCATAGCCGAGATGGCCGGTCGCGGGGGTGAAGCTCGTGCTGTCGCCGTTACGCGCCAGCGTGAGTTCGCTGCCGCTGCGCAGCCCCCTGACCAGGGCGCCGGCATTCTCGGAGGAGCCGGCGAAGGTCTCGAAATCGGAGGCGAAGCGGTCGACCACGCTGCCCTCGGCAACGTCGTTGCCGGCCGCATCCATTCCGGCGATGTCGTCGTCGAGCCCGGGGCCGGCATCCTGCGCCTGCACGCCGGCCGCGATCAGCAGCGCGAAGGCCAGGCCGGCCAACGTCGTGCGGGTGATGGAAAGACCGTTCATTGTGTACCTCCTCGTTGGTAACGGCCGCGGCTCGCGGCGTCTGCTGTCGATGCTTCAGAACTGCCGGGTGGCAACAAACCCGAGCCCGACGTCCGGGCTGCCATCGCTCAGGCCCAGCAGCCCGTAGAACTGGCCGCGCCAGTCGGCGTCGAGCTTACGGCTGTAGAAGCCGGTGATCTCGCTTTGTGCCGAGCCGCGTGCCGTGGTCTTCTGCTGGCCGTACCACATGGCGCCGACGATGCGCTCATCGTCCAGCCGGTAGGTCGCGCCCGCCGAGGCATAGAACACGTCGCGCAGATCGACGCCGGGCGGGTCGCCGAGAAACTTGTAGCCGAGCGTGCCGAACGGCGTCCAGCGCCCGCGGCTCTGGTAGGCATCGACCTGGACGTGCAGGTCTTCTTCGCCGGTGCCGAGGTTCTTGCGCTCGTTGGCGGTGGCGAGCTTGAGCTTGCCGGTGAAGTCGATCGCAAGCTGCCGCTGCGGGTCCCAGCAATAATTGTAGGTGGCCGTGCCGACGATATCGCCCATGCCGGATTCCGTCCGGCGCGCGGTGCCCGCGGTGCCTACCGACCCGACGTCGCGCACCACGCCGCCCGGGCCGCTCACACGGATGTAAGGCAGCGTGAGACTGAACAGCCAGGGGCCGGTTTCGTATTTTCCGGTGAACGGGATGTAGACGATCGAGGTGTCGATCGCTTCGCCATAGCTGCCGGTGGTGTAGTCGATGCCGGTCGAGCCGGTGAGCTTGCCGTCGGCGGCGAATGTGTGGCCCGCAGTCGATGCGAGTGCGAGACCGAGCACGCCGGTCGCCGTGATTGCGCGAAACTGAAACACCTGAAGTGAGCCTCCGAGTTGATCCGGTGCCGACGGCAGTTGCGCGGCGTGCGCACTGCGTCAGTCGCCCGGTACGACGCTGTCGCCAGCCGGCGACAGGCGCAAAACGCGCCGCCCGTTCGCTGTGACAGGCGGCGCGCACGGGAGTTTATTTTATCTTCGAGTAATCGGTCGGCGTCAGGATCTGGTTGGCGATGCGCGCCACCAGCGGGCCGTCTTTCTCGGTCTCGGCGCGGATCGCCACCCATTCCTTGTCGACGACGAAGGCGTTCCACTTCTGCTCGCGCTCGGCGAGCGATTCCCACTCGAGCAGGTAGTACAGCGCGTTGGCGTTTTCGCCGATCAGCGTGGTCCAGAAGCCGGCCTGGCGAATGCCGAAGCGTTCCCACACCTTCAGCGTGTGGTTGCGGAAGCGTGCGTTGAGCGCCGGCAGCTTGCCCGGCGCGGCGTGATAGATGCGCAGTTCGTAGATCATCGGTTTCCTCCCCTGGGTTTATCCGTGCGCGACTGCTGGGCGCGGCGCCGGTCCGACAGGCGCACCACCTTGACGCCGTCGCGCGCCGCTTCGTCCGCCTCGGCGGCGGCGCGGTCGAACGCTGCCTGCGCAGCCAGCACCGCCTCGATGTTGCCCTCCGCCCAGGCGCGAATCTCGCGCAGCGTCTTGACCAGCGTGCGGCCGATCGGCGTCAGCGAATACTCGACTTTCGGCGGCACCGAGGCATAGACCTTTCGCGAGATCAGGCCGTCGCGCTCCAGCCCGCGCAGGGTCTGGGTCAGCATTTTCTGCGAGATGCCGCTCAGCTCGCGCTTGAGCTCGCCGAAGCGCTGGGTGCGCTGTGCCAGGCAGCCGACGATCATCACCGTCCACTTGTCGGCGATGCGGTCGAGCACCAGCCGCGTCGGGCAGCGCGCGTTGTAGATATTCCAGCGGGGCGGGCTTCTGGTTTCCATCGGGTAACTGGTTACCTCCGGGTGCTTACTTGCGAAAGGTAACCAAGGTTCCTATTTTGCGCAACCAGCGGGCGCGCACCCAAGCGGCCCGACCGGCCCATTTGAGCGAAAGGAAACCCGATGAAACCCCTGCAAGGTCTGATTGCATGCCTGTTTCTGCTGCTGTCGCTGGCCGCCACCGGCCGCGCGGCGGGGCTGACCGTAACGACCTACACCGCCCCTGACAGCGGTTTTGCGGTGAATTCGCACCTGATTGCGGGTGATCGCGACGCGGTGCTGGTGGATGCCCAGTTTCTGCTCGGCGAGGCCGCCGGGTTGGCGGCGTTCGTGCGCCGCTCGGGCAGAAACCTCACCCACATCATCGTCACGCATGGGCATCCCGATCACTTCTTCGGGCTGCAGGTGCTGCGCGAAGCCTTTCCTGATGCGCGCATCGTGGCCACCCGCGAGGTGATCGCCGGCATCGAGGCCTACGCGCCGCAGGCGATTGCCGCCTGGAAGCCGGTGTTCAAGGATCAGGTGCCCGACGACTTCGTGCGCCCGGCGTCGATCGATGCCGGACCGCTGTTTCTCGAAGGCGAGGAAATCCGCCTGATCGAAATCGGCCAGGCGGATTCGGCGCATGCCACCGTGCTGTGGCTGCCGGGCACCCGCGCGCTGCTTGCCGGCGACCTGGTGTACAGCGATGTACACCTGTGGCTTGCCGAGAATCGCCCCGAGGCCTGGCTCGCCGTGCTCGAGCGGCTGGAGGCGCTGTCGCCCGAGACGATCTATCCCGGCCACGGCCCTGCCGGCGGCATCGAGCTGATCGCGCGCAATCGCGAATACCTTCGCGCCTTCATCGATGCCACCGCCGCCCGCTCGACGCGGGAACAGGCGAGCGCGGCACTCAAGGGCGGATACCCGGGCTATGCGCTGCCGGTCATCGTCGACTACAGCGTGGCGGGCCGGCTGCCGCACTGAGCGGCACCCGATTTGCCGGCGGCGTCAGGGCTGGCGGCGAAATCGGGTGGGCCGATCCCGTGCCTGAGCGCCGTGGTCGCGAAACCAGGCCAGCGTTTCGCCGATGGCCTGGTCGAGCGGCGTCGGCGCCTGTCCGAAGGTCGACTCGAAGCGGGCCGAGTCCATCACGAAATCGCGCTCGAACTGGTAGAGCATCTCGATCAGCTCGCGCACCTGCGGATCGAACAGGCCGAGCGCCTTCAGCGCCAGCCTCGGCGCGGCGGCGGATCGCGGGGTAGTCCCTGCGATGCGGTAGACGCGCTCGACGAACGCGCGGGTCGTCAGCGCCGGCGCCGACGGCACATGCCAGGCATGGCCATGCGCGCGGTCGTCCAGCGCAATCGTTTTCAACGCGCGCGCGAAATCGCCGAGATAGGTGTAGCTGTGCAGCCGGTCCGGATTGCCGATCAGCTGCGCGCGGCGCCCGTCCAGGGCGCGCGCGAACACCCGGCTGCCCATCGCCGCATTGAGCGTCGCGCCGGGGCCGAAAAAATCGGACCCGCGCCCGATCGCGACGCGCTGCCCGCCTGCCCGGTGCCGCTCGAGCAGGCGCTGGGCGATGGCGGCGCGGATGCGGCCCTTGCGGGTGGTGGCGGTGGCCGGCAGGTCTTCGGTCATCGGCCCGCTGACGGCGCCGTACAGATAAAGATTGTCGGCGTAGACCAGCGGTGCGCCGGCAAACGCGGCGCCTTCGGCGATGCCCTCGGCGATCGCCGGCAGCTGTTCCCATTGCGGGTAAGGCAGGCCGATGCAGTGATACACCGCGCTCGCACCTTCGCAGACCTCGCAGGTGTGCGCCGCGAGCGCCGCATCGATGCCGCCGACCTGGGTGTCGGCATCCTTGTCGAACGGCACGTGGCCGCTGCGGTTGAGCATGCGCACCGGCAGCCCGTCGGCGCGCAGCGCGCGCATCAGCGCGATGGCGAGCGGCCCGGTGCCGAAGATCACATGCCAGCCGCTCAAAGCGCGCGCACCTCGATCAGGCGCTGAGGTTCGCGCGCTGAGCCGAGCGGGTTGCGCAGCGGCCGGCCGAAAAGCGGCGCGCTGATCTCGAACACGTCGCCGGTCCGGGTCTCGATCTTCTTGGTGAAGCTGCCGGTGGCGGCGCCGAAGAAGTGCACATGCACGTCGCCGGGATGGCGGAACTCCGGATACTTGAAATGATGGTGCTCGAGGTTGGCGATCGAATGGCACATGTTGTCGTCGCCCGACAGCCAGTCTTCCTGCCAGAGCACCTGGTCTCCACGCAGCAGCCGCGCCTGGCCTTTCACGCTGGCGGGCAGCTCGCCCAGCAGCAGTTCCGGCCCGTAGCTGCACTGGCGCAGCTTCGAGTGCGCGAGGTAGAGGTAATTCTGCCGCTCCATCACGTGGTCGGCGTACTCGTTGCCGAGCGCATAGCCCACGCGCAGCACCTCGCCGGCGTCGCCGATCAGGTAGATGCCCACGATCTCGACTTCCTCGCCGCCGTCCAGCGCGTAGGCCGGCAGCTCGAGCGGCTGCTCCGGCGAGACCACGCAGCGGCCGTCGCCCTTGTAGAACCATTCCGGCGCGGTGCCGATCTTGCCCGGCGCAGGCTTGCCGCCTTCCACGCCCCACTTGAACATCTTCATCGAGTCGGTCAGTTCCGACTCGTCCTTCTGCAGCTTGGCGTGCATCGAGTCGCGCGCCGCCGCGCTGCCGAGGTGCGACAGCCCGGTGCCGGTCACCAGGTGGTGATAGGGGTCGGGGTGATCGAATGGCGCGAGCAGCCGCTTCTCGCGCACGGCGTCCTCATAAGGCTCGCTGTTGCCGGACAGGCGTCGGGCGAGCAGCGACGACAGCGGCTCCTTCAGCCGCGCGGCTTCGAGCGCAAGGTCATAGAGCCTGCGCGCGCCGCGCACGATGTTGAGCTGGGTGCCGTCGTCGGACACCACGGCCACATGCCGGGCATCGTCGCGCCCCACGTACTGGACTGCTCTCACTTCAGCCTCCTCCCGTTGTCTTGTCGTTGAAGTTCCGCGGTCGCCGCGCGCGCGGCGGGCGCGGGCATGTTACACCCCGGCGCTATACTCGGGCGGTGAACAGCGAGGAAAGGGCGGCGATGAAGGCGCAGACCAACGGCATCCGCATCAATTACGAGATTCATGGCGAGCAGGGTCCCTGGGTGGTGCTCAGCCACTCGCTCGCCTGCAACCTGCGCATGTGGGACGGACAGATCGCGCAACTGCGCCGGCGCTACCGCGTGCTCGCCTTCGACACCCGCGGCCACGGCGGCAGCGACGCGCCCGCGGGCGCCTACGATTTCGAGATGCTGGTGGACGATCTGCATGGCCTGCTGGCGGCGGCCGGGGTGGAACAGCCGCACTTCGTGGGGCTGTCGATGGGCGGCATGATCGGCATGTGGTCGGAGCTCAGGTACCCCGGACGCCTGCGCTCGCTGGTGCTGTGCGACACCTCGAGCCGTATCCCGCCGGAGGCGCAGCCGGTATGGCAGCAGCGCATCGAAATGGCGGGTGCGCAGGGCATGGCGGCACTGGTCGACGGCACGCTCGCGCGCTGGTTCACCGAGCCGTTCCGGCAGCGGCGCCGCGATGCGATCGAGCCGGTGGCGGCGATGATCCGCTCGACCCCGGTGGACGGGTACGTGGGCTGCTGCCACGCGATCCGCACGCTGGACATCACTGGCCGGCTGGGCAAGATCGCCTGCCCGGTGCAGATCATCGTCGGCGACCAGGACGCCGGCACGCCGGTGGCGATGTCGGAGGCGATCCGCGACGCCATTCCGGGCTCGACGCTGGTCGTGATTCCGCAGGCCTCGCACCTGTCCAACATCGAGCAGCCCGAGGCGTTCAACCGCGCGCTCGAGGGTTTTCTCGCCGAGCGGTGAGCGCCTAGAACGGAAAGAAGCGCGGTATCGCGAAGGTGTACGCGGCGAGCATGAGCAGCGCCAGCGGCGCGCCGACGCGCACGAAGTCGAGAAATCGGTAACGGCCTGCGTGCATTACCAGCAGGTTGGTCTGGTAGGCCATCGGCGTCGCGAAGCTGAGATTGACGCCGGCAATGATCGCGATCACGAACGGTTCCGGCGACATCTCCAGCTGGCGGGCGATGCCGATGGCGATGGGCGTGGCGATGATGCCGGCCGCGTTGTTCGACAGGATATTGGTCAGCAGCGCGGTCAGCAGCATCAGCGCGGCGAGCATCGCGGTTGCCGACAGGCCGGCGCTCGCGCGCACGAAGGCCTGCGCGATCCAGTCGCTGGCGCCGGTGGCCGTCAGCGCGATGCCGAGCGCAAGGCTCGCCACCACGATCATCACCACCTGCGAGCTCAGGCCCTGGCCGGCTTCCTTCCAGCTCAGACACCGGGTTGCCAGCATCACCGTCACCCCGATCAGGGCCGACACGCTGATCGGCAGCATGCCGGTCGCGGCGGCGGCGATCACCGCCGCCATGGTGGCGAGCGCCAGCGGCGCCTTGCGCGTGTCCGGCAGGTCGATGCGCGAGTCGAGCACCAGGAAGCCGTGCGTCGCCTTCAGCCGCGCGATGCTGGCGGCGCTGCCCTGGACCAGCAGCACGTCGCCGGTACGCAGCGTCACATCGCCCAGCCCCTCGCGCTGGACGGCGTCCTCCAACTGGCCGCGATGGATGGCCAGCACGAACAGGCCGTACTCGTCGGCGAAGCGCGCGCGCCGGATGGTCGAGCCGTTCAGCGGCGAATCCTCGGTGACCACGACCTCGACCAGGCGCTGCTTTGCGGCTTCCTCCTGCTCGCCGTCCTCGCCGGACGCTTCTTCGCCCTCCGTGGCGCGCTCCGGCGCGGTTTCGGGCTGCGGCGTTTCGCGGTTATGCAGGCTGGCGCCAAGCAGGCCCTCCAGTTCCTTCAGCCGCTCGGGCGTGTCGACCACGCGCAGGCGGTCGCCCGGCGCGAATTTCATCGTCGGCAGCCGCGCGAGCGACGGCCCGTCGCCGCGGCGCACCTCGACCAACCGCAGTTCGCCATCGGTGAGCTTGCGCACCTCGGCCAGCGTCTTGCCGGCGACTTGGCTGTCCTCGCCGATGTGCAGCTCGGCGCGGAACAGCCGCTGCGAACGGTCCGACAGCAGCGGCGCGCGCGCCGGCAGCAGGCGCGGCGCCACCAGCCACAGAAAAAGAATGCCGATCAGCCCGACCAGCGCCATCGGCACGGCGAAGTCGAACATGGCCAGCCGGCGCATGCCGAGGTCGTGCGCCACCGCGACCACCAGCAGGTTGGTCGACGTGCCGATGGTGGTGACGGTGCCGCCGATCACCGTCGCCAGCCCGAACGGCATCAGCACGCTCGACGGCGAGGTCTTCGCGCGCAGCGATACGGCCACCAGGATCGGCAGCAGCATCACCACGATCGGCGTGTTGTTGACCAGGGCGCTCAGCATGGCGGCGACCAGCATGGTCGCCAGCAGCGACACGCCGGGTGCGATCTGCCACAGGCGCGCCAGCACGCGCGCCACCAGCCGCAGCGCGCCGGTGGTTTCGATGCCCTTGCCGAGCACCATCAGCGCGCACACCGCGATCAGCGCCTCGTGCCCGAAACCGGCGATCAGGTCGGCGGGCGCGACGCGGCCGGCCTCGCCCTCGTAGGGAAACAGCTGGAAGCCGGCGACCAGCACGATGAACACGATCAGGCTCGAGGTCTGCAGCGCGATGCGTTCCTGCGCGAACAGCACCAGCGCGACCACGGTGAGCAGCATCACGGCGATTGCATGCGGGTCGGGCGGCGGCATGGCGGGTTCCGGTCGGGCGCGCGATCGTGCTTCGGGGTCAGGCCGCGCGGGGCAGGGTGCCGAGCAGCGAGGCAATGGCGCCGAGGGTGAGCCACAGCCGCAGGCGTAGATACCAGGCCGGCAGCCGGGCGAGGCGGGCGACCCGCCGGTCCATGGCGTAATGCGCGAGGAACATGATCGCCATCAGCAGCAGGCCGGCGCGGGTGGGCAGCATCAGTGCCAGCCAGGCGGCCAGCGCCGGCGCGATGCTCCAGCCGTAGACACGCCCGCGGTCGAACTCGTCGATGGGCAGCAGCATGGCGAAGGCCCAGTGCAGCGCGCCGACGAAGCTCAGGATCACCGCGCCGTAATACGCCGCGTAACGGGCCGACAGGCCGCTGTCCGGCGGCGGCAGCAGCCAGGCGCCGGCCGCGAGCGCGATGAACGGCAGCAGGCCGCCGAGGCCAAGGATCAGCGGCGTGGGAGGGATGCGGGTGTCGGGGGTCATCTTCCTGGTCGAATGCTCGGTGCCCGGACAATGATAAGGCGGACTCGGCGCGCCGGCCTGCGGCCGGCCTCAGACGCCTTCAACGCAGAGGACGCGGAGAAAGACGAAAGCATGAACGAACCACCAAGACACCAATACACCAAGAGAAACAGAAACGACGAGTTTGGTGTCATTGCGCCGTCATGCTCTGGTTCTCGATCTTCTTGGTGCCCTTGGTGTCCTTGGTGCCTTGGTGGTTCGCTTCGTTGTCTTCCAGCCCGGAGTCCCGAGCTTCGCTATACGAGCGGGAAGATCTCGACGTTCGCGGGCGGATCCCTGAACAGTTTCTGCAGCAGCTTGTAGGTGTCGAGGTCGAAGCCCGGCTCGAAGCGGGTCTCCAGCGCGTCGAACAGGTCGAGCTGCGAATTCATCGTGCCGACATACGCCCAGCGCTCGAATACATGCACCTGCGAGCGGCGGGTGGCGGCGTCGGTCTCGCGCACGCCGACGCGGCCGGGAAAAGGCCAGGGCTGCACGCGCAGCGGCGCCAGCGCGGCGGCCAGGCGCATGGTATGGGCCCGCTCGCTTTCCTTTCCGACACAGGCGCCGCGGCAGCGCTTGATCTTGTGGTTGAAGCAGGGCCCCTTGCCGCGCTCCAGGCCCAGGCGGATCAGGCACAGGCCGTGCGCGTCGGCCAGGTCGCGCAGCGCGTTGAGCGCGACCGGCCGCGAACGGAACAGGCCGAACAGGTTGGGCGCGTGCGCGAAGTCGACTTCGCTCACCTCGCGCGGGGTGGGGATTGCCGGCCCGTCGAGCGCGTTCCAGACGAACCCGCAGGTCGAACCGTTCTTGCGCAGGCGCCGGTTCAGCAGCGGATTAAGCTGCTTGATCAGCCGCGCCTCCATCACGCTGGCGCCGAAATCGCCGGTGGTCTCGGTCCAGTCGAGGCGCCGGATCTTGCGGCTGATCTCCATGTCCTTGCGGATGCTGTGATCGCCATTGAAATGCGACAACACCCGGCTGCGCAGGCTGACGCTCTTGCCCACGTACAGCGGCGCGTCGTGCTCGTCATAGAAGACATAGACGCCCGGACTGTCGGGTATCGCGTCCAGTTCGACCGCGTCCAGGTATGAGGGCAGGGCCGGCGTGCGCAGCAGATCGTCCACCGCCGCGCGTATCAATTCCGCGTCGAGCTGCTCGTGAATGCGGCGGGTGAAGTCCCACAGCAGCCGCGCGTCGGCGAGCGCGCGGTGGCGGCTGTCGCAGCTGAGGCCGTGCCGCTCGATCAGGCTGTCGAGATTGTGCCGGCGCTCCTGCGGAAACAGCCGCCGCGAAAGCTTCACGGTGCACAGCACCCTGGGCGCGTAGCGCAGCCCGAGGCGGCGGAACTCGTTGCGCAGGAAGCCGTGGTCGAAGCGGGCGTTGTGCGCCACCAGCACCTTGCCCTCCAGCCGGCGATGCAGCTCGGGCGCCAGGTCTTCGAACAGCGGCGCATCGGCCACCATCTGATCGGTGATGCCGGTCAGCGCCTGGATGCCGGGCGGAATGCGCCGCTGCTGATTGACCAGCGAACTCCATTCGCCGACGTAGCGGCCGCGGTCGACTTCGACCAGGCCGATCTCGGTGATGCGGTCGAAATGCGCGGTGGCGCCGGTGGTTTCCAGGTCGAGGAACACCAGCGGTCGGTCAAGCATTCGCCATGGCTCCCGCCGACCGGCGTGCGCCGGAAAAGTTCGGCGGAACTCCCGCGATGGACAGCCAGTCTCTGTGCGCACCCGGGGGCGGGGAGATCTTCAAACCGAACCCAATGAAAGGAAACTGCATGAAAAGCTTTGCTCTGTTCCGTTCCCTGATCGCCGGCGCGGCGCTCGCGATGCTGTCGCTCGGTGCCGTCGCCGGCCATCACGAGAAGAAGGCCGACATCGTCGACACCGCGGTGTCCGCCGGCTCCTTCAACACGCTGGTAACCGCGATCAAGGCCGCCGGCCTGGTCGACACGCTCAAGGGCGACGGCCCGTTCACCGTGTTCGCGCCGACCGACGAGGCCTTTGCCAAGCTGCCTGCAGGCACGCTCGACGCGCTGCTCGCCGACAAGGAGAAGCTTACCAAGGTCCTGACCTACCATGTGGTGGCGGGCAAGGTGATGTCGGGCGACGTCAAGCCGGGCAAGGTCAAGACCGTGCAGGGACAGGCGCTGACGCTGTCCACCAGCGGCGGCGTCAAGGTCGACAACGCCAAGGTGGTCAAGGCCGACATCGCCGCGAGCAATGGCGTCATCCATGTGATCGACACCGTCGTGCTGCCGAACTGAGCGGCCGCGGTGCATTTCGAAAGGCGGGACCCCGTGCCCGCCTGTGAGCACCCGGCGGCGCGGCATCGCGCCGCCGGCGTTTTCAGCCTTCTGCGCAGTCGCGGCTATACTCCCTACCCATAACACCCGGAGGAGAACAGGCATGCGAGCAGTGATTGCGCTCACGCTGTGCGCCCTGGCGGCGACGGCGGCCGCGCACCAGGAAGGCGACGGCGAGCAGCATAAAGAGGTTTACTTCGATTGCGCGCGTCCGCCGGCGGATGCGCTCCACCAGGTGCCGGCGGAACTGGCCGGCATCGCGCG
>CALJLA010000021.1 GCA_937983055.1 uncultured Pseudomonadota bacterium
GCACATATCTTTTACTCGGATCTTTTACTCGGAACCAACGGATGCTCCCCACCCTCTTCGTCTCTCACGGCTCACCGATGCACGCGCTCAAGGCCGGTGCCGCGGGCAGCGCTTGGGCCGCCATTGGCGCGCGCCTGCCGCGACCGCGCGCAGTGCTGATCGCCTCGGCCCATTGGGAAACCGAACTGCCGATGCTTGCCACCGGCGAGCGGCCCGAGACCATTCACGACTTCCGCGGCTTTCCACCGGAGCTGTACAAGCTTCACTATGCTGCGCCCGGTGCGCCGGCAATCGCGCAGCGCGCGCTCGAACTGCTCAAGTCGGCTGGCCTGCCCGCCTCGGGCAACGGCTGCCGCGGCCTGGATCACGGCGCCTGGGTACCGATGCGCTATCTGTATGCGCACGCCGACGTGCCGGTGGCGCAGATCTCGGTGCAACCATCGCTTGATGCCGCCCATCATCTGCGCGTGGGCACCGCGCTCGCGCCGCTTGCGCAGGAGGACGTGCTGATCGTCGGCTCCGGCCACATGACGCACAACCTCGGCGAATGGATGCAGTATGTCCGCCACCATGGCCTCGATATCGAGGAAACCCCCGCCGTCGCCTACGTCGAGGAGTTTCGCGGCTGGGTCGACCGGGCGCTGGTCGCCAACGACCGTGCCGCGCTCGCTGCCTGGCAGCAGCGCGCGCCGCACGCGTTGCGGGCGCATCCCAGCCCGGAACATTTCCTGCCGCTGCCGCTCGCCTTCGCCGCCGCCGGACAGTCCCCGCGCGTCGAGCGCGTGCACCAGAGCGTGGGCGCCGGCGCCCTGGCGATGGACG
Organism: uncultured Pseudomonadota bacterium; assembly: GCA_937983055.1. Lineage (GTDB taxonomy): Bacteria > Pseudomonadota > Gammaproteobacteria > Burkholderiales > Eutrophovitaceae > CALJLA01. The sequence goes on from CALJLA010000021.1 coordinate 823, forward strand.
CGTACCTGTTCTGGCCGCAGGCCTGATGAAAAGGCCGTGCTGCGTGGAGAACGCAGGGGCCTGGGGCGAAGCACTGGCGGCTTGATCGCACCACATTGCGCGTGCGCTTTTCGCCTATACTCCGCGCCGCCTTCCCCCTACACGAGGTGCAGTCATGCGTTCTTTTCTTTTTCTTCCGGCGCTGGCCCTGTTAGCGCTTGCTTTGCCGGCAGCAGCGGTCGATCTGCCGCAGCTGCCGAAGCCGCCCGCGGTCGGCGGCACGTCGCTGCTCGATACGGTCAACAAGAAGCTCGCCAACCAGCAGATCAAGGACGGGCAGTTCGAGTTCAAGACCGGCCGCGCCGAGTTCGCCGAGGGCAACGAAAAACGGATCAACGGCCTGCTCAAGATCATCACCGACAATTCGAATGCCTTGAAAGCGGTGGTGCCCAACCTCTACGTCACCGCCGAGGGGCACACCGACTCCGACGGCTCGGTGGAGCGCAACCAGATGCTGTCGCTGGCACGCGCGAAGACGGTGTGCGCCGCGCTCAAGGCCAAGGGCATGCAGCTCAATTGCAAGCCGATCGGCGTCGGCTCGTCCAAACCGCTGGTGTCGCCGGAGAAGACGTCCGCCGACAAGCAGAAGAACCGCCGCGTACTGGTGCAGATGGCGAAATAGGCGTCCTGCACGCGAAGCATCGCCTGCCGGCAGCGCCGCAGCCGGGCGACAGCGCCCCGGCGAATCCGCCGGGCTTCTGCTGCCCGGCGCCCGCGTTATCGGCCTGCGGAAACCGGCGCAGGCACCCCGTCCTATTCCAGCGCGTCGCGCTTCTGCCGCGCCAGCATCGCGATGGCGCGACGCCGCTCGCTCCTGAGCGCCTCGATGTCCGCCGCGGCAGGCAGCGGATAGCCGCGGGCGGCCAGTGCGTACCAGTCGTCGTCGAACACCTGCGCATCGTCGTACACCATGCGGCCGTCGGCGCCCTGCAGCCAGACATAGCCGGGGCTGCAGACGTACAGCACCCGGCACGGCGTTTCGCCCGGATTGATCAGCTGCACAAAAGTGCCGGGGTGAGTGAGCGCGGCGTCTTCGGGCTCCAGCGACAGCAGATAGGGCGCGGGCGCGCCGGCATCCTTCATCCTGATCTGAAGGCGCCCTTCGATCACCCAGGTCACCATGGTTACCAGCGGGTGCAGGTGAATGCGCGAGCGCTGACCGGGCGCAAGCGCGCCGATCGCGAGGCTGGCGCCTTCGAACATTCCGGCCGGCAGGCCGCTGGCGCTGTCGGTCGGATTGAGAAACGGGCTGACGCGGGTGCCGTCCGGAACGACGCTGCCGGGGCCCGCGCGAAACACATGATTCATGGCTAAGCCTCCCGCCTGCCGCCCGGCCGGGGTCAGTCCAGCGGCTTCCCCCGGGCCGGATCCCCGATTCTTGCAGATTGCGGCTGTCGCGGCCCAGGCGCGCCGTCCGGGGTATTGACTCCATTCGAAAATCGGGGCTAGGCTCATTCCGAGACCGTGCATTCAATAAAACAGCGGCTCGCCTGCGCCTGCAGGTCGAACAAGGGAGGAGTAAAAATGACTCAGCACAGCTGCCCGTTCTGCGGGCAGGCGGTCTTTGCGACCGCATGCAGCGACTGCCAGTCCGAAGGCATCAAAATCCAGTCGGTCAGGTCCATCTTCCATATCGGCAAGTGTCATCGTTGTGGCCACAGCGACAGCGAGCCTTGCCCCGGCCGCGTCCGGCCGATGCGCCGGGCGTGGGCCCGCAGTGGCCGGGCGCTGAAGCATATCCGCACGCTGGCGGCGCGGCTTGCCGTGCGCGCCGCAGAGACTTTGCGCGGCGCACTGCCGCAGCGCTAGCCGCGCGGCGGCGATGCCGATCGTGCGCGCCGGCGCGCAGTGCGAGGATCATCGAGCGGGCACCAGAGTCACCTGAACGCGCCGATCGGGCTGCAGGCACTCGATCAGCCTGCGGTTGCTTCGATTCTCTGCGCCCATCTTGCGGCAGGTGTCGCCCGTTACAGCCTCGCTTTCGCCGGCCGCCTCGATACGTACACTGACGGCATCCACGCCCCTGGTCAGCAGGTACGCCTGCACCGCCTCGCCACGCCGCAGCGACAGTGCCTGGTTGTAAGCCTCGGATCCGATGCGGTCGGCGTGACCGACCGCATCGATACGCTGGTAGCCGCCGGCGGCGAACGCGCCGGCAAGCTCATCCAGCCTGGCCGCATCAGTTGGACGCAGCGCTGCCCGGTTGTAATCGAACAGCGTCGTCGCGTTAACCGGTTCGAGCGGCTTGGGCGCGGGCGCAGGCGGCAGCGCGGCTGAAGCCGGCGCCTCCAGCGCGCCGGTGTCAGTCGGCGCCGGCTCCTCGCCACGCTGCGTCAGCAGCCAGAGCAGCAGCGCGATCAGCGCGATCGCCGCAATCACGACAATCCATCGGGTAACAGACTTCATGGTCTTCTCCATCTCGTCGCTCGGTGCAGCATGCCGCGCCGCGATTCGTTCACGGTGGCGCCGTCGTCAAGCGCCATGCCAGGCTGCATGTCCGCCGCGAGCAAGATGAACGCCAGCCGATCGGCGACTGTCGCCGATCGCCGACAGCCGCCGTGGCGGCTCGCGCGCCTGTGAAGACTTTCATTTACGCGTACGATGCCGCCCGAACGCCGTTTCGAATCCGCCATCACAGCACCTGCCATGTCGCACTCCACATCCTCCGATACCCGCTTTGCCGATCTCGACCTGCCGGCGCCGCTCCTGAAGGCGCTGGACGAGGTCGGCTACGAAGCACCTTCGCCGATTCAGGCGCAAGGCATTCCGCCGCTGCTGCAAGGCAGGGATTTGCTGGGCCAGGCGCAGACCGGCACCGGCAAAACGGCGGCATTCGCCCTGCCGGCACTTGCGCGAACCGATCTGGCGAGGCGCTTTCCGCAGACGCTGGTGCTGGCACCGACGCGGGAACTGGCGATCCAGGTGGCCGAGGCATTTCAGAAATACGCCGCGCACCTGCCGGGCTTTCATGTGCTGCCGATCTACGGCGGCCAGCACTATGTGCCGCAGCTGCAGGCGCTGCGCCGCGGGGCGCATGTCGTCGTCGGCACGCCGGGACGCGTCATCGACCACATGGAGCGCGGCACGCTCAAGCTCGACGCGCTGTCGCTGCTGGTGCTGGACGAGGCCGATGAAATGCTGCGCATGGGCTTTATCGAAGATGTGGAGAAGATCCTGCAGAACACGCCGGCCACACGCCAGGTGGCGCTGTTCTCGGCGACCATGCCGCCGGCCATCCGGCGCATCGCGCGGACCTACCTCAAATCGCCCGCCGAAGTCACCATCCGCGGCAAGACCTCGACGGTGGCCAACACCCGGCAACGCTACTGGCTGGTCGGCGGCGGCTTCGACAAGCTCGATGCGCTCACCCGCATTCTCGAAGCCGAATCGTTCGAAGGCATGATCGTTTTCGTGCGCACCCGGCAGGAAACCACCGACCTCGCCGGCCGGCTCGAAGCGCGCGGTTTCGCCGCCGCGCCGCTCAGCGGAGACATCGAGCAGAAGCAGCGCGAGCGAACCGTCAACCGGTTGAAGAGCGGCGACCTCGACATCATCGTGGCCACCGACGTCGCCGCGCGCGGCCTGGACGTCGATCGCATCAGCCATGTGATCAACTACGACATGCCGACCGATACCGAGTCCTACGTGCATCGCATCGGCCGCACCGGCCGCGCCGGCCGGAGCGGCGAAGCAATTCTGTTCGTGACGCCGCGCGAACGCCACATGTTGCGAATCATCGAGCGCGCCACGCGCCAGAGCATCGCCCCGATGGAGCTGCCGACCGCGGCCGCGATCAACGCGCTGCGGATCGCCCGGCTGCAGTCGCGCATCGCCGAGATCCTGGGCAACGAGCGTCTCGCCGCCGGACTGGCGCCGTATCGGGCAATGGTCGAGCAGTACGCTCATGCCCAGCAGGCTTCGCCGCTGGACATCGCCGCCGCGATCGCGCATATCGCGCAGGAGGACACGCCGCTGCTGGCGGAAGCGGCCGCGCTGCCGGACGTTGAACGCAGCATGGCGCGCGGGCGGCCCCGCCCGGACTCGCCGGAAAGGCAGCCGCCGCGCGACGATCGCCCCCCGCGCGCGGCGACGCGGGGCCCGCGTGCCGGCATGGAGCGTTACCGCATCGAAGTCGGCCGGCGTCACGGCGTACAACCCGGCAACATCGTCGGCGCGATCGCCAACGAGGCGCAGCTCGAGCGCCAGCATATCGGCCACATCGAGATCCAGGAGGACCACATCATCGTCGTGCTGCGGTCGCGCATGCCGAAGGACATTTTCCGGACGCTCCAGAAAACCTGGGTGGCGGGCCAGCAGCTGCGCATCAGCAGGCTCGCGGGCGACAGCGGCGGGCCGCGCCGGACGAGCGCTTCGCCCGACCGGCGCCCCGGCACCCGCAGCGGCGCGGGCCCTCGCGGCAAGCGCTGAGCGCCGGTCCGCCTAGTTGCGGTGCCTGCGCCCGGGCGGCTGCCTGATCGGTTCCGGCGCCTCTTCCGGCGGCAGCCGTGACGGGGCGTCGTCCGGCACCTGGTTCGGGCCGGGCGGATCGTCGACCGGCACTTCGTCGGGCGGCGGCCGCATTGGCGGCGGCGGCATTCGCCCGGGGTCGTAGACCGGCGGCTCGGGTCTTTGCAGTCTCACGGCGCAGTCCTCGGCAATACCCTGCCCGTTCGTGGGACTGCCCCGTGCGCCGCGAGTTTGTCGCGAACGCCGCTCACAGCAGCTCGAATACTTCGTAGACCGGACCGGTCGCCTCGCGCCGGCCCGTCGCCACCGACACGATCCGGTTCAGCCAGTCGTACTTGGGCGAGGCGGTTTCGAACACCGGCGTCGTGCGGAAGTAATAGCTGCCGGCGTCGACCGGCTCGCCTTTCGCAAGGCGCGCCATCACCTCCGCCGGACCGTGCCGCAGGCCGCGGTAGCGCATGTAGACGAGTTGCGAGTCGTTGGTCTCCAGCGTCAGGCGCACATCGAGGACGATCGCGCCATCCGGCCTCACCAGGATCCAGTCTCCGCCGGGCGCGGCATGCACCGTTCCGCTCAGCCGCTCGCCCTTGAACGCACCGCCGGTCACCGTGGCGATGCGGCGCACACCGCTGGGCGTGGCGCCGAGTTCGACAATGCGCGGCACATCGAGCGTCAGCGTGAACAGCGGGCGAGTCTGGATCATTGCGTTGCCTCCTCTTCGGCAAACAGGTATCGACCGCCGCAGCCCGTGCCCCGGCCGTCCGCGCCGGGACTAGCGGCCGCGCTTCTTGCCGTCATCGAGCCGCTGCCGAAGATCGGCGAACGGACTCCAGGTGGCCGGCGCCGGCCCGGCATCGCGCGCGCGGTCGCGCACCGCCTCGTCGGCGAAGCGCGCGTGCTCGTTCTCGTGGCAGTAGATGCACAGCAGCTCCCAGTTGCTGCCGTCGGGCGGGTTGTTGTCGTGATTGTGGTCGCGATGGTGCACGGTCAGCTCCCGCAGCCTTGCGCCGGAGAACTCGCGCCCGCAGCGCGCGCATACATGCGGGTAAAGCTTCAGCGCCCGCTCGCGGTAGGTCGCCTCGCGCTCGGCGGCATGGCGCCGCGCTTCGGCCACCACGCGGTCGAGGCGCGAAGGATTTGACTCGGGCGGTTTCGACATCGAGACACCGATCGCACAGACAGCGCCTAATTTACTCCGTATTACCGTACTGCGCGAAACAGCAGACGGCCGCAAAAAAATGGGCGCCGAAGTCCGGCGCCCTGAATTCCGTCCGCGGCCAGTCCACAGTGCCGCGCATACGCGCTGCGCTCAGCGCTCGACTTCCACCCAGTCCAGCTCGCCCGGGCCGAGACGACCGCGCGTCTTGCCCGATGCAACGTCCTTGCTGATCTGGCTGATCACGCCCTTGACGGTGCCTTCGTCCAGCGACGAGTTGACCACGATGACGCCGCCGGCCTCGCTGATCTTGCCTTCGACCACCACCTGCCCTGCCTTGCGATCCTCGACGATAAAGTCCTTCATCCTGACCCCCTTTACTGAAGTAGCTTGGCTCTTGAAAGACAGCGTCACGTCGCCAATGGTTCTGATCGCCATCGCGCGGAGCGCCAGCCTCCGCGGACCACGACATGCCGCGCGCGTAACAGCCCTGAGCGTAACGGCCGGGGCCTCGGAGGATTTGCCCTGGCTCAAGAAAACCCGAAATGCGCCGCAGCAACCGCGCGAACGGGCCAGTGCCTCGATTCGGTGCATGCGCGGCGCTACGGCGCCCGCACATTTCCAAGCCGCTGAATATCCGGGCCTGGCGCCGCGCGGCAAGCGCGGCTAGCGGTCGATGTACGCCACCGCCTCGATCTCGACCTTGAGCCGCGGATCCACCAGCGCGCTCACCTCGACCAGCGTCGAGGCGGGGCGATGCTCGCCGAAGTACTCGATGCGCAGCGGGTTGATCAGCGGACGCTCGGCGATGTCGGTCATAAAGATGGTGACCTTCACCACCTGCGAGGCATTGGCCCCTGCCTGCCGCAGGCAGGCGTCGACACTCTCCATCGCCACCTTGAACTGCTCGACCGTGGTGTCGGGAATCGTGCCGTCGGGCCGGATGCCGACCGACCCCGAAACCCACACGTGGCGATCGGCACGCACCACGTGGCAATAGTGACTGAACGGCTTGGGTTGATTCGGCAGCAGATGGCGTTCTATCATCGGGGCCTCCTCCTTGAAAAAGTGCTGCGTGCTGTGTGCTGCGTGTTGCGTGAGCCGGCCTTTCGGCCGGCCTGAGGATCAGCTGTCACCACGGATCACACCCGCGGCCTCCGCCGCCTTCAGCACTTCGCGGCGCTCGTCGTCGCTCAGCCGGTTCACCGGCGGAATCGAGCGCCCGCAGTCGATGCCGAGCCGCGCCGAGAGCACGGTCTTGCACACGTCCGGCATGGCGCCGTACATCCACACCAGGTCGACATACTTGCGCACGCCGTCCTGCAGCGCCTTTGCGCGTGCCAGGTCGCCGCGCTCCCAGGCGGCAAACAGCTCGGCGTAATGCCAGGGCGCCAGCGTCAGCGGCGCGTCGATGCTGCCGACCGCGCCCATGGTCAGCGCCGGCAGGGGGAATGCGCCGTTGCCGGAAAAGACCGTGAACCCCATGTCGGCGAACACGCGGATCTTCGAGAAGTCCGGCGCGGAATGCTTGAGGCCCTTGAGCGTCGGCATCGCGCGCGCGAGCTTTTCCATCAGCGGCGGCAGAAACTCCACCTGCGTGAGCTGCGGCAGGTTGTAGACGAAGAACGGCAGCCCCGCCGCCGCGTCGGCAACCGCCTTGTAGTAGTCGACGATGGCGCGCTCGCCGGGCGGCATGAACAGCGGCGGCAGGCAGCACACCGCCGCACAGCCCGCGTCTTTCGCGGTGCGTGCCGCCCTGACCGCGCTCGCGGTGCTCATCGAGCCGACCTGCATGATGACCAGCGCGCGCCCGCGGCAGGCATCGGCCGAGATACGGGCCAGGGCATCGCGCTGCGCTTCGCTGAGGAACGGGCCTTCGCCGGTGCTGCCCGCCATCCAGAATCCGCCGCAACCGTGCCGGATGTTGTCGTCGAGCAGCGCGCGCAGTGCCTTTTCGTTGATTGCGCCCTGGTCGTCCACCGGCGTCGGCGGGGCGGGGAACACGCCTTTGAATTCGAGCGTCATGTCTTGCGCGGTCATTGTGAGGGGCGCGGAGGAAGCCGCCGCGGCAAAGGCATCTCGCCCTTGCCGCCGGGATGATGTCACGAACGCCAACGCTTTGCCCAAGCCATCGCGCCGGGCGCACCGGCCGCCGCAGCGTCGGCGTCAGCCGCGGTGCGTGCAGGCGCTCGCGGCGCGCTCGTGTGCTTGAGCTGCCCGGCTGCCTACTGCAGCACCGGCATTTGCTGCGCTTCCGGCTTGGTGCGGGCGAACGACTCGCGGCCGGACAGACGTCGATACAGGCGTTCCAGGTTCGGGGCAGCGGCGCGCCAGTCGAATTGCGGGTGCCGGAAGTCGAGGTACTCCAGCATGCAGACGGTGCTCACTTCGGCCAGGCCGAATCCGCTGTCGGTGAACCACTCCCGCTCGCCCAGCCGCCTCGACAGGTCGGCGACGCCGGCCTCGATCTTCTTGCTTTGGCGCGCCACCCAGTCGGCGCTCTGCTTGGCCGCGGGCCGCGTTCCCTCAAGACGGATCAGGACGACCGCGTCGCAAATGCCGTCCGCGGTCGCTTCGATCTGCTTGTGCTCGACCCGCAAGGCCGGCGCCGCGGGGATGAGTGCCGGCGGTGCGTTCAGCGTCTCGAGGTACTCGATGATCACCTTCGAGTCGTGGATCACCCGCCCGTCGTCCAGCACCAGCGCGGGCACCTTGCCCAGCGGGTTGCAGCGCGCGACCTCGGCGCCCGGCTGCCAGGGATTGTCGACGACGGTTTCGAATTCAATGCCCTTTTCGATCAGCGCGACTCGCGCCTTTCTGGCGTAAGGGCTGGGTCTGGCTATGATCAGTTTCATGTTCGCGGCCTCCTGCACGCATTCACCCGGTGACGTTACCCGGTGAACAGCATGATATCGGCTCGGCGGCGGGTGGTGTGCCGGAGGCCGGCCCGCGGCCGGCGTCAGCCGTATTCAACGCAGACGACACAAAGGAAAAGCGCGCATCGCCGCGAACCACAAGAAACACCAGGAACGGCCCCCGATGTTCGATTCCCCTGGTGCCATTGGTGACTGAGTGCCTGGAAACTGAATGCACCCGGACGCCAAGCACCGAGCACTGAGCACCGAGCACCGAGCCCCGAGCACCGGCCTATTCCGAGCCCTGAGTTTCCAGGTCCTGACCTGCGATTTTCTGAAGAAACTGCAGCACCGCCACTTCATCGCGACGCAGGGCGGGCGTCGAGCGGCGGGCGCGGCCCTTGGGCGCCGGCTCGGTCGGCCCTACCGTCAGCCCCTTTTGGTAGGCCTGCAGCAGCGCCGGGTGCACATAGTACTTTCGGCACACCGCGCGGGTATTGCCCAGCCGTTCGGCCACCGCGTCGATGGCGCGGTTGATGTTGCGGGCGGCCTCCCGCTGCGTCGCCGCCGGCCCGGTGTCGCGCAGCGCCAGCGCGGCCAGCATGCTGCCGCCCCAGGTACGGAAATCCTTTGCCGACACTTCGCCCCCCGCCGCCGCACGCAGGTACTCGTTGACATCGTCCGAGGTGACGGTCTGCCGCTTGCCATCGTCGTCGATGTACTTGAACAGCTCCTTCCCCGGCAGGTCCTGGCAGCGCTGCACGATGCGGGCGATGCGCCGCTCGGTCACCGCGATCGCATGCTGCACGCCGCTTTTTCCGCGAAAGCTGAAAAGCAGTTTCCCGCCGCTCACCGTCACATGCTTCGCGCGAAGCGTGGTGAGGCCGTAGGAGCGGTTTTCTTTCGCGTACTCGTCGTTGCCCACGCGAATCAGCGTGCGGTCGAGCAACCGTACGGTGGCGGCAAGAATCTGGCGGCGACTCAGTTCCGGGCCGCGCAGGTCGCGCTCGACCCGCTCGCGGATCGCCGGCAGCACTTCGCTGAACTCCAGCATGCGGCGAAACTTCGAATGGTCGCGCGCCTCCCGATACAAGGCGTGATAGCGGTACTGCTTGCGCCCTCGCGCATCGCGCGCGGTGGCCTGGATATGGCCTTTCGGGTCGGCGCAGATCCACACGTCGGTCCATGCCGGTGGAATGGCCAGGGAGTTGATGCGGCGACGTTCGTGCCGGTCGGTGATGCGGGTGCCATCCGCGAGGTAGTAGGCCCAGCCTTTTCCTGCCCGGCGGCGGGAAATACCCGCCCCGCCGTCCGTCACATAGGTGAGGCCGGTCCGGATTGCGGTTCTGCGGTGCTCCACGAGGTGAGGCGACAGCATCGCGGCTCCCGGGCAGGGTTTCGCGCGTCGGAACTGCCGATCGCGCCCCGCGGCCACAAGCAAGATGGTTGCCCGACCGCCGGCCGGCGGCCGCGGCGGGCTCGCTCGGCCCGGTCATTTCCCTGCGGAACAGGGCACGGACAGCGGGATCATCTGCCCGCCTCGCACCGGGGGCGCGCCCGGCATATGACTGCCGCATTGCGGGCATATGCGCGCCCGGCCGCGGGGGTTTGGCAAGCGGGCGGCGGGCATTTACAGTTACGCCCAGCCATCTCTCTTGACGACCACGGAGGACAACCGATGTTGCACAGCAGTGGCGTCGTCGTCGACCAGATTCTGATTCCCTTCCTGCTGTGGGTTTACATCGTGTTCGGCGCGACCGGCGTCGCGCTCGGGCTGGGCCTGGTCTTTGGCAGCGCGCGCACCCTGCCGCTGCTGCGCAGCCTGAACCGCTGGACCTCGTTGCGCAGCCAGCTGAAGCCGATGGAAGTGCCGCGCGACATCGACCGCGCCGTCTACCGTCACCGCCGCTGGTTCGGCGCGGTCTTCGCCATCGGCGGCGCCTTCGTGGTGGCAATGCTGCTCACCCGCGTCGACTTCGCATCGCTTGCCACCGCACTGGGCGGAGACACCCGGCCGGGCCTGGTGGCGCTGATCGTCGAAAGCCTGCGCTGGTTTCTGATCATTGGCGGCGTGCTCGCCATAATCATCGGCGCGATGCTCTTGCTCTCCACCGACCTGGTGCCGGCCCTCAGCAACAGGGTCAACCGCTGGTATTCGCCGAGAAAGCTGGGCAAGGGCGGCGACCGCATGTACTTCACGCTGGACGAATGGACCGAGGCATACCCGCGCACCGCCGGCACCCTGCTTACGTTCGGCTCGCTGATCGTGCTCACCGCCGCGCTGATCGTGTGGCTTCGCAACTGATGCGCCCTGCCCGGCGGGCGGCGTTGCCTACTTCACCTCGGCGCTGACCAGTCGGCCCGAAACCCCATCCAGCCTGACGCTGGCCTTGTGCCCGCTCGGCAGGAACAGCTGGTACACGTAGTGCGGCGTGCCGCGCAGGCCGACCGACAGCTCCATCGCCTGCATGCGCACCGGGCCGACGAAGATCGTCGGCGCCGCCACGCGTGCCTTGACCTCGGCAAAGTCCGCGCGCTCGTACATGCTGTAGCGGTAGATGCCCATCTTTTCCTCGAAGCGCAGGTTCGACGGGTTGGCCGGCTCGCAGGTCGCTTCGGCGATCTTGCCATCGCGGTTGAGCACGCTCACCGCATAGGGCGGCTGCGCGCCGCCGCCCACCTGGCGCCACCCGGTCACGATCCCCGGCCGCTGCGTAACCGCCGCCAGCAGGCAGGTGTCCAGCGCCTCGCCCGGGTCCCAGGGCTCGGCGGCGGCGGCGCCCGACAGGGCGCAGGCAATCATCGTCTGAATGGCGCGCGGGCTGATGGCGAACTTCATCCTCGACTCCCGTTAACAGTGAACTCGATGCGCGATCGCAGCGACCGCGTCGCGCCGCATTCTACGGACGCAGCGCAGCGGTGAACACCGTCGCCGGATGGCGACAGTCTGCGGCGCGTTGCAGTGTCATTGTGTCTTGACGCAGGGACATGCGCGCCGGATCATCGTTGCGTACCCATTCGCTGGAGGCTCGCCGTATGTCGAGCAAACCAATCCTCGCCGCCGCAGTCGCCGGCCTGTCGTTTTCCGGCTGCCTGCTCTTCGCCGCAGATTCATTTGCCGCCGCACCGCAGTCCGGCGCGCGGTTGAGCGCCGGCGCCGAGCAGTTCGTCTTTCAGTCGCTGGCGCAGGACGCCGGCGCCGCGCCGCGCATGGAACCGCTGCCCACCCAGGCAACCGATGTCGATGTGCAGCCGCCCGAACCGCCGCGCGCCAACGTCCGGCTGCGCGCCGGGCGCCCGGCCACCGAGCGGCACGCCGATGCGCGCGCCTGTCTCGACAAGGGCGACAATCTGGCGATCATCAAGTGCGCGGAGAAGTACCGTTATCGCTAGCAGTGGTTTGACGCGCGCCGGGGCGCAGCGATGCGCGCCCTGCGCGGCTTGAGCGCAGCGGCCGCCGCGCTTGCGCTGGCCGCACTGATCGTCGGCGCCCAGGCCATGGCAGCCACCTTCGTCTACGTATCCAACGCCGAGGATGGCGACCTCGGCGTATACGTCCTGGCCCCGGATGGCGGCCTTGTCGCGAAGGCGCGGACGCCGGCGGCAAAGTTGGTGATGCCGATGGCGGTAAGCCCGGACCGGCGGAATCTGTTCGCCGCCATCCGGTCTCAGCCCCATCGGGTGAACGTTTATTCGATCGACGCCGGCACCGGCGCACTCGGGTTGCTGTCGACCGCCTCGCTGCCAGCCAGCATGCCGTACATCTCGCTAGACAGGTCCGGGCGGTTCCTGTTCGGCGCGTCGTACGGCGACAACCTGGTCAGCGTCAGCGCGGTCGGCAGCGACCTTCGGGTGGACGCTGTGCCGAGGCAGGTCGTGCCGGTCGGTCGCAACGCGCATGCGATCCTGATCGATGCCAGCAACCGCTACCTGTTCGTGCCCACGCTCGGCACCGACCAGGTGTTCCAGTTCCGCTTCGACGCGGCCAGTGGGCGGCTGACGGCGAACACGCCGCCGCTGGTGCAGATGACGCCGGGCGCCGGACCGCGCCATTTCGTGTTCTCGCCGGACAACCGCTTCGTGTACGTGCTGAGCGAACTGCTCGCCACCGTGACCACGTTCTCGCTCGACGGCGCGACCGGGCTGCTCGCCGAAACAAGCGTCGCGCACGGCCTGCCGCCGGACAGCACGCTCAGGCCCGGCGCACCGCGTGGCCCCGTTGGCAGCGCCCCGCCGCGCGACACCTCGAACGATATCTGGGCAGCGGACATCCACATCGCGCCCAACGGCAAGTTTCTCTACACCAGCGAGCGCACCCGCAGCACGCTCAACGCCTTTCGCGTCGATGCCGCCACCGGCAAGCTCACCTACCTCGGCAGCACGCCCACCGAACGCCAGCCGCGCGGCTTCGCCATCGACCCCAAGGGAAAGTACCTGGTCGCCTCCGGCGAGCTGTCCGACACGCTTTCGGTGTACGCAATCGATCAGGACAGCGGCGCGCTGACCCTGCTTGGCCGGTATCCGGCCGGCAAGGGCGCGAACTGGGTCGAGATCGTCGGCTTCGACTGACGCGGGCTGCGCTCAGCGCGGCCCGCCCAGGCGGACCTTCTCCCACACCAGCTCGCCCACCACCCGCCGCCCGCCGATCAGCAGCGGCGGCGTGCGCAGGATGAGCCTGCCATCCTTGAACTTGTAGAAGCGCCGCTGCTCGGTGCCCACCCAGTTGGGCAGCAGCGACTGCACCACCGTGTGCGTCACCACGTGCGCGCGCTCGTCCACCGTGTATCGGCCATAGTAGGCCTGGTAGCTCTGGAACGCCGCCCGCACCTCGTCGTCCGTGCCCGCCATCCGGTCGGCGATCGCGAAGGGCTTGCGTCCCTTCTGCGCGAGCTGCGCGGACATGCTGCCCTGCGCGTCGTAGATCAGCAGCCCTTCCGGCTCCGCCCCGTAGGGCGATTCGGCAAGCGTTCCATCCTCGGCGCGGAATTCCGCCGAAATCAGGCGCCACGCCCCCACAAATTTGTCGGCTTCCATCATCGCCTGCGCGTCCATGCACAGCAGCATCGCCGCCAGCCACGCCGCCCACCGGCCCCGACTCGCCAGCCCAGACATGCCGCACCTGCCTTTCCCGAGTTTAGTGCCCGCATCGCAGTATGGCAGAGGAATATCCGCATCGGCTGGCGGGCTCGGCGCTCGAGCCCGGGCGTGCGCTTTCGCGTGCCCGGATCACACCCCTTTCGCCAGGCGGCTCGAGCGTCGGGACCGATGCAGCCCTTGCTGCCGCCGGTTCACCCGCCTTCCGGCTTTTCCTTCGTGCTTTCCGGGCAGGTGATCGGCACGGTGTCCAGCGCGATGAAGCTGCGCGTCGCGTTCATCCGCTTCAGGTACTTGTGCTGGATCTCGTAGGCCTCTTTTTCCTTCGCCTGCCAGCGGTGGCAGGTGGAGTCGAGTTCCTCGAACTTGCCGCCGACATGCTGCAGGTGATGCACCAGCTCGTGCAGCAGGATCGAGCGTGAATAAGCATCGTCCTTTACCTCGAGCGCCTCATCGATGAACACGCCCTTGTCGGGCAGGTAAAAGGCCTTCACCGCGCACGGGCGCTTGCACACCATTTCCTGCATCGTTTCGCGCGGAACGAAGTGCACCTCGGGCAGGCGCTCCGGCACCGGGTAGCCGGACAACAGGTGGATGGCGGCGAACAGCTCCGCCACCATCGCCGGAATCTCGGCTGCGTTCACTGGCAGGTCCTCCAAAGAGAGCGTTGCGCTCCCCGGTGCCGGCGCACGGAACGGTCCGGCGCGGACCCGCGTTCCATGTTCGACAAACCTTCGACAAACTCTCCACGCGCCTGCGGTCCGGCTCAGCTCGGGCGGCGACCGCGTTACTTGCGCGAAGATAACGGTATGCTCGGTGTTGCGACCGGCAAACCCTGCCGGCCCATTCCAGCACGGCAGTCCGACATTGACAACAGTTCTCCCGCGCGCGTTCGCACCGCTCCTGCTCGGGTTGGCGCTCGCCTGCCCGGCGCCGCTCGCGGCGCAAAGCGACTGGGCGCACACCGGCCTCGACTTCGGTCATCTCAAGCGCGTGGCGCTGGCGAACTGCTACGACGCGCTCGACCCGCTGATCGGCTGCTTCCAGGCGGTGGGCGCGGCCCTGGGCGTCGCCGGCGAATTCGAGCTGACGGTCTCGGAACCGTCGGCCAAGGAAAAAGCGGTGAAAGCCTTCGGGCCGCTGCGGCTGGTGCGCCGCGCACGCGACGACAGCTTCACCAGCGTCTACCGGTTCTGGCAGGCGCTGATCGCGCAGCGCCAGCGCGACGTCCAGCGCCTCGAGGCCCACCTGGCCGACGCCGGGGCGCAGCGCGTCGACTTCGATGCGCTCGCCGACTTCATCGCGGCGCACACCCCGAAGGACAAAGTGTCCGAGCGGGTCGCCCGTGGCATCAACGCCTACTTCGCGGTGGTGTTCGACCCGCACACGCAGCTGTCCACCCGCCGCGACCTGGCCGAGTCGATGCGCGGCGCCGATCCGGGCTACGTCGGCGTCGGCATCGGCGTCTTCCAGATGGGCACCCGCTACCTGATCACCGCGGTCACCCCCGGCGGCCCGGCGCACGCGGGCGGCGTCAGGATTCACGACGAGATCACTCGCGTGGACGGACAGCCCGTCGGCGGCCTGTCGCTGCAGGCGATGATCGACGCGGTGCGCGGCAAGCCGGGCACCGCGGTCAACCTGACCCTGTCGCGGGCGGGCCGGCCGCTCGAGGTGACGCTCACCCGCCGCACCATCGTGCGCGAGGCGCTGGAGACCGAACTGCTGAAGTCACAGACGGCGACCTACGGCTACCTCCGCCTGCAGGACTTCATGGCAAGCCGCGCCTGCGACGACACCGCGCTGGCGATTCGGCGGCAGCGCGGCAAAGGCGCCACGGGCTGGATTCTCGACCTGCGCGGCAACCCCGGCGGCTCGATCACCATGGCCGCCTGCGTCGCCGGTCTCTTTCTCGGCCCGCAGACGCTCGTCGCCTGGAAAATCGACACCGATACGCAAGCACGCCGCGACTACCACGCCACGTCCGACCGCGTCACCACCGCGCCGCTGGTGGTGCTGGTCGACGGCACCTCGGCCAGCGGTTCCGAGCTGCTCGCCGGCGCCCTGCAGCACTACCAGCGCGCCTGGATCGTCGGCGAGCCGACCTTCGGCAAAGGCAGCACCCAGAGCATCCGTGCCTTTACCCTGCCTGGCGCGACCGGGCTTATCCGCAGCGAGACCACCGGCTTGTTCTTCCTGCCGAGCGGCCGCACCAGCCAGCTCGACGGCGTCACCCCCGACTTCGTCGTGCCTTTCCGCCCCGGCGCCAGCGAAGAAGAACGCTTCATCCCCCGCGAGAAAGACGCCTACGTCCGCCCGATGCGCCACGCGCAAGGCCCGTGGACCTCGCCCCGCCCGGAAGAAATCGCAAGCGTGTCGGCCTGCGTCGAGCAACGCGGGCAGGCCAGGTCGCGCTACGAATCCTCCCCGACCCAGGCGGATTACCCGCGGCTGTACGCGATCGACGTCCTGGAGTGCGGATGAGCCAGGTCTGCCAGGCAGGTCATTTCGCTTAACAGCGGGCAACGTCCGCCCTGGGCAATGCCTGCGCATTCCTGCGATCCTTCAAGCTTGGCCCCGCCCGCCTTCTCTCCCCCAACTGCGCAGCGCCCTTACTGCATCTGCAAAAGCAGGGGGGGGCTCCTTTGTGATCTGTTGATGAATGAGCGGTTCGGACGGGTCCGAACTGAACAAGGGCACAGGGGACTGGCTCATGGCGTGAGCTATAAAGTATAGACCTGACCCCGATCGGCGCTCGGTGCTCACAGGTTCTTTGCGAACTCTGCAGGCGTGAGGATTGCGTAAAGAGGGCGCAGGGCGAGCAGGTCGCTGTCTCCGCTGACGAGTACGTCTGCCTGCGCGGCAACGAATGTGGCGAGAATCGGCGCGTCGTCTGGGTCCGACGGCACCTCCACCGAAACATCACTCAAATCTACGATCTGCGCCCTGACATAGAGCTGCCGGATGAACTGCTCGATGCGCTGATCATCCCATCCCAGAACTCGCCGGATCTTTGGGTAGGCAAGCGCCCTGGCGATCTCGGCCAATTGGTGCACCGAAATCACCAGGTCGAAACGACTCTCTCGCCAGGCATTCACGGCGCGTCCGGGCGCGCCATTCGGATTCATCAATCCGGACAGGAGCACATTGGTGTCGAAGACAACCTTCACTTCGTGGCGGACTTGCGGCGGGCGAACTTGACTGCCTCACCAACAAGCGCCTCTATATCGCTCTCTGCTTTCCCCTCAAACGACTTCGCGAACTGTGCTGCCATCTGGTCGAACTCTTCATCGAGCTTTCGGATCCGCTCGAAAAGCGCAATGTCCACCAGCGCCGCGACCGGCTTGCCCGCCTTGGTAATCAGGACCTTGCCATTCCGGTACTGAACCTCGTTGAGCAGTTCGCCCAGGTTCTGCCGAACAGTCATGGCCGTGGCTTCTCGGATCATATCCAACCCCACTATTGATATAGTTGATGTAATTATAGCAATTGACGTGGATCTTGCTGATCTCAATTCGCATTCATTCGTAGCCAATTCGACAACTGCGCGGGCAGGCGAGGGCACGCTACGAATCCTCCCCGACCCAGGCGGATTACCCGCGGCTGTACGCGATCGACGTGCTCGACTGCCGGTAGCGCCGGCCCTGCACTTTCCTGTGTTCATCCTTGAGCTCGCCCCCTTGGAGTGATAGGTTGAGCGAACCGGTTGCGGCATTTGCAGGGGCGCTCATGCTCCGGCCGCTGCCGGCGCAACAGGGCTGCACGCGCGGCGCGCGTGCAGCGAGAGGGCAACCAGATGGCGCATATGCTCGACGACTGCGCCAGCCCGGCGCGGCGATACGCGCTCAAAGCCGGCGTCGGCCTGGCCCTGATTGGTGCGTGTCCCTGCGCACTGATGGCCGGCCAGCGCATCCTGCTCGGCCGGCAGATCTGCAGCCTGTGGGCCATGGCCAGCGGGCTCGAGCTGGAAGTCGCGTCTTCCACCGGCAACCGCACGCTCGACCGCCAGCTCGCACTGGAAGCGAACCGCCTGGCCCGCCTGTTCGGCTTTCGCCCGGGGCTGAAGATCATCGAAGCGCCCGAATCGCACGCCGCCAACGCGCTGGCCACGACTGAGCGCGTGGTCGAAGGCATCGACGGCACGGTGCTGATGGGCCGCACGCTGGTATTCCGCGAACTGCAGGAAAACCGGTCGGGCTGGGGTGGCCTCGCCGTGGCCGGTTTCATGGCGCACGAGTTCGCGCACATCTACCAGTTCCGCACCGAATGGGCGGCGCGCCTGCGCGAGCGCGCGCGCACCGTCGAGGCGCAGGAACTGCACGCGGACTATCTGGCCGGCTACCACCTCGGGCTCAAGCGCCGCGAAGGGGCGGCGATGGATATCAAGGCTTTCATGGACGGCGCCTACCTGGTCGGGGACTTCCACGAACACGCGCCCCAGCATCACGGAACGCCGCGCGAGCGCCAGCGCGCCGTGCGCGAAGGCTATCGCACCGGCGTCCAGGGCGAAGGTCCGATCGCGCGCGTGGCGGAACGCGGCTACCAGGAAGTCGTCGCCATCATGCGGCAGTTCGGTTGAGCGGTCCGGCGCGCGACATCGGACCGGAGGAGGGAACCATGCAAGTCGCCATCATCGCGACCCTGATTATGCTGCTGGGCATCGGCGCCGACGCGGTTGCGCAAACCAACGTTTGCTATCCCGGGCTCGATTGCCCCGAAGACATTCCGCGGCCGGGAGAGAATCCCCCGCCGCCCGCGCCGAAACCGCCCGCACCTCAACCGGCACCATACGACCCGCCGCAGCCGCAGCCTGCACCGGTGGTGCATAACTGCGCCGATCCCTGGGGCGCGCTGATGGCCACACTGATCGGCGGCGCGCAGCCGCCGCCGTGCCACCTGCCGGCGACGCACTGCTGCCTGCAGGATGGCAGCTTCGTGCCGCTGGATCAGCCCGGCTCCATCGGCTTTGCCGCGAGCTGCAGCGTCTACATGAACATGGGCGGTATTCCCATTCCGATGCAGGAAGGCCTGGGCTGCCGCCGCTGAATTCCCGATGAGGAGCCGCCGTCATGTGCCGAACCGTCGTTTCCGCGCTGTGCCTCGCCCTGCTGCTGTGCCCGCCCGCCTTCGCCGCCGATCCGCCCACGCCGTCGCCGGCAGTCTCCAATGCCCTTGAGAATCCGCCGCTCGAGCCGCCGCCCGCGCGCCGGTCGACGCTCGCCGATCGCACCCTGACCAACGTCGAGGTGGCGCTGTCGATCGCGGTGCTGGGCTTCGGGCTGATCGCGCTGTTGGCGCTGTCGCTGCTGATGTGGAAGGCCGGGTTCGACTACCAGGCCGGCCTCAAGATCACCACCGTCACCCTGGTGATCTCCGGCACCCTGTTCATCATCACCGCGGGGTTCAGCAGCGAGCAGATCGCACCGGCCATGGGCCTGTTCGGCACCATCACCGGTTATCTGCTCGGCCGCGAAAACCCCAAGGGCAAGGAAACATGAGGCCGACGCGCCTGCGCGACGGTCTTGCCGGGCTGCTGCTCGCGCTCGGCATCGTCTGCCGCGCCGAAGCCGGCGAAGTAATCGAGCTGCCGGTCGACGAAGGCCAGGCGCATCTCATCCGCCCCTTCGCCTTTACCATGCACAACGCCACCGCGCAGGGCATCGCGTTCTATCTCAGCGCCGACCGCGCAGGCTGGACCCGCCACCGCCTCGGCGGCGAAGAACTGCGCGAATTCTCCGACGGCGCCTCCGACCGCTACGTCATCGAGATTCCCACCGCCGGCGCCACCCCGGTGCGCTACCAGATCGCCGCCGGCAAGCGCTACCAGATCTACTGGAACGAACCCGCGCGTCGCTGGGATCTGATCGAACTGCTGCCGCGCTGAAGAACTGAGCGCGCGGAACTCGGCTGTATGCGATGGATGACTTGCGGTGCGGATGAGCCAGTTCGGCCAGGCAGGACATTGCGCTCATCGGCGGGCAACTTCCGCCCTGGGCAATGCCTGCGCATTCCTGCGATCATTCAGTCTTGGCCCCGCCTGCCTTCTCTCCCCCAAGTGCGCAGCGCCCGTACTGCAACCGCAAAAGCAGGAGGGCTCTTTGTGGTCTGTTGATCAATAAGCGGTTCGGTCGGGTCCGACTTGGGCAGGAGGGAGGTGGCTCATGGGGTGAGCTATAAAGTATAGGCCTGACTCCGCAGTCCGCGGCTTGACCCCGCAGTCCGCGGCTCCATCTGATGCTTACTCGAACATCATCGCAGCAATGCGCTTGACGGCCGCCCGGCCATTGTCGCGCCGGGTGTAAAAATCCACATGATCAGTGACGCCTGCGTCGGGTGACAGCTCAATGCCCCACAGCGGCGAAATTCTTTGCGGCAGCATCGAGTAGCGTACATCGCCGATTCGCTGATTGTCGTTCGGGTCGACGGCGAGATACCCGACCGATGCCGAGTGAAAGCGCCCGATGTCGCGCGCCTGTTGCGAGCCGGGATCCAGCCAGGGGAAGTCGCGTTGAACATCGAGTTTTCGAACACTGTCCCCCTGCCAGACGACCGGTTTGAAAAGGCCCGGCTTAACGGCATCCACAAACAACCGTTCATCGGCCTCATAGACCACCTTCCAGACCGCCAGGTTGCCAATCGTGGGTTTGACTTCAAGCCTCAGCACCTTGTGTCCACGCCCCTCGGCCAGCTCGATTCCCATGGTCTCGGCTCGCTGATGCTGCACGTAACCCACGGATAGATAAACCGCCCCCCAGAGCAACGCCCACCCGGCGTAGCGCCTGGTTCGAGTCACCGCGGCAAGAACCACCATCGCCAGCAAGGGCACGGTGAACATCGGGTCCACGACCGAGATGATGTCCAGCGCGTAACGCCGGTCGTCGAAAGGCCACAACAGCTGTGTTCCGAAGGTGGTGAATCCATCCAGCACGCCGTGTGTGGCAAAACCGATCAGGCACCACACCAGAATCTGCCGGTAACTCAACTGCCAGCGCTTGCCCAGCAACGGGTACAGCAACAGGCTGCACAGCAATCCGCCGATCGGGATGAAAAACACCGAGTGGGTAAAGTGACGATGGAAATCAACCGCCAGCAGCGGATCAGTCGACGACCGGATCAGCACATCCAGGTCCGGCACCATGCCGGCGAATGCCCCGATGGCCGCGGCCTTGGCCAGGGTCTGATTCGGGCCGCGCGTTTGCGCAAACGCGGCGCCCACGACACCTTGTGTGACGGGATCCATATCAAGGTTTCTTCACCGAGTCCGTTGTGGCCGTAGTCGGCCTGACGAACCGGATTCTATCCGCCATGCCACGGCACGGTGGGTCGAATTGCTTCGACTGAAACGCTGAATGAGTTGCAGGGTTTCCGCGCAGCGCCTTCGAGCATGTGGGTGAGCGGGTGCTTGATTCGATGGACGCGCCGGACTATCAGTGCGCCGAACCTGCGATGAAGGCTCCATCCAACTTCGCGCGTAGAAGCATTACTTCACGGGCTTTTATGCAGTTATACAGGCCAGACCCTGTCAGCTCCTAAGGCAGCAGCGCCCTTGCTGCACTTCCAAAGGCAGGCCGGTCTTGTAATGGTCTGTTGATGAACAAAAGACTTGGCCGGGTCCGACCTGACCAAGAGGGGGTGGCTCATGGGGCGAGCTATAAAGTATAGGCATGCCCCCGGTTGTGCGGTTCAAGAAAATTGGAGAATCGGTTCTAACGGTGACATTCCTTTACTGCGCGACGCCAAGAATGCAGGCGACAACTCGCTGATCCACGGGAGGCACACGAGGCACCTCATGGAAGGCTTCAACAATCTGCTCCATCGTTAGTGCTCTTTCGCCTAAAAGATCGGCTCTAATGTCCTTAAGTACCAGGGGCCGATGGCGCCGCCTCTTCAAGAGCTTCTCGTACCAAATTGGTCGGATAAGATCCAACCACCGCTCGGCTACAGCATCCCAATCCGGCAACCTGTCGACAGTTGGGTTTTGAAGAACTTCCAGCAATCTCGAGAGAAACTCCACGCCCTCTTGGTTTCGCACACTTGCCTCTCTATTACGATACCGCTCCATCACGAACGTCATCTCGTCCAGAGCGCGCTGCTTCCGCCTCGCTATCAGAGATCTTTCCCCTAAGCTAATGGCCATAAGAAACTTGTCCAGAATCGCCCCGGCCGCAGATGTCATTGGCAGATTCTCGGGGTTCTCACCCAGTCTTACTCTAAGCTCCTCCTCGATAAGCAAGAGATCCGTTACAGGTGCATCTCCAAGATTCCGAACCAGCATCCACCTTGGCGCACCAATCGCAGTGCCGGCAATGCAGAAAAAGGCCCATGGCGAAGCGGCGCGAACGAGTCCGATGCGCGAAATCACCCGACTCTTGACGTCTCGATAATGCCCGTATGTCGCGACCGGCACTAACGCTGCCTCCCCTTGAACGAGATCCCGTACGGGTGCGAAAGCATCCTGTATTCCGTCCCACGGGGGGGCTTTCTCCGCCTCCTCGAAGGAGGCGATCATCTCTGACGCACCCACCAATGCGCTAGACGCCCCATCCTGCGTCATCCCTTCCGGCAACGGCAGATTCGAGCCCAAGAGCGCATCTACGGTGCCGTACCGCTCGATGAACCGCTCGTCCGCCTTCAGCCCAAACTCAGGTGCGTCGTCCGGCCACCATGCTTCGATCACCGAGTGCGGGCTGTCCATCCTATCGACCCGACCGACTCGTTGCTCCGCAATCCGAACGACGCTTGGCATGTCCAAATGCACCACCGCGGACGCTTGCTGCAAATTCACGCCTTCCGACATGGTGTCAGAACATAACGCGATGAGCTTTCTGGTCGTCCCACCGACCTTAAGAGCCTCGAGCACTTTCTTCTTTCCGACCACGTTCTCCCCGGTGGCCATCAGCACTCGCTCCGGCCCCACCTCAACCGCAAGCCTCGAATGTAGCAATGCGATGGTGATAGGACGGCTGTCAAAGGCGATGCACATTTCGTGGCTTTCGCTGATTGCGACCAGCTTGTCGACCTTTGCTTTTTCTCTTGATCCTTGGAGCTCCGTCGCAAGATTCAGTATTGCCTGATAGACCTTTCGTTCTCGTTCGCAGAGTGTTTGATGCGCCTCTGCATCGGTCATCCAGACCGGCACCTCAATAGAGAGCGTCGTTCGAGGGGGGCGACCAGCCATACTCGACAGTTTCGTTAGGAAGTCCCCTGTAGTTTGCTTCTTATCGCCCCTGGGAAGACCGAATCGTTCCAAAGCCACTGCAGTGCCCGCGACATGCTCGATTAGGGCCGCAGCAGAGGACCTGAGCGAGCTCATTACCAAGTACTCCGACAGCTTCTTGGCGGCGTGCAACCTCATGCTCAGGTACTTCTCCTCCGACCACCCCTCTTCCCGCAGGACTTCAGGCATTTCCACTTCTTGCACGAATAACGCAACCCCGGAAAGCTCTGCCGCCATCAAGCGTATGCGCTTAGCAAGCCCCCTATCATGATCGCTTTCCATTAAAGAGTAGGTTCGAGATTCATGGCGAGGGTATCTGCATGGACGCCCGGACCTATCTTTGAATGCTTCAGGATCTCTATCAACGAGGTCATTGAGCATTCGCTTCGTCCGCCGAACCGTAAAGCGTTGTATTTCTCGTCTGAGCGCGCGTAACTCGTTCTCTGAAAATGTCCTTTGGAGCCTTCCTCTCCCACGAAGCAGCCGCTCAAACATTCCCAAGGTTGAAGGCTCCAGATTGTCCGCACCCAGAGCATCGACCAGTCGAAGCAGGTCTGTAATCCCTCGGTTTATCGGGGTCGCCGTGAACAGCACGTTGTGATCTGCCATGTTCCCCAGCATCAATTGCGTACGCTTCGAGTGCAGATTCAGAAAGTTGTGCGCCTCGTCCACGGCTAATATCTGGGCACGTCGCACCGCTTCCGTTATGTCGTCTCGCTTTTCTCCAAGCGCGTGACTGAGTGATCCATGCGACATGATCGCAACCGGTGCCCCAACCTTTGTTGACTCCCTCGCCCAATCTGTCACCACCGCAGGCGGCACAAGCAGCACGGATCCACCCTTTCGCACACGACCTGAACGCCAGATTCGGTCGAGCGCAGACCGACTCAAGTGTGCACCTATCCGCGTCTTTACGGAGCCAGTCGTGTCCGCGACAAGCGCGCTACCAACG
>CALJLA010000022.1 GCA_937983055.1 uncultured Pseudomonadota bacterium
CAAAATTGCTGGAGAACATTCACCGTGCTGTAAACATTGGAATCGTGAACGAGATGAAAATCGTATGTGACCGAATGGGAATCGACATATACGAAGTAATCAGGGCGGCAGCCACGAAGCCTTTTGGATTCGTCCCGTATTACCCCGGCCCAGGGCTTGGGGGACACTGCATTCCGATAGATCCTTTTTACCTTACCTGGAAGGCGCGGGAGTATGGGGTAAACACGCGGTTCATCGAGCTGGCGGGGGAGGTTAACAGCAACATGCCCCACTGGGTGGTGGGCAAGGTGATCGATGCGCTTAATAAGCGATCCAAATCGGTCAAGGGCAGCCGGGTGCTCACGTTGGGCGTTGCGTACAAAAAGAATGTTGACGATATGCGCGAGTCGCCCGCCGTCGAAATAATGGATCTCCTCCGGGAAAAAGGGGCCGCGCTCGCCTATTCGGATCCGTATGTCCCGGTGTTTCCAAGAATGCGCAAGTACAAGTTTGATCTCGAGAGCGTACGAATCGACGCCGACTCTCTTACGCGTTACGACTGTGTCATTGTGGCGACAGACCACGACGCGTTTGATTATGGTCTTATTCAACGCCATGCGTCTCTTATCGTCGACACTCGTGGCATTTACAAGGACTCGGCACCCAATATCGTTAGAGCGTAGTGGGCCTTTTTAGGCCAGGCGGCACCAAAGGCCTGAGCGTAGTGTGGCAGGCAATAGTGGGCTGCAAATGCAAGGGCGGGTGGTCTGGGCCGAGGCATTCTCATCCGGCGAGCGAAGCCTGAAACGGGTATAGGAAGCTATCGCGCCGGCAATATTGCAACTACGCTTGTTGGGCGAGGTGGACCAACGCAAGCCGGATACGCGCCCTCAGATCTTCAACGCCGCGTGCGCCGGATTGGGGTTTCCGATGGCCAGAATCATTGCGATAAGGCTAGTTTAGCCCGTCAGCAACATTTCTTGTTCAGCAAGGAAGCGCCAACAGTTGCCGTGCCTCGTCAGCTCGGGTGCGGGTCAAACGCGAAATCGTATCGAAGCCGGCGATCAGGCCACCCGAATTACTGTAGAAGCGCATAGGTCAGGCGGCTTGGCGTAGCTCTTCTATTTAGCGGCGCGTTGAGTGTCCGATGGTGACACAGCGCCGTCCGGGATTCGGTGCTTAGCGCGTTTCGCGCATTGCGAACTCACCGCATCGTTACCACGCATGTTCAGACTGTCAAAGTTCGGCGGCAAGCATCGCCATTCTATGGCGTGTGGGTTGTCGAGGAGTGATCACACCGAACTGTCGGCACTTCGACGGTTCACGATTCAGTATGGCTTATCTGGGAAACAGCGCTGCTTCGTACGGCGAAATATCGACGGGGGCGACTGGCATGGCAAGTGCGAAGTAAGACAGGCGCTCGGACAGCCTTGGGACAGGGGGGACGACGTGGAGTTGCTTCACGCGGCCTTGGTTTAGTCCGAGCGTCTTTTTCGAAGGAAGATCTTCTCACGCAGCCACTGAATTTCGGGGCGACGGCCATGCAAACGGACGCTTTCGAGGCTTTTGGGCGATACACGACCAGGCGGCACGAGAAGTTGGCATATTGTTACAAGGCCTCGTGGAACATTGCGGGTGATCGAATTCTTTGGTCTGCCAGGGTCTATCGAGGAGGGGAAGAAAAAGCCCATCCGAGGGGCGTGATCAGAATGCTTAATGGAGCGCCGCCAAACGATGCGGTCAGGAAGCTGGTGGAAAACTTCATTGAGTACCTGGACGAAGCCCGCAAATAGTCATGGAAACCTGTTTCGGATGGTGACGCCGCGTTGGAAAATTTGGCGTTAAGCAGTGCGTTGAATACAGAATGCGAGCCATCCGTACTGCTTGCCTTTGCACATTGCAACCAAATGCCGTACGCGCACTGGAGCATGATGCCGGGCAGCGCGGAAACATGCGACCAACGCCGAACGAGGTCCCGAATGCCGCGTGGTTACGCCCCGTCTTCCTGAGCGGCAGTGGCTGCCGCCGTTTGGCATCTCTATAACGAGGTGCGCAGTTTCAAGAACGGTGTCGTGATCGTGGTCAGTCAGAACGTCTGCTAGTTATCGGTGGAAGCGGCTTCGAAGCATTTTATATGACGATAGCCATGTGCCTTGGCGTCTCGCAGGCAGTCGGTTAGCCAGTCAAAACCATGATCACAGGACTGCGACAAATCTTCGTTGTTCTGAGCCATCTTATGGCAGCGCCAGTACCACTTGGTGTGATCTTGGTAGAACTCCCACTCTTCGGCGGTAGATGCCTTGTCCATGTTTCCTCCCCGTTTGTGCGTGTCAAGAAAGTTTTATTGAGCCTCCAAGAGCAGCACATGCAATGCGCATTGCGTTCGCATGTCTCTACGGAAGCCAACATTCGTTGTCAAAATTTCCGGGGGGTCGAAAAGGAACGCTAGCGGCAGAACTCTTCGTGTAGGCAAACTGCTCTGGCCGAAGCGGAACCAGGACGATCAAAGTGCGCGGAAACGAAGCCGATGGGCCGGCCCTTCTGCCGACGGCAGATAACCTGACGCACTCTCTCCCCTTTCTTTTTGCGGGATCTCTGTCCCTTTTGTAGTGAGTATAGGCAAACCAGCCCGGATCGCAAGGCTTGAGGCATTGGTGGCTCGGCCCTGTGGCATTTCGATGGTTCGCGTACGACAGGCGCGAGGCGAGACTGCGATGCGTGGCGACGACGGCCCGCGAACTCGGACGCGCGCAAAGCAATAGTTTCGCTTCGGATAGCAGTGTAGGGAGCGGCCGTGTGCGAGAAGCTGTTCAGGCATGAACAACACCCAGTAGGCCCAGAGGCCCGCGAGGGGCGGCGGACGAGAATGTTCTGGTAATGGTGGCGATCGAAATGTACCAGTCGCTCGCATTGGGGCGTGCTTTCGCTGCTTGGCGAGGAGCAATCGATGTGACTGATTGGTGCGGCGCAGCATCCTGGCGTGCTGCAATGAGTTCAGACGGCGCTAGTAGGCGGTTCGGGATGAGTCGATACGTCATGGTCCATTGGCGGCTCGGCCACAACATGGACAGGGCTGTTGCTGCGATACACACGATTCAAGACGGCCAACACTGCCGGAACGAAGCTCAAGGCGGACGGCCGAATACGATGGCGCCGGAGGGCGTTCAAGTTGAGGTAAACCGCAGCCGCTTTGGGCGCATTCGGTCGTGCGGCGGCAGCGGCTCGGCGCGCGTCGCATTGGATCGTGCCGCGGCAGGTTCAGGGGGAAACGGGGTTTCCCGAACGACGCTGCTCGCTAAGAGGCGCGGCTAAATGCCTTTTGGGGGTTTCCCCGAATAATGCCTCGGGCACCAGGTTCGCGGGTAGGCGGTCCCAATGTTCTGCCAACTTAGCGATTTACGGCCTGTCTTCATCCGACGCTTGGGAGTCCCGATCAGGCGCGGGCGTCGATCCGCCGGGCGGTGTAGGCGCGGCGGTGATGCGCAGGCCGACGATCCAGCCCGCAAGGTAAATGGGGTCGTCGCGGTTGGCCAGGGGTACACCGTAGCGGCTGATCTGATGGGTTGCCGGCGCCTGCCCGGTCGAGTCCGTTGCCGGCTGCGGGGTCAGCTCAAAGCGCTGCGCCAGCGCCTGAAACTCGGGCGTTGCAGCGAACGTGTGGTCGGTGCCCGGGGTGATGCCCTCCGGTGACTCAAACCAGGTCAGCCGTGGATGCCGGCGCTGGATCGGGTCGGGGGAGAGCAGCACCAGGGGCACGCGACCCGGCATGCGCTTCAGCCACCACTCGATCAGGTCGTAGGTCTCGGCGCCGCCCGCGGCGGCACCGCCGTCGTCGAGGAACAGGTCCCCCCGGCCCAGGCCCTCGCTGCTCCAGCGGATGCCCTGGAACCAGGCGGGGGTGTGCGGCAGGGCGAAGCGCACGCCGGTCTCCGGATCGTGTTCCATTGCCCTATGCCAGCGGCTGCCGCGTTCGAGCACGCTGATCGGGAAGACCGAGGCGTCCCCGGCCGGCAGGCCGCCGCGCCGCCGCCGTTCCTCGCACGCGAGCCGCAGGGCCCGGTAGTCCGCGTGGCCCCGGTTGGAGAAGGAGCCCATCGAGGGCAGCGCGAGCAAGGCCTGGAGGCAGTCATAGAGGGGCTCTTTGTAGGTGGGCGCGATATTCACCTGGCGGCGAACTGGAAAGGCCTGCGGCCCCATTTCGAGCAGCGCGCGGTCGCGCGGATGCGCGTGGGCATCGATCAGCCCGACCTCCCAGGCGAGCAGCGGGTCTTGGCTGGCCCGCAGTTCGGCCTGGGCCTGCCGGACCGCGCCGAGGAGTTCTTCGAGATAGCCGGTAAACCCGCCGTCGGCCAGGTAGCGCCGCCAGTCGTCAACGGTGCGCTCATGCCGGGTGAACTCCAGGAACCGCTGGAAATTGACCCCATCCGTGAGCGAGAGCGTGCCGCGAACATCCATTGGGTTGATGCCCTCTTGGTACAGGAAGCTCAGGGTACCGAGGGGTGCGCTGAGGCGGAGGTAGCGGTACAGGTCGACCGGGTGCGCGAGCGTCATCAGTTCGTGAACTCGCACGCCCTGTCGGGCCTGGTCGAACAGGCCCAGCAGCTCGCCCGCTTCAATCGTGAAGGTCAGGTCGCCAAGCAGGGTCGGACCGGGAAAAGTGGGCGCCGGTTGACCGGCGGCAGGCAGTGCCATGGTGCGCTCCTCACGGCCCGGAATCAGAGGGGGCGGGTCCGGCTCCGGGCCAAGGGATAGCCGGCAACGCTTTAGCGGTGTTGTTTAAGGTCGCCCGCAAGTTGTCGGTTAAATCGGCGACCGCCCAGAAGGGCAAAACAAAAACCCGTTCCAGCCAATGCCGAAACGGGTTTGCCGTTCGCTTTAGCTGGATTTGTTACGCGCCCGCAAGCTGTGGATCAAATCGGCGCTCTCGTATTTTGACAGGGCGGATATTAACTGGTTCCGCAGCATGAGCAGAGACGTTGCTTCAGGTGTATTTGATTGTCATCTGCCAGAGTGTCAGGTGCAGAGTCGGAGACTTCGGGCCGAGCCCGCGTAACGGGCACAACCGTTCCATTGCGCCAACTTGTGGACGGGAGGCGATGACGCTGTCGGGCAGGTGCGGTTTCGCGCTGGGGCAGCGATAGGGCCGTCTGGCCCGCGTGCCGCTGCGTCGGATTTCCGACAATCGGGCGAATCGCGCCCAATCTCATGAAGATCGCGCGCCCGCGACGACGCAGTTTCGACAGCCGCCCGCTGGCACGCGCCATGCGAGATGTGAAGTGCGCTCGGGCCTATCTTGAACAGGGGTGGCCTGACTGCTCTGCACTCAGCACCAGGTTGGCCCGAGCGTCTTTTTCATTTGCGTGAGGATGACACGTGATGAGAAACGGGGCTGATGCATCGACAGGAAGCAGCGCCGCGAGCGGCGCGATCTCAGGGCATTACACTACCCGTCGCGGTCGCGGCCTTGCCTACGATTACGATGCCTTCTGGTCGCTTTCAGGCGACCGCATTCTGTGGTCGGCGAAAGTGTGTCGCAACGGCGCGCCGACGGACCAGCCAGTCGGCATCGTTCGCATGATCGAAGGCGCTCCGCCCGAGCTGGCGGTGAGAAAACTGGTCGAGTTCTCGATCGAAAGCCTGGGCCGGGACGCAAAGCCGGAACGGAATCGCCAGTTGGCGTGAGGCGCCACGAAGGCGGGGCGTTTGTGGTCGAACCACGAGGGTTCTCACCCTCGTCACTTCACCAAACAAAAAGAGGACCCAACCGGGTCCTCTTTTTTGTTTGGCGGAGAGAGAGGGATTCGAACCCTCGATACGGTGTGACCCGTATAACGCCTTAGCAGGGCGCCCCCTTCGGCCTCTCGGGCATCTCTCCTGAAGCTCGTTTACTCGTGCTGCCGTTCGTCGATCAGCCGACGTTATTCATGGTACCGCGGCCGCAGGGGGCGCGGACGCCCGGCTGTTTGGTTTTGGCTTCTTTCGATGCCTGGCCTCTCGGGCCGTGTCTTTTTGCCGGCCGTCGCCAGCCTACTCAGTACACAGCACGCAGTACGGCGCACACTTTCCTTCGCCGCGAAGCATATGCGCTTCGGCCCCGTCGGGTCAAACCCTTATTCCAGGCTGGTTTGTTCCTTGACCTGCTCGTCCAGACCGAACGCCTTGTGCAGCGCGCGCACGGCGAGTTCCATGTACTTTTCGTCGATGACGACGGTGATCTTGATCTCGGAGGTGGACACCATCTGGATGTTGATGTTCTCGCTCGCTAGCGCGCTGAACATCTGGCTGGCGACGCCGACATGAGAGCGCATCCCCACGCCCACAAGGCCGAGCTTGCAAATCTTGTCGTCGCCAACCACCTCGCGCGCGCCGATCTCGCCGGCCACGCGCTTGAGAATGTCGAGCGTGCGCTTGAGATCGTTGCGGTGAACGGTGAACGAGAAGTCCGTCATGCCGTCCTTGCCGATGTTCTGCACGATCACGTCGACTTCGATGTTCGCCTTGGCGACCGGGTCAAGAATCGCGAAGGCGATGCCGGGGCGGTCGGGCACGCCGACCACCGTGACTTTGGCTTCGTCCCGATTGAATGCAATGCCGGATACCAGCGCCTGTTCCATGTCTACATCGTCCTCGAAAGTAATCAACGTGCCGGAGTGCGCTTCCTCGTCGATTGGAATGTCCGGCGGCGTCAGGCTGGACAGCACGCGCAGCCTCACCTTGTACTTGCCCGCGAACTCCACCGAGCGGATCTGCAGCACCTTGGAGCCGAGGCTGGCCATCTCGAGCATTTCCTCGAAGGTGATGGTGTGCAGCCGCCGCGCCTGTGGCACTACGCGCGGGTCGGTGGTGTATACGCCATCGACGTCGGTATAGATCTGGCATTCGTCGGCGCGAAGCGCCGCGGCCAAGGCTACGCCCGAGGTGTCCGATCCGCCGCGGCCAAGGGTGGTGATATTGCCGTCGGCATCCACGCCTTGAAAGCCTGCCACCACCACGACCTTGCCTTCCGACAGGTCGGCGAGGATCTTCCGGTCGTCGATCTCGAGGATACGCGCCTTGGTGAAGGCGCTGTCCGTAAGCAGCCGGATCTGGCCGCCGGTGTACGAGCGCGCCTTCAGGCCGATTTCCATCAAAGCCATCGAAAGCAGGCCTATGGTGACTTGCTCCCCGGTGGAGGCGACCACATCGAGCTCGCGCGGATCGGGGTGCGGCTGAATTTCCTTCGCCAAGGCAATGAGGCGGTTCGTTTCGCCTGACATGGCCGACACCACCACGACAACGTCGTGACCTGCGTGCCGCCATTTGGCCACGCGCTGGGCGACGTTTTTGATGCGTTCTGTCGAGCCGACGGAGGTTCCGCCGTACTTCTGCACTATCAATGCCATAACGGGCGGGTGGGGGACGTTGGGTTGCGCTTCGCAAAGCGCGCCATTCTAAGGGAATCGGCTCCCGAGATTAACTCTCGGGAAGATCTTTGCGGGCCTCAGAGC
This sequence comes from uncultured Pseudomonadota bacterium, assembly GCA_937983055.1. Taxonomy (GTDB): domain Bacteria; phylum Pseudomonadota; class Gammaproteobacteria; order Burkholderiales; family Eutrophovitaceae; genus CALJLA01. The sequence continues at coordinate 7,467 of CALJLA010000022.1, forward strand.
TATCGCGAGGCAGCGGGTCGCAGTTGGATTGCGCTGTAAGGGTTTCTATCGCTGTGAACTTTTGGCATAATGCGCGCCGTCGCGCCCGTAGCTCAGTTGGATAGAGTACCTGGCTACGAACCAGGGGGTCGTGGGTTCAAATCCTGCCGGGCGCGCCATTCAAATCAAAGCCATAGCTTCATTACGCCAGTTGCCGCCGAACGGCGGGATAATTGCTGGCTTCCCCAGGGTACATTCGATTCGCCGGTAATTGCTTGGTCAGTGAGGCGGCAGGGGCTCGCGCTGCCTAATCGCATCGACTCACGATCTGGGCGGAATAGCTATTGGTTCTTGCGCATTCCCGAAACCGCGCTTCATCGCAGACTCGGTCGCTCGCATTCCGCCCTGTGTGACCTCCTGCCCCGGCGATTTCAAAAGCTTGTCTGGCGATGCGGGGGCACCAAAGTAATTGACCCATTACGCACCGACGCCTGCTACTCATGATCGACCCAGTGCATTACTGACTAACTCACGAAAATCACAGATTCTCGGAAGCCCACTGCTGCCAGCGCCACGTGTCGGTGCACATCGCATTAATATCCAACTTTGCCGCCCAATCCAAACTAGATCGTGCCAGTGTTGCGTCGGCATAGCACTGAGCAATATCGCCAGGACGGCGCGACTCGAATCGATAGGGAATCCTTCTGCCGGTTGCCGCCGAGAATGCGCGCACCATCTCGAGCACGGAATATCCGCGTCCCGTGCCAAGGTTCACCGTTAGCACTCCAGGATGATCAACCAGGCCGGAGAGTGCAGCAACATGGCCTCGCGCCAGATCAACCACGTGGATGTAGTCTCTTACGCCGGTGCCATCAGGGGTTGGGTAGTCGTTTCCATAGATCGGCAATTCTTTTAACTTGCCGATTGCCACTTGCGCAATATACGGCATCAGATTGTTCGGGACGCCGCTCGGCGCCTCGCCGATCCGACCCGAAGGGTGCGCGCCTACGGGATTGAAGTAACGTAGCAATGCAACCTTGAACGCCGGATCGGCTTTGGCAAAGTCGCGAAGCATCTGCTCTACGACCAGCTTGGTCTGCCCATACGGATTCGAAGCAGACAATGGGAAATCCTCGCGAATTGGCAATGAGCGAGGCTCGCCGTACACCGTCGCAGACGAAGAGAAGACCAGCGTCTTGATTCCATGATCGACCATGCTTTCTAGCAGGGTCAGGCTACCGGTTACATTGGTGTCGTAGTAGGCCAACGGAATATTGACCGATTCGCCGACGGCCTTTAGGCCTGCAAAATGGATGACCGCATCGAAATGCTGGGAGGTGAACAATCTCCGTAGCGCCTGCCGGTCTCGTACGTCCATGACCTCAAACCCCGGCCGACGTTTGGCGATATCCTCGATGCGATCCAACACCGTCGCGGAGCTGTTTGAGAGATTGTCGATTACAAAAACGTCGTATCCGGCGGCGAGGAGCTCAACCGTGGCATGTGAACCGACATATCCAGTACCCCCGGTTACGAGAATTTTCTTGTGATGTGCGATCGGCAAAGTTGGTTCAAGTTTCTAGGTTGGACGGGAGGCTTGGACCAGATCTGAGGGGAGAGATCGCGTTGTGATGCGCGCGCCCTGCGGCATGCATCTGGTATACGGGTGAGCGCCACCAATTTAACGAAGAAAGGTGTCAATTGGCAGTACTTGTCACGTATCGGGGAATTTTCGCAGTTTTGCCTGAATTCAGGAAGTTCCTGGCGCGAGAGTATGCAGCCAGGTGGCAGCCACGCATGCTTGGCGCCTCTTTGCACTGGGTCTTCAGGTTGAACGTTTTGGCCTCCATGCGGGGAATCCCTGCGGACAAGGCTCGACGCCACCGGCGCATGATGTCCAAGGTCGTCGACCACGCCACGTTGAGGCCTACGGTGCAGGTTCGATTCCCCGTGGTGGCGGGAGGCTTGGAAGGCGAATCTCTTCCATGCCCAGTGGTGTGCGTATCACCACCCGATCCTTGTGAACGTTGTCGAGCGTGTGGTCCGCACCGATGGTTTCTCCGGCCCTATAGGCTGCGGATGGCTGGCCATTCACAGAGAGCAAGGCTACCCCGCGTCCCTGTCCTCCATCCGCGATCACCCCGTCGAGGCGAATCCTCAAGGATGTGTTTGAATTTGATATGCTGCCCGGGGAATCTCCGAACAGGCGCGCCGCGGGGGCAACATTTAACGCCTGGGTGAGCGCCACGGGGTTACCTACAGGGACCGCAACGACGGGTTCCTGCGGCGGCCGGCCGGACGTCCATCTCAGGACCCAGAAGGTGCAGATGGCTGCAGTGCCCAGTAAGAGCAGTGTGTTAACCAGCCAAGGCAGATTGATCTTCATGTGATCGTCAGGCCGGGATGGCGATCGTGTCGGTTACGGGCATGAGACTCGCGAAGTACGTGAAAAGTATGTTACCTAACGCAGCAATTGGCAATTGTGAGAGCGTAAGGTTGAGAACGCGAAACGCCAGCGTGCCCGTTTCGCGCGGCTTCACGCTGATAGAGATCATGGTCGTGGTGATTATTCTGGGGGTGCTCGCGGCGTTGATTGTGCCCCGGGTCGTCGGCCGGGCGGACGAGGCGCGCACGGTGGCTGCCAAGCAAGACATTGCCGCAATCATGCAGGCACTTAAACTTTATCGCCTCGATAACAGCCAGTATCCGAGTACAGAACAGGGCTTACAGGCACTGGTAACAAAGCCGGTTTCCGATCCGATACCCGGTAATTGGAAGTCCTACCTTGACAGGCTGCCAAAAGACCCGTGGGGACGCCCTTACCAGTACCTCAAACCGGGGGTCCACGGCGAAATCGACGTCTTCACGCTCGGCGCCGACGGTTTGCCAGGTGGCGACGGCGTCGATGGTGATGTGGGTTCGTGGAACCTGTGAGGCAAGGACATTTAAGTCGCATTGAATCGTTTCGCGCGAACAGAGGCTTCACGTTTCTCGAGTTGCTGGTCGTTATCACGATACTTGGCATAGTCGCATTCACGGTGTCGCTTTCTGCAACGCCCAGCGAACAGCGCCTGATCGCACACGAAGTCGACCGCCTCAACGCACTTTTCCGCCTGGCGCATAGCGAGGCTGCATTGCGGGGTCGGCCCCTGTCCTGGGAGGCGGATGAGTCGGGATATGCGTTCTTCGAGGGGAGCGCGGCAACGAATAGAGCGCTTGATGGTTCCTTGCGGCGGCGAGACTGGCCATTCGCTGTAGAGTCAGTTGAAGGCCCTACCGTGGTGTTTGGCCTGGAACCGCTCCTGCCGCCTGCGCAATTTCGCCTGGTTACGAACCGCGGTGAAACCGTGCTTCTGGTCGACGCATTCGGGACAGTTACCTTGGTCCAATGAATTCGAGAGGATTCACATTGGTCGAGGTTCTGGTGGCGCTTGCGATTGTAGCCGTAGCGCTTCTCGCCAGCGTGCGTGCAGTAGGGACAATGACAGAGTCAAGTGCCGAGTTGCGCCTGCGACTGCTTGCGCAGCTTTCGGCCAGGAATCAAATTTCGCTCCTCCGGGCCAGCAAGTCGTTTCCGCCCATTGGCGTGGTGCGCACAGAATGCCCACAAGGCAACGTAGCGCTTGTGTGCCGAGTAGAGACTAAGGCGACCCCGAACTGGCTCTTTCGCAGAGCCGAGGTGCGCGTCTACGCGACACAAGAGACTGAGCACCACGTCGCGTACCTCGTCGGAATACTTCCGAGGGAGGGTGGTCCTTGAAGGGTGGTCGCAGCGACGGATTCACCTTGATCGAGGTGCTGGTCGCACTGTCTTTGGTGGCCATGATGGGGGTCATTGCCTGGCGCGGCCTGGACTATGTGGCCGAACAACGGTCCCGGATGGACGCCGAAGTCAAATCAACGGAGAGAGTGCTGCGAACGCTTGCGCAGATTGAGCGTGATGTCACTCAAAGAATCCCGGATGCGCTATTCGCGGACAGCTATGGATCTTCGTCTACGCAATCACTGGCGCTGGATGTCGCATCCGACAAACTGGGGCGCGTGCAGCTTAGAGTGCTACGCCGACATCCAACCCTTCCCGACGTGCAAACCATAGTCTACTTTGTCGAGAATGGACAGCTGGTCCGCCGTATTGACGCGCATCGGGCAGCCGCAGCCAGCGATGGCACTGTTCTGCTTGAGGCGGTTCAGGGCGTGGAGGTCAGATTCCTCGCTGGGGGTCGGTGGGTTGAGCCCGAACTCCTTGCGGCGGCAACTGCACGCGCAACGGCCATTGAGGTCGTGATAGAGCTGGGTGTCGGGGAGCGTTACGTTGAACTCGTTCAGCTATGAGAACTGATCAGCGCGGAGCTGCAATTGTCATGGCATTGCTGGTAGTAGCGGTGACGACGGTGGTCGTGAGCGGTGCGTTTCTTTTGCAAAGCGCCGTGGCGCAGCAGGTGGAAAACGCCATGGCAGCAAGTCAGGCGAAGCGTCTGCTGGAGGGCGCAGTGGACTGGGTGCGGGTGATATTGATGGAGGACGCGCGCAGTACCGCGACCGATCACCTCGGCGAAGCATGGGCGGTTTCACTGGAAGAGACGCGTATTGACGACGAGGGCGACAGTCCGGCGTGGGTATCGGGCGCTATCGAGGACGCGCAGTCGCGGTTTAATCTGCGGAACGTAGCGGGCGAAAGCGGGCCTGTGGCGAGCGAGGTTGCGGTGCTCCGGCGGCTGCTGGAATTGGTGGGTGAAGAGCCCCGGTTTGCAGACGAGATCGCCATTGAGGTAGGTGGGATGCAGGTCGTCAGGCCCGGATCGACCCAGGCGGAGCGGGTTCTGCCTGCGGTACTCGACGACATCGAAGCAAATGACCCGGCGTTGCGCCGGGCGCTTGACCGGATAAGTCCGTTTGTGACGCTGATCCCTGTGGCATCGGCGATTAATGTGAACACGGCGCCGGCGGAAGTCCTGGCCGCTCGATTGGGGAACCTTTCGCTGGTCGACGCCCGACGTGTGGTGGCAAGCAGAGAACGTGCGCCTTTCAGGGATCTGGCCGATGTTGCGGTGAGAATCCAGGGGCTGGATTTGGGGAATGCGTCTGGACAGCTTTCCGTGGCCTCGCAGTTCTTTCTCGTAAACGGAATCGCCGAGTTTCGCAAGGTGCGTGTCCAGGCAACTGCCCTGCTCAAGCGACAGGCGAACGCGGTGGAAGTCGTATGGGTCCGCGAGGTGGCTGCATGATCTCGGCGCGCGTTGATGATGTCGAGACGGGGCGAGAATGAGATTGCGCCTGTGGCTGCCCCCGATGACGGAGCTTCGATCCGATTCCAGGATCGAGTTCGAAGTTCTCGACGCGAAGCGGCAGGTGCGCAATCGCGGAGAGGCCGCGATCAGTCTGCTGCCCAAGGGGGCCGACTGCGAGCTGGTATTGGATGCGGTCGATGTCGTGCTGCTGGATGTTGAACTGCCCAACCTTTCCGGGCCAAGACTTGCCAAAGCGTTGCCGGCGCTTGTAGAGGAGAAGCTGGTCGCGGACGTGGAGCGCTGCCATGTGGTCGCGGCGCGGACGGGCGCCGGTCGTACAGCCGTCGTAGCGGTGGTGGACCGGGCATTACTACGGCGGGCCCTCGATCTTTTCGAGCGAGCAGGGCAGCGGGTAGTTCAAGCGACGCCGCAATCACTGGCTCTGCCGGTCAGGCCGGGCGGTTGGTATCTCCGCTGGCAGGAATTCAGAGGCTGTGTTCGCACGGGCACATACTCGGGCATCGGGCTGGAGTCTCGCGAGGTGCCACCGCTTGAGTTGCGTTTGCTTCTATCGCAGTCATTACAGCGCCCTGAGGTGCTGGAAGTTCGGGGAAGCGTGGACTTGACGGCCTGGAGCGATGCTCTGGGAGTCCCTGTGCAGGCCGCTCGGAGCGGTGGCGAGGCGCCACCGGTTATAGTCGACCTTCTGCAGGGTGAGTTTTCGCAAAGTATCGTCAGGTGGCAGGCGTGGCGATCCTGCATGTTTCTCGCTGCGGTGCTGGTTCTGGCCCTCTTGGGCGGACTCAACCTGGATGCGATGAGGCTGCGCGCTGAGGAGCGGGCGATCAAGGAAGCCATGGTTGACGTACTCAGACAGTCGTTTCCGGAAGTTACCGTTGTGCTCGACCCTGTCGCGCAGATGCGTCAACGGACCGCGGACCTGAGGGCTGCCGCGGGCACCGAGCACAGTGAATTCCTGCGGATTTCAACAGAACTCGGCGAGCTTGTTGGCGCAGATGCAGTCGAGTCCCTGGAGTATCGCGCGGGTGGCTTTTCAGTCGTGTTCCGCAATCAGGTCCTCAGCAATGAGCGCTTGAGGACGCAACTGACCGAATGGGCAAAAAGTCATGGCGCGGAGCTTAGATTCAATGGAGCGACTGCCTTGCTCAATCGGCAGCCTTCTCAATGATTACGCTTGTCCGCGATTGGTGGCGCACGCTCGCGCGCAAGGAACGCGTAATGATTGCGGTCGGGGGCGCTGTCCTGTCGGTGGCACTTCTGTACGCTCTGACGTTTGAACCGGCATGGGTCGCGCGGAATAGAGTTTCGCGTGAGCTGCCGAGCCTCCATTCGCAACTTGCGGAACTGAAGGCGCTTCGCGAGGAAACCCAAATACTGCGCGAGCACGGACGCGGTTCTGGCGGGATCGAAGCGCTCAAGGTCGCAGCCGAACAGTCATTGGCCCGTCAGGGTATGAAAGGAAGCGTGCGTGCCGAGGGGCAACAGACGATCGTGGTATCCGTTGACGGCGTGCCCGCGGGTGTCTGGTTTACGTGGTTGGAGGGATTTGCCCGAGAGGCCCGGGTCCGGATTACCCAGGCGCGGGTGATCCGGACAGCGGCCCCGGGATCCGTAAGCGCGGAAGTGGCTCTCCGGGTGCCCGCCGGCTGAGCGACGGGCAAAAATGCGGTTGAGATTGCTCGGAGGGCTCGGAACGGTAGTCGGGGTGGTTGTCTTGAGTGCCCTGGTATGTCCTCCTGCGGGGCTGCTCGGAGATGTACTGCGTGCCTACACGCCTATCCGGGTGATCCATTCCTCTGGTTCCTTGTGGCATGGTAGTGGCTTGATTGCTCTGAGCGATGGTCGGCGCGCGTTCCTGGTGCCCGGGCTCGTGGCATGGAATGTGGATGTGCCGGCTCTTTTCTTGGGACAATTGGTGCTGTCGCTGGACCATGACATGGTGGACGGAGCGGTTACGGTGGTCGCAGGCGGCGGTACGGTACGGGTCGGAAAGGGCAGAGCCCGAGTTCCCGCGGCGTTGCTCACTCTGATTGGCCCGCCGTTCAATACGGTCAGGCCGGGCGGCATGCTGGACATACGCTGGGAAGAACTTCGGTTTCAGGGAGGAGGTTTTGAGGGGATTCTGGAGGTGAGATGGGACAATGCCCAGTCGGCCCTGTCGCGGGTGGCGCCGCTGGGAAGCTATAGTCTGAGCGTTACTGGCCGGGGCATGCGGGGTGTGGCGTCTTTGCGCACGCTGGAAGGCCCGCTGATACTGCAGGGCGAAGGTACCATGCGGGAGGGGGTGATCCGGTTTTCCGGCACCGCCGACGCGGCACCGAACATGCGCGGCAGCCTAGACGCGCTGATCGGCTTATTGGGCAAGCGAAGTGGTGACGGGGCGCTGCTTGAGTGGGAAATCAAGATCTGACAACTAGAAAAGATTCTTGGCTGAAACGACTCTGTTCGGCCGCGGGGGCAGTCGTACTGACGTGCGCCCTTGCCGTTGCCAATGCGCAGGAACGCGTGACGTTGAATTTCGTCAATGCGGATCTGGAGGCTGTTGTGCGAGCTATTGCGCATTACACCGGGCGAACGTTCGTCGGGGATCCCCGGGTAAAGGGCACACTCAATCTTGTCTCCGAGCGGGCGATGTCGCGAGATCAGGCGCTGGCAGCATTGACAGCCGCTTTGCGCCTGCAAGGGTTCGCCATCGTCGAGGTTGGTGGGGTTTCACGCGTCGTCCCGGAAGCGGACGCTAAGTTCCAGGGCGGCGCCGTTGCGACTGCGCGGGTTCCTTCGAGCGCGCGCGGCGACCGGGGCATGAGCCATGTGTTTCGATTGAATTACGAGTCCGCGCAGAACGTCCTTTCGGTCATGCGTCCCCTGGTGCCGCCAAACAATCCCGTCACGGTTTATGGCGCCAACAATGCTCTGATCGTGACGGACTTCGCAGACAATCTTCGACGCATCGAGAAAGTCATCGAGGCGCTCGACACCCCGCCGAAGTCGGATATCGAGGTCATCCCGCTGAAGAATGCGATTGCCGCAGACGTCTCGGTGATCGTATCAAGAGTCATGGAACAGAACGGGCAGAACCCGGACTTGGCGCAAAGAGTCACGGCCATGGCCGATCCGCTGACCAACAGCGTCGTGGTCCGCTCGGCAAGTCCTACAGCCTTGAGTACGGCGCGCAGTCTCATCGAGAAGCTGGATCAGTCGACGAAGCCTGGCCAGGGGATATACGTTGTACCGCTCAAGAATACGGATGCCACTGCGCTTGCGAAGACGCTCTCGGAAGTCCGGATCAACGACCCGACGGTTACCGCCGGTACTGCAGGCGGAGGCGCGCAGGGACAGGGATTGGAGAAGTCTGCGCCGAAAATCGTGGCAGACTCCGCATCGAACTCGCTTGTGATTACCGCGTCAGATGCCGTTTATCGGCAGCTCAGAACGGTGATGGATCAACTGGACACTCGCCGTGCCCAGGTTTTCATCGAGGCGCTCCTGGTCGAGGTGACCAGCGACCAGGCTGCGGAGTTCGGCATACAGTGGCTCGGTGGGCTAGACAATGTCGCGTCTGGGTCGACCTCTGTTTTGGGCGGCACGAACTTTGGCGATCCGACACAAAACATCGTCAGCGGGGCGCGAAACCTCGGCAACCTGGGGCGCGGATTGAATATCGGGGTGATTCGGGGGCAAGTGACTATCCCGGGTCTCGGAACGGTCACGAATCTGAATGCGCTTGCACGAGCGCTGGAAACCAATACCAAGGCGAACATCCTTTCGACGCCCAACATTCTGACGCTGGACAACGAGGAGGCGGAGTTTCACGTCGGTCAGAACGTGCCCTTCGTCACCGGCCAGTTCATTACGCAGCCCACCGGCGCGACGGTAACACCCTTTCAGACCATTGAACGGCAGGACGTGGGATTGAGGCTGAGAGTCAAACCGCAGATCACCGAGGGCGGCACGATCAAACTCTCGATCTACAACGAGGTTTCCAGCGTGCAGGAACGTGAATCCACCGCCGGAATCATCACCAACAAGCGATCGCTCGATACAAACGTGCTCGTCGACGATGGAACGATCGTGGTGCTGGGCGGGTTGGTGCAGGACCAACTGGACAACACCGTCGAGAAGGTGCCGGTCCTCGGCGATATCCCCATCCTGGGGCATCTTTTCCGCTATGAAACAAGACGACGGCAGAAGACCAACCTGATGCTGTTCCTCCGCCCGAATGTGGTTCGGGACGAGTCGTCGACGAGAGTGCTGACAGTGGATCGCTACGACTATATGCGAAGCCTTCAGCAGAAGACGCAGACGCAGCCGCACTTCGTGCTTCCTGACGTGGGCGGCCCCGTCCTTCCGGAGCTTCATCTAGGACAGAAACCTCAGGCTGAGAAGCCTGCGCCTGTCGCACCGAATCGGCAGTGAAGCATCTAATTCCCTTCGGCTTTGCTCGGGAGAATCGGTTGTTGCCTGCTGCGGAGCGGGACGGCAGTCTCGTCGTTTGGGTCACGGAGCGTACTCCGCCAGCTGCAATTGCTGAAGTGCGACGTGCGTTGGCGAGGGACCTGGCCCTCGAGGTCGTCGGAGACAGTCGCTTCGAAGAAGGGCTGCGGTCCGTTTATGTCGACACGAGCGACGGAGCAGCTTCGGTCGTTGGCGAGGTCGAGAGCAACATCGACCTGGATCGCCTGTTACAGGATATTCCGGAGGTCGAGGACCTGCTTGACGCGCGCGACGACGCCCCGATCGTGCGCATGCTGAACGCCATGTTGTCCCAAGCAGTGAGGGAGGGGGCTTCCGACATTCACATAGAGCCTTTCGAGGCACATTCCGTGGTTCGCTATCGCGTCGACGGGACTCTGCGCGACATCGTGCGCCCGCGGCGTGGTCTGCACGCGGCGCTTGTTTCGCGCATCAAGATCATGGCGAACCTGGATATTGCAGAAAAGCGCCTGCCCCAGGATGGAAGAATCATGTTGCGGCTGGGCGGCAGGCCCATCGATGTTCGGGTGTCGACGCTTCCCGCTGGCCATGGGGAAAGGGTCGTCCTCCGGTTGCTGGACAAGGAGAAGGGAAGGTTGACTCCCGAAAGGCTCGGGATGGATGGCGGCACGCTTGCGCAGATAGAAGACCTCGTTCGGCAGAGCCATGGCATTGTCCTTGTCACCGGGCCTACCGGTAGCGGCAAGACCACGACGCTCTATGCAATGCTTACCTGCGTCGACTCTGCGACGGTCAATGTCCTGACGGTTGAGGATCCAATCGAATATGACCTGCCGGGGATTGGGCAGACGCAAGTCAATGCAAAGATCGACATGACGTTTGCCCGCGCGTTGCGGGCAATCCTTCGCCAGGACCCGGATGTGATCATGATCGGCGAGATTCGCGATCGTGAGACCGCGCAGATCGCGGTGCAGGCCTCGCTCACCGGACACCTGGTCTTGGCGACGCTTCATACCAACGATTCCGTCTCTGCCGTGACGCGCCTTGTCGATATGGGTGTAGAGCCGTTCCTGCTTTCGTCGTCTCTGCTGGGGGTGCTGGCGCAGCGGCTGGTTCGACGGCTTTGCCATGAGTGCCGTCGGCAGGATGCACAGGGTCTGTGGCATGCCGACGGGTGTCCCGCCTGTGGAGGCAGCGGGTACAGTGGGCGCACGGGAATCTATGAGCTACTGCGACTCGACGACAAACTGCGCGAGGCGATTCATGCCGGTCAAGGCGAACACTCCCTGCGCTCGTTGGCCCGGACGCGGGGTTTCCGGAGCATGGCGGAAGACGGCAGCCGTTGGGTGGCCGACGGCACGACTTCATCGGAGGAACTGGCCCGGGTGATTCGGGAGCAATAGGGCGCTGCCTTGGGCACCTACCGTTACGAAGCTGTGGACGATGACGCCCGGGTAGAAACCGGAGAAGTCGAAGCGGACAGCGCAAGGTCGGCGCGGGCCGCGCTGCGCGCCCGTGGACTCGTGCCGATTTCGGTAGAGCCGTCTCGGCTCGCGGCCCAGCCCGCAGCGGGGACTACTCCGCACCGGCTCGGTACGCCGGAGCTAGCCCTTGCAACACGCCAGCTCGCAAGCCTGGTCGGCGCGGGCCTGCCTCTCGACCTGGCACTTGCCACGCTTGTGGAGCAGTCTGACAGTGCCACACAGCAGGAAGTATTCCGCGCCGTGCGCACGGACATCGTCTCTGGCCACCGCCTGGCTGACGCACTTGCGCGGCATCCCAGAACGTTTTCGCAGCTCTACTGCGCCACCGTCGCAGCGGGGGAACAGGCCGGCAGCTTCGAAACCGTGCTCGAGCGATTGGCGCAGCATCTCGAGGAACGCCAGGCCCTGCGCAACAAGCTGCTTGCTGCGGCGACCTATCCGGCGATCGTCATCGTAGTCGCCTTCGGCATCGTGCTTTTTCTCATGACCTACGTGGTGCCGCAGGTGGTGCAGGTGTTTGAGCAAACGCGCCAGACGCTGCCTTGGCCTACTCAGGTCTTACTTGCTGTGTCCGGCTTTCTGGGAGGCTACGGCGTGTGGCTCGCGATCGCCTTGGCCGCCGGTGCTTGGGGGATGCGGATTGCCCTTAAACGGCCAGGTCCCAAAGCAGCCTGGGACCGTCAGATCCTGCGTGTCCCGATTATTGGACGGCTCGTCCAAGGGATTGAAACCGCCCGACTCGCGTCGACACTTGCGATGCTGGTCGAAGCGGGCGTGCCCATCCTGAGGGCGCTGGCTGCCGCAGAGGCGACCCTGTCCAATTCGGTCCTGCGTAGCGTGGTCGCAGACGCGATTAGCCGTGTCAGGGAAGGCGCCAGTTTGGGAAGAGCCCTTGCGTTGGCAAAGGCGTTTCCCCCGGTCCTGATCCGGCTCATAGAAGTGGGAGAAGCGACCGGCCAGCTGCCCAGGATGCTGACCCACGCTGCCGTCAATCAGACGCGCGAGGTAGAGCGCCGTGCGACGGCGATGGCGACGATGCTCGAGCCTGTCCTGATTCTGATCATGGGCGCCATCGTGCTCGGCATCGTTCTCGCCGTTCTCATGCCCATAATCGAAATAAACCAACTGGTACGGTGATCCGAAGGCCTTTGACGGCTTGGCCGGCGACGATCGGCTTGTCGTGACATGTTTGGCCGTTTCGGATCGCTGTCCTGTCGCCCAGGTCAATTGGCACGCAGTTGATCAGGCGCCCAAGGGGAGATAGACCTTGCGCGCAGCGGGCCAAGGTCGACGACTGCAAGGGGGTAGGTAGGTATGCGGAGCGTCAGGCAGGCAAAGGCTGCGTCGATTGCCGGAACTGCCGACGACCCACGAATGCCAGCAACGCCAGACCCGCAATCAGCATTGCATAGGTTTCCGGTTCGGGGACCGCGGCGACAAATGCATGGTTGTCGGTTTCGAACGCATTGGTACTGGACGTAAACCTTATCGAGGTGATGAACTGTCCAGGGTCCGCAAGAACGTTGAAGTACTTTGAGAACGACTGGTTGCCGTTGGGGGGTACCAGTATCGCGGAGCCATCGAACGAGCCAAGCAACTGACTTCCGTTGTAAAACTGCAGCTTGTTGTAGGCGTCCGGCGAGCCCCATAGGAACCCGAAGTAGCTGATGCCGGAGCTAAAGCTGACGACGCCGGGCCCCGCTTGGGCAGTGGGCTTGGGTCCGATCGACCAATAGTTACCAGTAGAGCCTACTGGGCGCGCCGAAATGCCATTCGACAGTGTCGACGGCGGGGCGGTGTAGTTGAACAGCGCGCCGCCCGTATAGCTGTAGCTGACGCCTGACGTCGTCCCGCTTGGAAGGCTGCCCGCGACGGGGCCGGTGTTATTGACAGGGGAAACACCGAAATCAATCGTGAATGCGCCGGACATGCTGCTGAAAGAGCCGTCCGTGACCCATGTCGAGAGCGCCAATGCGGAACTCGACAATATGCCGAAGGTGAGGGCCGCAATAACCCTCACCGTCTTATTCGGCTTCTGCACATCCAACCTCCCTTTCACGGCATTCTTGATTCTTGTTAAGTACTGCCCTACTGCCTACAGCTAGAGCGGCTGATCCGGCATGTTCGTCTCCGGCCGCGCGCTTCTCATTATCTTAGTTATTGTTTTCTTACCTGTTTCTCGGGTCTTGCAAGGTGCTCAATCGCAACCGAAGTGCTTTGTCGAAATCCGTTTATCGCACTGCCAGCCCAGCGAAAGCGAATACCGGCACGCGCCGGCCTCGGGAGCGCCGCCAGCCAACCATCGCAAGGACAAGCATCCCCGCGATCAGCATTGCATAGGTTTCCGGTTCGGGAATAGGAGCAATTGCCGTGTGCGACGTGATCCCATACCCGGCGCCCCGGCCAAGACGGTCGGCGTAGCCCGCGCCGATATGGGCACCGGTCGGCCCCGATGTCATGAAACTGCCCGCGTTGGTCACGGCGAAGGAGAAGGTATAGGCGCTGCCTGAGGCGACGTCGAAAACACCCTTGTTCTTGGCCTCCACGCAAATGAAGCCCATCGACGTGCCCTTGCAGCCGGTGTTCGAGACAGGACCACTGGAAATCGGGCCGCCGGACGGCGTCCACGCGCCCGTTCCATTGGGGGCGCTCAGCAACGTGAAGGTCGCGTTCGAACCGTCCCAAGCCTTGACATCGACGGAATCCAGATAACCGCCCGACTTCTGGTTGTAGCCGGTGGTATTCAGAGTCAGCGTGAAGTTGCCGGTATTGCCCGACAGGCTGTCGAACGTGAGCGTGTAGTCGACGCCCATGTCGGTGAAGGAATAGGACCAGAGCGCCGCCTGCGCGAGCGGGGCGAACTGCACCAGTGCGGTGGCCGCTATTGCAGCGGCAATCTTGCGAAACGAGCCAGGTAACATCTGCCCCCCCCTTCTTGTCTTGCTTTTCCGGCCTTCTTTTCCAAGGCAGGCGCAACAACCGACGCGCTCGTCCCGGTTTAGTGTGTACCCCCGTGCTTACAAATCGTGCCTTCTTGTTTTTGACCACCGAGCCGCGAATCTGCAAGCTGCTTCACTATAGTCGATGACCTTGGGATATGTAAAGTGTTGACGCAAATAATAATAACTAGTTACACATCTTCATAACCGCATGAGATTCGGTTTCTAACTATCGGTTTTTTTGCCCGTTTAGCTCTCCGCCTTGCCGGTTAAGTCTTTCGAGCGCGGTGACCACGTCGTGAACAAAGTGCATCGACGTGTTAGGCGACAATGCGTTTGCCCCATGGCGGTAACTGGGTGCTAATTCGGGCTTGGTCTCGCGCTACTGAACAGATGTCCCTGTATTTACATCAGATTTATGCTGCTCTGCGGTCTGGCCCGACTCGCTCTGCGGGGTGGGATTGACGGTGATGTTTGCCCCGGAAGTGCCGGACTCCCGCCTCGCAAACTCCCCTGCGTACTCGATCGTTGCCTGGTCTCTGAGCGCTTTAAGTGCCCCGGCGATGTACTCGCCCGTGCGCTGGTTGTGCAGAAACCGCTGGATCCGTGCGGTTGCCGTAGCCTCGTCCACTGGCTCCAGCTTGAACGCTACCAGCCTGAGCACATGGAACTCCTTGCCGCCTCTATCGAATAGCCCGATGTCTCCTGGTTTCATGGCATGAACCTTGGGCAAGATTGCGAGGGGTATCTGCTCCGCCGAGCGCGCAGCACGGTTTGTCGCGTACTTCACCCCATTGGATTGAAGCAAAGAGATGATTTGCGGCATCGACCCCGCTTCAGGCAACGCCTTGCGTAATTCTGCGAGGTCTTCGCCGAGGGTGAACATCAGTTCCTCAATGTCGAAAATCCGGCGTTGTGCAAAGAGTTCCGTATGATCCTGGTAATACTTCTGGACCTCCCAGACCGCCGGTTCAGGCACGTTTGCGGCCAACTGCTCGAGAAAAGCCCTTGCGAGGATTTCCGCCTTTGCGGCCTCAATGGCCTGGACAACATCCGGTGATCGGTCGAGTTCGCTTTTTATGGCTTGCTGCCGGGCTATCTCCTGATCGATCAGTTTCTCGAGCACCTCGCGTTTGGCATTCTCGGCATTCTCCGTCGTCGAGCTTTCGGTTCTGCCCAGAACGTAATTGACCCGGTGAACCGTGATTTCGTCGGAATTCACTTTGGCAGCCACTTGTGTAACCTGTTTGGGATCCCCCTTCGTGTTGTCGCACCCGGCGATTGGCACGACGATCAGGAGGACGCATAGCGGCAACTCGCGCCCTAAATTCTGAAAGAGACGGGACTCGCGCATGCTTTTGTCGAATGGTGACCGCAGTTCAAATGGAGAAGTTAGTCTAACCTGACTTGCCGACATTTCGACGCCGGGCGTTGCTGACTCGGCAGCCGCCGATGCCAACTCTCCCGCCAGTCATCTTCCGTGAACTCACCGTTGGCTGCAAATGCAAGTCCCGTACATGAACGGCGCCAGTCATGCGGTATGTTAACGCAGTGTCGTCGCCTTAGCTGAACCTGTCTTGCGCAATGGGCAATGGGTGAGCATTCGACGCGGGCCTCAGCTGGCCTGCTTGGCGCTATTCCTGCTTTGGCCTTCTGCCCGTTGTTGTGCCCCGTTCGAAAACGGCTACGGCGGCGACGTTGATTGCATAATATTCATGTTCCGGCACGACTCGAGAGTCGCAGCCTCGGGTTGGCGGAATGAGCAATAGACCGAAGCGGGCAGAACCATAAAGTCTGGTCAAGACGGAAGGGTGAATGCGCCAATATGTGCTGACGGTACGGCTGCCAGCATTGGTGCGTCGGCTTCCGCTGGCCAATGAACAACCCGCCAGCGGCCGTTTTCGTCCATGTCCGGGCAAGCGGGATAAGTGGCTCGCAACTAGGTAAGACTAAACATTTTGCAGGGAGAGTGAACGTGAAGCATAAGGGAGGGCATCCAGGCGCGAGCGTTCAGCATACGCGTGAATTTCTCGACCTTATAGGAGTGCCGAAGATGCCGCCGCGGACAAGCCCGTTTGACCCGGGCTATGATCCGGCGACAGTGATCAGCCATCTTGAACAGAGTTCGCATCTCATTTCCAGCCTGAAAATTTCGATGGCATGTTGGCTGGTGTCGAGTGAGGCGGCAACGCGAGAAAAGGTACGTGCGGCGCGAAGACTTAATGTATCGGTTTGCACGGGAGGGGGGCCATTCGAGATCGCAGTGTCGTTTGGAAAGCTTCCCGAATTCCTCGATCTCTGTGCCGACGTCGGGGTGACCGATATCGAAGCGGGGGCGGGATTTACCGATATGCGGCTGACGCCCAGAGAGGTTGTCCGCCTGGCATCCGAGCGTAATCTCGGCGTCCAGTTTGAGGTTGGGGAGAAACATGCCGGAGCCTTTACCCTGGACGTCGTGAAGGAGCTGCTCGACGTCGGAAAGGAATGGCTGGATGCGGGCGCGCAACGAATCGTAGTGGAAGGAAGAGAAAGCGCGAGAGATATCGGATTGTTTGATGGGAACGGTCAGCTTCAGCCGCGGTTCGCAGAGAAGTTCGTGGAGGCCTTTGGCTTTGAGCGGGCGGTCTTTGAGGCGCCTACCAAACCGAGCCAGTTCGCCTTGCTGAATCATTTTGGGCCGCAAGTGCAACTGAGCAATGTCCGCATCGAGGAACTGCTGCGCGTAGAGATCTACCGAAGAGGGCTTCACTCGGATGCGTTCCGGCACGATAAATTGAGACCGAAGGGCCCCGTATCCGACGGTACCGATGGCTGAGGAGGGATTCATGACACGCAGGATGATTATCGACTGTCTTCCGGAGAGCGCAGAGCGCTACCGCGATGATTACGCCATAGTCGTCATTGATGTCATCCGTGCCACGACGATGGCAATTACAGCGGTCAGCCTGGGCAGACGGGTGTTCCCAGCCAGAACGACGGACGATGCGTACTTGATCGCGGAGTCCCTCGAGGACCCGCTCATGGTCGGGGAACTCGGCGGGAATATGCCGTACGGTTTCGACCTTACCAACAGCCCCGTCAAAATTGCTGCACGGGACGATGTTCACCGCCCCATGGTCCTTGTGTCGTCGTCCGGGACTCAGCTGATGCTCAACTCGGCAGGGGGCAAGGCGAACTACCTGGCGTGCCTGCGAAACCTTTCGGCAGTGTCTCGGCATATCGCCGGAAGACACGAACGGATTGCCGTGCTGGGGGCGGGATCGCGGGGGCAGTTTCGGCGGGAAGATCAGCTGGCATGTTCCTGGCTCGCCGAGAAGCTTGCCCGAGCCGGGTACATTGCGGAAGACCAGAGAACGAGCGATCTGATCGCTCGCTGGCACGATGCGAGTCTTGAGGAAATTCGCGGCGGCAAGAGTGCCGAGTACCTTCGAAGCACAGGCCAGCAGGCAGACCTCGAGTTCATCCTTGCGCACATCGATGATCTGGACACGGTGCCTTCTCTGGTGGACGGTGAGCTAATCCCTGTTTCGAGCGACATCGGATCTTCGCGATTCGCAGTGAAAACGTAATGCCTTCATTGCTCGAGTTCAAGGACGTCTCGACGCCAGTAGTTGTCGTCAACTGCAAGCTGGGTGCTCTGGGCATCATGCGGACCCTGGGCCGACTGGGAGTGCCGCTATACGGTGTGGATGCGGACCCTGGCGCGCCTGCGCTGCTTTCGCGTTACTGCCGTAAAGGCTTTCTTTTCGGACTGCACGAGAGCCGCCCCGCGGATTTCCTGACGCGTCTCTCGGAAGTCGGCAAGGAGCTCGGGAGGCCCGCAATTCTGATCCCGACGTCGGACGAAACCGCCCAGTTTGTGTTTGACCACGCCGAGACGCTTGCCCGGCACTTCGTTTTCCCAAGGAACTCTCCGGAGATGATTGCCCGGCTCGTCAGCAAGAAGGGCATGTACGAAATGGCGCTGGAGTACGGCGTGCCTACGCCGGTAACGCTGTTTCCCAACAACCTTGAGGAATTGAAGTCTGTTTTGCCGAAGATCACGTTTCCTGTGATGTTGAAGGGAATATTCGGCAATCGCCTGCAAGAGCGCAGCCACAAGAAGATGGTCATCGTTCACTCGATCGAAGAGTTGATCGATAACTACGCCGCGATGGAAGACCCGGATATGCCGAATCTGATGATTCAGGAATACATACCTGGCGACGACGACCAGATATACATATTCAACGGCTACTTCGATCGCGATTCGCGCTGCCTGGCGGCGTTTACGGGCCACAAGCTACGGCAGTTTCCGGTTCACGTTGGATGCGCATCGCTTGGCATCTGTCGATGGAACGAGGAGGTGGCGAATGCGACCACCCGGTTCATGAAGGCGATCGGTTATCAAGGCATTCTGGACATCGGCTATCGCTACGATGCTCGCGATGGCCTGTATAAGGTGCTGGACGCGAACCCGCGTGTGGGCCAGGCCTTCCGGCTGTTTGTCGCCGAGAACGACATGGACGTCATCAAGGCGCTTTACCTCGATCTGACCGGGCAGCAGCAGCCCGAGGTGATCCCTCGTGAAGGGCGGCGCTGGTTGATCGAAGACTACGACCTGATCTCGTCAATGCATTATTACCAGGAAGGCACGCTTGGCCTGCGACAATGGTTGCGGTCGTTCAGGGGCGTGGAAGAAACCGCATGGTTCGACCGCAAGGACTGGCGTCCTTTCATGAAAATGATCGGCGGCCTGCTCAACCGTACGTGGAAATGGCTATTGAAGTGGCTCCGGGGTTCGGGGAGAGCGGAGGGCTCTCTGAAGCGCGACGATCACGGTCGAAGGCCATTGCCGTCGTCGGATCGGTGAGCGCTTCGGGATTGAGCTGGCGTCTGCTCCGGCTAGAGAGGCTGGTCGCGCGCCTGCGCAAGTATTGGGTCTCGAGGCGCAAAGAATCGAGGCAGGTCTATGTGCAGGACAGAGTGCGTGAGTTCCGAACCATGTGGAGCGCCGTCGCCGAAGCGGTCGGAGCACAGTTCTGCGACGTGACCGAGCAGATCTGGGAGATTCGACGTGGGGCAAAGAGAACCCGAATATCGAATTACAAGCTCGAGATCGACAATCCGGTAATTCTGGAAATAGCAGGCAACAAACCCCTGGTGTACCGGCTCTTGAGCGAGGCAGGACTTCGCGTGCCGGAGCACCGGGTCTTCGAACTCGGTGAGCTGCATGTTGCGGAGGCATTCCTCCAAAGCCACCCGCGTGGCTGCGTCATCAAACCGGCGGATGGGACTTCTTCCGGCCTTGGGGTTACTACACACGTTCTGTCACGGTGCGAGGTTCGAAAAGCAGCGGTCCTTGCGTCTCTTTACCACTCCAAGCTGCTCATAGAAGAAATGATCTCCGGGGAGAGCTACCGTTTGCTCGTGTTCGAGGGCGAGGTGATTCATGCCGTCCGCCGGCGGTGTCCACGGCTGATCGCCGACGGGGTCTCATCTGTCGCCGAGCTGATCGCGGAGGAGAATGCGCGACGGCATGGGCGATGCGAAGCCGCCATTGAAATCGATCGAGATTGCCGGTTTACGCTGGAGTCTCAGGCGCTGTCCCTTTCCGCGATTCCGCCCAAGGGTGGAGTTTTCGCGGTGCAAAGCGTCGGCGATCCGGAACGACGTCAAGTCGAAGTGCGGACTATCTACAATGAGCCCGCGACCGATCTCATTTGCGAGACGCTCAAGAGGGATGCGGAATCCGTCGCCGCGATTCTCGGATCACGGTTTCTCGGGGTAGATATCGTCACCAGTGATCCGAGCGTCCCGCTGGGGCAGAGCGCGGGCGCGATCATCGAAGCAAACACAACGCCGGGCTTACACCACCACTACGACATGCGGCGGGAGCAGTATCCGGAGGCCGCGCGAGTCGTGATCAAGACCCTCCTGGATCGTTAGCCGCTGATGCAGAAGAAGGTCCTGCTCATCTCGTATCACTTTCCTCCAAGCGCTGAAGTGGGCGGATTGCGAACGGCCAACTTTGCCAGACGACTGCCACAGTTCGGATGGGAACCCTACGTATTGACGTTGAAGGATCGCTACCTGCGCTCTACCGACCCCGAGAAGCTCGATTTTGCCTGCGGCGCAAAGATCTTCAAGGCAGGCCAGACGCCGACACTTTCGCAGGCGTATCTGGCATGCAAGAGTTTGCTTCTGCGATTTGCCGGAAAGAAGCGCTCTTCCGCCCGAATGCAGTGCGCGGGGCGTGCCGGCGGCCCAATCCCACGGCCCAAGGCTGAGTCGCCCTCAATGAGGTTTCGGCGGTACGTGCTGGCATTCCTGAATCTCCCGGATCCACAGCGCAACTGGATACTGCCTGCGGTCATTGCGGCGGTCCGTATCGTGCGAAGAGAACGGATACATTGTGTAGTCACGTCCTGCCCGCCATACTCGGCTCATCTGGTCGGATGGATCACCAAGTCCATTACGGGGGTAAAGTGGATAGCGGATTTTCGGGATCCATGGATGACGGCGAGTTCCAAGTCTCTTTTTGCAACCTGTGCAGCATCCCTGGCGATCGAGCGTTGGATGGAACGCCGTGTCGTCGAGAGCGCACACCGTATCGTCGCGAATACGGAGATGCTGCGCGGCGACTTGGAGCGCGCCTACAGTGGCGGGCACGATGAGCGGTTCATCTGCATAACGAACGCCTTCGATCGTGATTTATTTTCGAGATTTTCCCGGATCGGGAAACGGGACAAGTTCACCATTGTGTACACGGGCAGCTTGTATTTCGGGCGGTCGCCGGAGCCGGTCTTTCGTGCTGTGAATGAACTGATCAACGAAGGCGCAGTGGGCGGACAAGAAATCCAGATCCACTTGGTTGGGCAATGCCGTGCTGTTGACGGTATACCCATCGAGTCGCTGATTGAACGTTACGAACTGTCAGACGCAGTGGAAGTGCGTGACCCGGTTCCCTACCTCCATGCCCTTGAGATGGTCAAGGAGGGGCATCTCGCCCTGCTTCTCGCCCCAAACCAGCCTTATCAGATACCCGCCAAGGTTTACGACTACATGGGGCTTCAGACCCGGGTGCTTGCCCTGGCCAGGGACGGGGCCACTGCACGCTTGATACGGAGTACGGGAATCGGGTCGGTATTCGAGCCCGAGGATACGGAGGGCATAAAGCGCTTCATTCGCGAGTCGCTCGCGCGCGAAGAGACGGGCGAACAGACCTATGGTCCCGAATCGGTGAGTGAGTTCGAGATCGGATCAACCGCGGGTCGATTGGCGAGCGTGCTGGACGGTCTGTTGGTGACGGTGCCGGGGAGCAAGCCAATGTCGGGGCGCGTCTGAGAACGCGCAATGCCGGGACAGGGCAAGAGCATCTGGCAAATCTGGCTGTTCAAATGAACGTGCTCAAGAGTATCGGCAAGAACGCGGCCCGCTCGGTCATTCCGCTCGGAATCAGAAAGCGTCTGGCGGTTTGGGTCCATAGACAGTCATGGATTGGCCCGGAGCGCCGGGCCTGGTGGTCTGTTCAACTGATCGAAGATTTTGCACGGAAGGATGTCAACGCTTACCACAAGTTTCTATGGAAATACCATCTCGGATACGCTGCGCCGTACGAGGTTTCGATGCGCTTTGGGCCGGAGAATATGCGAGGCTCACGCATCCTTTTCTTCACCGAGCTGAGTCGTTGCATGGAGGAGGCCGGCATCGCCCGAAACCGCATCAGGTCAGTTCTCGAGGTCGGTTGTTCGCTGGGATACCAACTTCGATATCTGGAGACAGATTGGTTTCCAGAGTCCACCTCTCTGGAAGGTATTGATATCGACGAGCACGCTATCCGAAGCGGCCAGGAATATCTGCGTTCCGTTGGGTCCAGAATCTCCCTCAAGTCAGGAGACGTTCAGCAACTCGAGGCCCACGTAGGCCGCAGGGAATATGATCTGATCATCTGTACCGGCGTCCTGATGTACCTGAAAGAAGGGGACGCGGCCAATCTGGTTAGGGGAATGCTGGCGCGCAGCGGGAGAATACTGGCGATGGCTGGTCTCGCCCACCCGGCGCAAGATAACGCAGCGCTGGAGCGTTCCGGCGTTCGGGAGCGCGACCACACGTTCGTTCACAATCTCGACGGGATGGTCAGGAAGGCAGGCGGAAAGATCGCGGCGAGACGATGGGACGGGGGTCGATTGGTAGAGGGGCAGTCAGTTTATTTCGTCTTCGCAGCTCCTGGCGACCCGGCCCATTAATCTGTCAGAAGACGCAAGTGTACGAAGAAAAGTATCCTCATGACTGTTGACGAGCCTCAGGTTGCCGCCGGGAAGAGCGCGCCTTCCTCGATGAGGTTCCGCGTGACTGAGCGAATGGCTGAGCGGTTTGCCCAGCTCACAGGCGACAGAAGTGCGCTCCATGTCAACGACGAGTTCGCGAGGAGGTCTGTCTATAGACAGCCTGTGGTGCACGGTGTGCTGCCAGTCGTCTGCATGTGCCTCGCCGAGGCGTTGAGATACGAGGGACGGACCGGCTCGTTGCGTGCGATCGCCTGTCGATTTTCGAGCCCTGTCTATGCGAATGACGTTCTCGAACTGCATCTGGCGGGGGGCGGCAGTGATCCCGGACTGGGCCTTGCCGCTTTCGATTTCTCGATCGTCAGGGTCGCTTCAAACGCGACCGTAACAACCGGAACAGTCAGCCTTGCGTATCGTCATGGTTTTGACAACGAGCCGGCGCCTGCTGTCGATGACAGCACTGCGACTAGTCTCGTGCGTGGCGCCCTGACGCCGTTGAGTCTTGATGCAGAACAAATTACAAAGGGCCGATCGGAAGCTTTTGGCTTCGTGATCACGGATGACACAATACGTGCGTTACGCGGCATTCTTGCCGAGGGACAGGAGGATGCAGCTCAGCTACGGCGCGCAGAAAAGCGGGGCGGCCTGGACTACGCGGGTTTCCTCGGCATTACGCTGTTCTCCACCATGGTGGGCATGCGCTTACCGGGAAACTACGCGACTTTTCTGGAGCTTTCGGCTGAGCTTCCGGGGAATTTGCAGCGGGGCAAGGTTTATAGACTTAAAGGTGTGGTAACTCATATTTCGCGAGCCACGCGAATCCTCAAGGCGGTTGTTACCGCTGCAGTAGAAGCTCAGGGTGCGACGGCAGAGATTTCAGGGAAAGTGGCGGCTCTTGTGAACAAACCAGGCCGGGCGATGCCGAGCATGGCGGAGTTGCGGGCGTCCGCGATGGATTGGGGCCTAAGGGATAAGGCCGTCCTGATTACCGGGGCCAGTCGAGGAATTGGAGAAACCATCGCGAAATTGCTGGCGCTTCATGGCGCGCGTGTGACTGTAAATTATCATCGAGGAAGAGATGACGCGGAGCGAGTAGTCAAGGAGATCCGCGATGCGGGTGGGCAGGCTGTCGCAGTGCAGGCGGATGTAACGCAGCCCGCTCAAGTTGCGCGCCTGGTCCTCGAGGCGCAAAGACACTATGGACCAATCCATGTACTCGTCAATAACGCGGTGAGAGATTTTCGCCCGATTCCCTTTCTCAGACTCTCCTGGGATGACGTACAGTTGGATCTCGATGTGATCGTCAAGGGAGCCTTTAACACCTGCAAAGAGGTTATCCCTGTAATGCTTGCGGCGGGGGGCGGGAAGATTATCAATATTTCCTCAGTCGCGGTAGAAAGTCCACCGCGCGATCAAGCGAAGTACGTAATGGCGAAGTCGGCGCTGGTTGGACTGACACGGAGCCTCTCTGTCGAATATGCGGCGCAGAACATTCTGGCAAATCTCGTTGTGCCTAGTTTCGTGGAAACCGACCTCGTGTCACACATCCAGGAGGGTTTTCGCAAGAAAATCGCTCAGGAAAGCCCGATGCGGCGGCTGGGATCACCAATCGACGTGGCGCAAGCCGTTCTTTTTCTGGCTTCTGCGCACTCATCATTTACCACAGGCCAGAAGATCATGGTTACCGGCGGAGACGCGCCGTTCCTGTGACGGACGAGGATGGTTCTGGAGTTTGCCGTGGAGTTTCTGAGATTCCTCTATAGATCAGCCAAGCGGATTGCCGAACGGTTTACCCTTGTCAGGAAATTGAAGGCCTCTGTGTCGTGGGGGGTTTTCAGGCACCGCATTGCCCTTGCGATTGAGGAGCGTAATAACTCGACCTTCACTGGGTTTCTAAGATTGCCCACGCAGTTCGAGGCACTGCAAGGACCAGTCCTCGATTTTGTGAGAGAACGGCAGGGCGCGAACACGATCAGAATCGTAGTCGTTGGGTGCTCGAATGGCGCAGAGGCGTATACCATTGCATCGATTATGAAGGTCTACGCGCCGCATGCTGCATTCATGATCGATGCATACGATATCAACAGCGAATTCATTGAGAAGGCGAGAACGGGGCGCTATGCCGAGGAGGAGGTGCTGAACAACAAACTCCTTCCGGTCGGCTTCATCCAGACGACGTTCCGCCGCGAGGGACCGGACTATTGCGTTAGGGAAGACATCTTAGCGTGTGTGCGCTTTGATGTTGCAGATGCGCTCAGTCCTGATTTGGACGCGCAAGTGGGGTTATGTGATGTACTGTTCGCGCAGAACTTTCTGTTTCATCTGAGCCGGCGCGACGCAACGCGGGCGTTCGGGAATCTTTGCGCTTTGCTCAAACCCAACGCGGCGATTTTTGTCGATGGGATGGATATTGGCCTTCGCCAGAAGTTGACGAGGAATAGAGGATTGGTTCCCTTGGATTACAAGATCGCAGAAATCCACAATGAGGCGCGACGGGCAAGAGAATCGGGCTGGCCGTATCGGTACTGGGGGCTTGAGCCATTCATGTCAGTCGCCCGGGATTGGCGAAGACGGTATGCGACCATCTTCGTGAGAGGTGGAGAAGCTGTTATTGGCCAACGCTTTAATCAGGGTACTGAGTAGCCAGGTCGACGGAACTAACACGGAGTTACCATGCTGCAAAGCATGCTTTCGAAGTTACTGAGTGCTCAGCAGAAGCGCTCTCTGAAGACGAAGTTTAATGAAGTTCGAATCAAGTGCATAAAATCCATCCTCGGTTACGACCGGGCGAGACTGAGGAAGGCCTTGATGAAATGTGGCGTTACTCCGGGGGACACGTTGATCGTGCACGCCAATTTCGCGCCCGACAGCGGATTCGAAGGCGATCCGGGCGATCTGGTCAATGTGTTCGCGGAGTTGGTCGGGGACAATGGAAACCTGTTGATGGTATCGCTCCCCTTCCGAGGAGCGGCCTACGACTACCTGTCACAGGGCAAGGCGTTCAACGTCAAGAAGACGCTGTCAATGATGGGGCTGGTTACTGAATTGTTTCGCCGCAGGCAGGGGACGCTGCGAAGCCTCCATCCAACGCACCCGGTACTGGCGTACGGGAAGAACGCCGAGTGGCTCGTGGAGGGTCACGAACGGTGTCTGCATCCATGCGGGCAAGGGTCGCCGTTTGAGAAGTTTCGTGATTTGAAGGGAAAGATCCTTTTTTTCGATGTAAGCTTTGGCTCGATCACATTTTTTCATTACGTCGAGGATCTACTGAAGGAACGACTGCCCGTGGCAGTCTATGACGATCGACTGTTCTCTGTGCCCGCGGTGAATGCACAAGGCGAAAGCGTCGTGATTCAAACTTACGCCTTTAACAGAATGGCACGTAGACGGGCGGACAAGTTGGAAGTGGAGATGTCGCGGAGGGAAAAGATCAAGCGAGGGCGGGTCGGGAACTCGCGGTTCTGCATGGTGAATGCGGAGGATGTCGTCGATTGTTTCAGGGCAATGGTGGACAGTGGAGTTCCGCCATTGGAAGTTGTGGATGGCGGTAACTCAAAGGCATGGGTGCGATGAGCGATTTCAAGGGGAAACTGAAGGAATTCATCATGGTGGAGGTCAACCCCGACCTCCACCTGGAAAAACTGGAGGACGATGAGCCGCTTGTCGAGTCCGGAATCATCGATTCGCTGGGGGTCCTGAAGATCATGGCGTTCATGGACGAGGAGTTCGGAATAGACCTCTCTGACCAGCAAATCAAACTGGAGAATTTCAAGGATATTGCTTCTATTTGCCGCTTAATGGAGCCGAAGTAGAAGGGGTAGTGGAAGCGGCGCGTTCGACGGGAGTGCTTCGTGAAATGATTCAGCATCAGCTGCCCCCGAAAGGGCCTGCGCGGAAGGAAGAATTGTGCCGATGGACGATCAGATCAAGGAGCTATTTGCCACGCTCCTGCGTGTTTCTCCGGATTGCATCGAGGATCAGACCTCTCCATTGAACCTGGACAATTGGGACTCGATTCAGCACCTGATCGTAGTTGCTGCGTTCGAGGAGGAGTTTGGTCTGGATCTCGACCCGGAAGATGCGGTCGAGATGTACAGGGATTTTCGTACGTTCAGGGAAATTGTGCGGCAAAGGATGGCTTCCGGGAGGTAGCAAGAGATGGCCAGATCAGTCTTCAGCGGCATTCGTTCCTCCTGTGTGGCAGGGGCGGTCCCGAAGGCAAGCGTCGACAACCTGACCGATCATGAGTTTTGCCCCATGGAGGATCGGAAAAAGATCGTCGCGCTGACAAAGGTAGCGAGCTACCGGAAGTCTCCGCCAGGGTTGTGTGCTTCGGACCTTTGCTTTGCCGCGGCCGACACCTTGCTCGCAGGCCTTGGAACGCGCCGTGAGGACATCGATGCGATCGTATTTGCCACCATTACTCCGGATTACCGGGTCCCGTCGACTGCCTGCGTGCTTCAGCATCGTCTGCAGTGCCCTTCCAGTGTAATCGCGTACGACATCACGATGGGTTGTTCAGGATACATTGTCGGGCTCTATAACGCCTGCAGTCTCCTGAAGGGGGGGGGCTTGAAGCGCGTCTTGCTTTTGACGGGCGACACGCAGTCGAAGCTGTGCTACGAGGAGGACAAGAATGTCGTGTTCATTCTCGGCGATGGTGGAACCGCCACCCTTCTTGAGGCAGGCGACGCAAAGAGCGATACCGTCATCGAGGTAATGACTGACGGAGGGCGCTTCGAGAATCTTTATATTCCCGCCGGCGGATGCCGTCAGCCTTCTACCGGGGAGACGCGGGAAGTCAGGGAGCAGCCGGATGGCGGTAAGCGTTCAGCCGAGCATCTTTACATGAATGGCATGGAGATTTTCAAGTTTTCGGTCACGGACGTTGTGAAGACGTTAAGTAACTTCATGGAGGCGGAGAAGCTTTCCGCTGAGAACCTGGAATACCTTTTTCTGCACCAGGCAAACTGGTTCATGAACGACAAAATCGCAAAGAAGCTCAAATTTCCGCAAGAAAAAGTACCTTACACCATTGAGTTCTACGGCAACACAGGCTCTGCTTCGATCCCGCTGACGATGGCGCACCAGTTCTCGACTAAGGCTCAATCAGGCAAACACCGATGCCTGCTCTCGGGGTTCGGAGTTGGATTGTCCTGGGGAGTGGCCAGCATGGTCCTCGAGGATGTTTATGCTCCGCCAATCGTGGAGGTGGCGTGAGCGGTTCAGCGGTCTTTCTGTTCCCCGGCCAAGGTGCTCAGTTCGTGGGCATGGGGAAAAGCCTTTTTCAAGGAAATCCTTCGATCCGCTCGCTTTTCCAGGAAGCCTCAGAGGTCGTCAAAAAGGATCTTGCGCAACTGTGCTTCGAGGGACCCGAGACCGCACTTGTTCAGACCGATAACGCGCAACCGGCGATTACGCTGATCAATCTTGCGTGCCTGCAGTTGCTCCGCGAGGAAGGCATGGTGCCAACGGCTGCAGCAGGTCACAGTCTTGGGGAGTACGCGGCGCTCTGCGCGGCAGGCGTCTTTTCGTTCGCCGACACAATGCGTCTGGTGAGTATTCGCGGGAACGCAATGAAACGGGCGGCCGAACGTCATCCGGGGGGTATGACCGCCGTTTTCGGACTTGACAGGGACGCACTCGTGTCGATTTGCGCCGAAGTCAAAGACGTTGGATCGGTCGAGGTGGCGAACGACAACTCGCCCGCGCAGGTAGTATTGACCGGCACCAAGGATGCCTTGGGCAAAGCCGCTGAGATGGCCAAAAAGCGGGGGGCAAAGCTATGCATTCCCTTGAAAGTGAGCGGGCCATGGCATAGTCGGTTCATGGCGGAGGCGGGTGAAGAACTGCGCCAGGCTCTGGCGGGGTGTGCGATTGGGCAACCTGCGATTCCAGTGATATCGAATGTTTCGGCCCGGGAACATTCCAATGACCCCAACCTAATTCGTGACAATCTCGTCAAACAGCTCGTCAGCCCGGTTCTATGGACCGATACGATGCGAGGATTCCTGAAACAAGGACACAGCCTGTATCTGGAGGTTGGGCCAGGAAAGGTACTCGCGGGCCTGATGCGCGACATTGATCGGCAAGCCAGGATTGTCGGTGTTCAGCAGGCCGAAGACTTGTCAAAGCTCCGGGCCTAGGCCGCGCGGTCCCGTTTGCACCGTATGAAGACACTGGACGAGATTCGGAGGGAGATTCCCGGGTTCGCGTACAGTGATTATCTTCGTCACCTGAGCGCCGCTGAGAAAGCCGGTTCGAACGGCCGCCCCCTTCGCGTGGCGCTGCTGAGAAGTTACACGGTTGAGCCGATAGAGCCGATTCTCAAGGTGCACCTTCTGCTGGAGGGTTTTGCGCCTTCGATCTGGATCGGCGGGTACAACCAGTACCGCCAGGAGATTCTCGACGCAGACAGTCCGCTGTATGAGATGCGCCCCGATGTTGTCCTGATAATGATCCGGCTGGAGGAGATCATGCCGGACTTCGTCGACGCGTACCCCTCCGTTCCGCGCGCAGATTGGGAGGACCGGGTAGCGGTGAAGGTTCAGGAGCTTGGAGATCTTATCGAGCGGGTTGAGAGAGGGTTGTCGGCTCAGGTTCTCGTGCAGAACATGGCGCTGCCCGATGGCGGCTATTTCGGAATAAACGACATTCAGAAAACCGATGGCCAGACGTACCTGATCCACAGATTCAATCAGAGCCTGGCGGCAGAGGTTTCTCGCAGAAGGGGCGTGTTCCTCTGGGATTTCGAGCGCCTCGTCAGCTCGATTGGATTCGATAACCTTTATGATCCGAAGATGTGGTACGTGGCGAGGAACCCATTCCGGCAGTCTGCGTATCCTTCAATCGTTCAGGACCTGATGCGGTACATCCGAAGCGCATTGGGTCAGATAAAGAAATGCGTCGTCGTCGACCTTGATAACACCCTTTGGGGTGGGATCGTCGGAGAGGATGGAATCGAGGGGCTGCAACTTGGCCACGACTACCCCGGAAACTGCTATCGGGATTTTCAGAAGGAGTTACTCAAGCTCTACCACCGCGGAATTCTCCTCGCGATCAACAGCAAGAACAACGAGGCGGACGCGTTGGAGGTTATCGATAACCATCCGGACATGGTCTTGCGTCGGCACCATTTTGCTGCCTTCCGCATCAATTGGCAGGACAAGGTCAGCAATCTGAAAGCCATCGCAAAGGACCTCAATATTGGAATCGATAGCATGGTCTTCTTGGACGACAATCCGAGGGAGTGCGAGCTTGTGCGACAACAGTGCCCAGAGGTGCAGGTCTTTTGCCTTCCCGCCAAGCCTTACCTGATTCCGCGCTCACTACACTCTGTGTCAGGCCTGGAGTGCATCAAACTGACAGAAGAAGATACTCAGAGAAGTGCGATGTACCAGGCCCAGCTCGCCAGGGGGCAGGCTGCATCCAGATATCAGGACCTTCAAGACTTCTGGCGAAGCCTGGAGATCGAGGTGGCGATAGAACCAGCGCGCCCTCTGACCATTCCCCGGATTGCGCAGTTGACGCAACGAACAAATCAGATGAACCTGACGACTCGCAGGTACACCGAAGCCGAGGTAGAGTCGTTTCAAAGAGACCCGAATGGTCGGGTGTATTCAATCGCCGCGCGAGACAAGTTCGGCGACCACGGGATCATTGGCGCCATGTTCGTGCGATTGGACGGCAATGCCTGTCACATCGACAATTTCCTGATGAGCTGCCGTGTTCTGGGTCTGAATCTGGAACAATACGTGGTCGCTTACGCTGCAAAGATAGCGAAGCAGGCTAATGTCAGCACGCTGGTTGGCGAGTTCATCCCCACGGCAAAGAACAAGGTGGCGGCGGATATGTATCCAAAGTTGGGATTCAAGAAGGTTAACGAGCAGTGCTTCTCGTTGGATCTGAAAGAGTCCTCTGTCCGGGCGCCGGAGCATATAAGACCAGGGTTGGGCGCCGTTTCACGGGCGAGGTAACAATCTCCGGGCGGAAGAGTTTCAAGAGGGCGTGTTCTCCAGAGCAGCAGCAGAAGGCAAGGGCATGACCTCTGCGTGAGGAACTCTTTCGCGGAGGGGGCTACCTGGCTGCCATTCGGCTAGGCCGGGCATGGCGACCTTGCGCAGCGGCAGGAATGTTTAATGGCTCTCCTGCAGTGTGCGAGGCTGACCGGATTCTCGCCATTGCCGCAGCAAGGCCGAAATAAATCGTAAAAAGAACGGAGAAGCCCTGCGAGAGAAAGAATCCGGTCACCAGTAGCCCCGTGAAGCCCAGCACAAGAAGCGCCCCTAGCGCACGCTGGTCACGCGTTTCCGGTGCCTCTCCGCGCTGTGGCAATTTGCTGATTTCAGCAAATGTGCGAAGGCTTCGGATGATCATTAGAAGAAAAACTGTAAACCCGATCAAGCCAACATCGGCGGAAACCTGAAGGAACGAGTTGTGAGCAGCATGCCACGTTTGATACGTTCCGCCGGCGGCCAGGCGCGCATAGTAGCTTGCACTCGCGAAACAGTTGACGCCTACGCCAGTGAGGGGATTGGTTACTGTCAAATAGATCGCCTCCTTCCAAAGCGCCACTCTCCCACCCTCGGAAGTCAGGTTGTAATCTTTCGACACATCGGTCAGCGTCTTATATCGATCTACGTCTACCTTGTCCTCCACGAGAAACCAGGTGGAGACAAGGGCCAGGGCGATAAGGACCTTGTAGGCCCTTCCAATCCCCGCTGTCTGCATAAAGAGCAAGACCAGCAATATCGCACCCAGTCCGAGCACGCCCCCTCTGGAGCTTGTGAGGAGGATCATGGCAATCGCGCTCAGGAAGGCGACTGTCGCTACGATTCTTTTCCATAGCCGTTCTGTGGAGCGCAGGAAATAGAGTGTCAGAGGAAAGAGCGAAACGAGGAGAAACGCGGTGTCATTGGGATCGAACATTTGACCAACAAGGCGGACGCGCTCACCGCCAATGGACTGCACCTGAAGAAGGCCCCCGAAAACGCTATACATCAGGGTGCAAAGACAGATGATCCACACAAAGCTCTTCAGGCGCTCAAACGTCGTTATCTGATAAACAAGTACACAGAAAAGCAGCACGTTTGGAAGGTAGTCATTGACGATACCTTCGTAGGCGAATCTTCTGTGATGCGCAAATGGAATTCCAAAAACCATGATGGCGAAGAAGAGCAGGTACCGCTTCGCTTCGGTGGTGGTCAAGGCAGCTGAGAGCTCGTTGCGGCGGGCGCCGAAAACCATCGCGACAAGGGACAATAAAGTAAGTACCAGGGCAAGCCTGAATGGCTGAAGAACGGGCAGAAGATCCTGCGGACGGCCGAGTACGACAAAGGCGCACAAGAGAAATATCTTGAACGACAGGGTCGATGCCTTTGGAGGCGTGGCTAGCGTTTTGTCGGCACCCATGTCGTGTAAGTCTTCCCCTGAAGAAACCTGATCCACGCCAGTGCAATGGCCGCATTCACTATCAGGAACGTACGCGCCGTTCCGGTTATCTTCGTCAACCAACTGCTACTTGATTGAAGCCCGGCGATCGCGGCGGTGATGACAATGATGGCCTGGATTGCGAGAGTCACCTTGAAGAAAGTGCTCGAACCGGCGAGCAGGACGTTCGATCCAAGAAGACCGACCAGAAAAAGAGGAACCAGCAAGCGGCAAAGCTTGTGGGACGCGATCTGGACAGAAAGGAAGCCGAATCTGAGGGGGTTCAATAGCTTCCGGTAACTTATGAGCGCGCGAATCGTGCGGCTGGTTATCCGTACCTGACGCTCAAACTCCCCTTTCGAGCTTCCTGCATTGCTTTCAAAGCAAACGGCTTCCTCCTCGAGAACGCCGCGCAACCCCTGCTGATTGATGGATAAAGGTGTGACGAGATCGTTAATATCGTGAGCCTGAAGGGGGGAGTAGAGTTCCTTGCGAATCGCAAAAATCGCGCCATCAGCCCCGATGAAGGTGCCAAATTATCCTTCCAGTTGCTTGGTGACGAACTCCATTTTTGAGTATAGACCCAAGGCACCGGTATCGGGCGCTGCCGTGACAGAACCGTACTGGGTCCAGCCGGTTACGAATCCGATGTCGCCCTGCTCAAACGGACGCACAAGTGCCCTCAACGCGCCTTCCGCATAGATGGAGTTGGCGTCTGAAAACACGATGATGCTGCCTTGGGCATCAGGTACCGCGAGATTAAGACACGCTGACTTGCCAATTCTCCCTGAAAAGTGGCGAAGTTGAACACCGTCCTCCTTGAAGTTCCGGACAAGCTCGTCTGTTCGGTCGCTCGATCCATCGGAAACAACGACAATCTCAAGCAGCTTCATCGGGTAGTCGAGGGAGAGCGTGTTCTCCAGTTTTCTCCGGATAACAGTTTCCTCGTTGTAGGCAGAGATTATCAGCGTAACGGGAGGCAGAACGGAGGCGACTCCATCTTTATCACGGGCTTTGCGAGGTACCAGCGATACAACTATCCACAGCAGAAGGGTGTATCCACCATATGCATAGCAGGTGCCGGCGAGAGAGAAGAAGAAAACAGCAGCTGCGACGGTCATGCGGCGTTCATATCCGGTGGAAGAACCTTTTGACCAGGCACGCGCAGGTCGTCGAGCAGGTCTGCATCGTGAGCCGCATGGTCGAGGGTCTTGCTGTGCGGCACTGGTTAGCAATGGCAAAGTTACCTGCTATGGCTGGATTTCCTCGCACGTACACTCCGATGGCTCTGAGACTGATCAGGTCGTCCGCCTGAATACCTGTTTCAGTCGTTCGACCCCCGTTACGTACTGAATTACGTAGGGTAAGGCTTCGGGGAAGGGGAAGCGGCGCACCTTGTATCGATTATCCGCGCCGCTACGGTATTCCCGGGCGTTGGCATATCCGGGCTCTGCGACTACGGCACCAATAAACCCTTCACGGCGCAACACCGCAATTTCGCGAACGCCGAAGTCCTCCCAAAGTCCGTTGGGGTAGCAAAAGATGGGCACCGGGTTGCGCAACTCCTCGGTCAGGCGGGCCATGGAGGCGGTGATCTCCTCCTCCATCAGGTGCTGCTCGGTGCGGCTAAGTACAGGGTGGGTTACCGTGTGGGGTCCGAAAGACATGCCCATTCGCTCGCACTCGCGAGCCTGATCCCAGGACATGGCAGCGTACCTTCGGGGTGGCGATAGAGGTAAAGCTACTTCTGCTGCGTACGCAAGTCGTGCAATCGCGGCGTGTTTTTCGATATCCGGGACGCGCTTGCAGGCGTGTGTGAAGTGAGCCTTGGCTGCGTCCCGTTGCTGGCGATCTTCGATCGCATAGGTATGGAAATCATCATCGATACGCACCCGAAGCGCGTGTCGACGGGTTGTCTCGAACACGTGCTCTATCTGGTCCCACCACAACCAGAGCTTGCCATCCAGGAATCCTGTAGTTACGAAAGCGGTGACCGGGCAGTCGAATTCTGAGAACGCCGGAGCGGCAATAGCCGCCTGCTCAGCATAGCCGTCGTCAAGGGTAAATGCCACTGCACCTCTGGGTTGTTTCTCTCCGCTTTCCAGGCGCCTGAAGAGTTCGAGCAGGTCTACGACCTCAATGCGACGCTCTCGAAGGTAAGCCAGGGCGCTTCTGAGATGGGCGGCATCGTACCCGGCAATTGAATGGTCAGCGTCCGTAAAGCGATGCAACATGAAGATGGTCGCGCAGTCGCGCTGCACGTGCCGCAGCAGCGCCGGAAACTGCGGCCGCAATACGAGTCTCAGCAATGAAGATTTAATGAAGCTCATTCAGCCGGGTCTAGAGTGACTTGCCGGGCGATTGGTCCACGGTGACTGTGGAGACACTCGATCGTTGCGGAAGCGTGAATTGCGTGCTGCACGGCGAGGTTCATCTGATCAGGCCTTATCGGGTGGGAGCAATGACCCAACGAACATGAATTGACCGCTCCAGGCGGCGGCCCAGGGGATGGACAGGGCATCGCCGGGAACGAAAGTGCATGCCGGTAACCTGGGGACATATGGCTTGTTCCTGGATACTCATGTGCGCGCTAGAGGCGTATTTCCAAAGGCTGTGCGGTGGCAGCGAAGAATATAGGCGTTGCGCTTATCGAATCGCTGACAAGGCAGTCAACAGTGTAAGAGCAAGGGTCATCTCAGCACAGCCAGAACAATCTTGTTCAACCGAAGCAGGTCGAGCTCCGAAAGATACCGATGTGTGGGCAAGGTTACGGTTTCTTGTGCGCACGCCCCTGCGACCGGGAATGTTTTCGTTCCGGAGATCTTGCCTTTAAGCTCAGGAATCGCGTCGACAGACGCGGGATAAGCGGGCGCGATACCCAGCCCGTGAAGAGAACTTTCGTGCAGCAACGCCTGCCTCTTCGCGCTGTCGCGAATTCTGAGAGGAAAGCGGAGTAGGGCCAAAGGCTTGTCTGGGCATCGAATCGAGCCGTCGCGCTTGGGCCCGGACAACATCGTGATCCATTGAACGACTGCTTTCCGCCGCCCGGTCCGAAGGCTGTTCAGGGTGTCCTGCCAGTGTCTGGAGAGCCCTGCCTGGAAGGGTGACATTCTTCGCATTGGGAAGTCTGGCTCGAAGAGGGTCTCACCCAGCCTGAGAAAGGGAAGGCTTTTTGGAATCCAGAAGAGTCGAGGGTGAGCAAATATGGTCAGGACCAAGGCCTTTGTGATGATTTTCAAGAGACCTGTGGCTTCGTATCGAGGCAGACCGGCCTGCAACGCCGCCAGACGGTCGGCCAGGTCATCACGGTTCGTGAGAATCAGACCCCCTTCCACGAGCGACAGCGCCTTGCCGCGACCAAGGCTGAAGAAACCGACATCACCCAGGGTGCCCATCTGCACGCCATCCTGGGTTTCACCCATGGCTTGGGCCGCATCTTCCACGATCGAGACACGTGGATCTGGAAAAAGTTTGCGTACCGCTGCAACGTCTGCTGGAACGCCGAACAGATGCGTTGGCACAACGGCAAGTATTCGATTGGAAGGCTGAGCGTGCAGGTCATCGTCCATACCCGGATGGGCAATTGAGCGAGCGGGAGTGGGCTCTCGGGTGATTGTCGATGGCGCATCGGCAATCGAAGCCTCTGCAGCGAGTTTCGCGAAATCGAAGTCGAAGTAATCTGGATGGATATCGCACATGCGCACTTTCAGCCCGGCTCGAACGATAGATGACGGCACGGAGTAGCATGTGAAGGCAGGAATAAGAACTTCGTCTCTGTCGGGGTGGAGTTCCCTGAGAGCCTCCAGAGTCAACGTCAATGCTGTCTTTCCCGACGACAGGAGAAAACAGTGCCGGACGCCAAAGTGAGCTTTTATCTCACGCTCGAAGCGATCCAGTTCCCGTTGGCCGGCAACGAGCCCAAGCAGTCCAGAGACGATATCCCGGAACCGAATCGGGGCGGCTGCAGGAGGCAGGGTTCTTCCTATGCGCATGGACTGTTGGAAGCCCGGGTCAGACTATAAGCTTATGTGCTTCCGAATGCGGGGCCCAAGTACCTTCGTGACCGGCACAGGCAGCATTCGCCAGAGACTCGTGGCCCATTCGAGGCGACCTTTCCCTACGGGCCCCGGAGACAAGGTCTTTCCATCGAGGGAGATGTATTGCCAATAGAGTGGCTCTGGGATGGCGCCCCATTGCTCCTTGAACTTGTAGGTGCCTTCACCCTGAGTGGAGCGGCCGAAATCAAAGAATTCATAGCCGCGGTCACATGCGAATTCGAGAATTCGGAGGTACAGAAGCATATTCGGACTCAGAGATGCATAGCGACGAAGCGAAGATGCCCATGGGTTTCTCAGGGTTCCCCCGAACCCGACTACCAGTGCTGCTGACACGGGGTCAGCCTGGCGATACACGACAACGATTCTTGCGTCATTCGGAAACGCGTTCAGCGTTTCCTTCATCAGCTTCAGCGAGTGTACAGGGGACCCTAAATCACGCATATTGACCAGAAAAACCTTGTAGAAGTCCTCCAATAGTTCAGGTCCGCCGATGCGGGAGACCAAGCCGGCTCGCAAGGGCTTGTTGATCTGGCTTCTCAGCTTCGATTTGAACGACTTCATCAATAGATCGGAGGATTCGGGCAGCTTCAGGAGCATCCGGACCTTGTTTGACCGTGTGAGGACCCGCGGCGGCAAACACGAAGCTGAAGCGCCGACAACAGGATGCATTGGCTTCTCAACTCCCTCCATCAGTCGCTCGTGCCGCAGTTCTATTAATCCGACTGCATTCTGCTGCGCCAAGCGGACAGCCTCGGTCAGCAAATGGCCTTCTGCATCAACACTGTCGGCCAGAATGCCACCGCCATCCAGAAACGGCAGGGACACAAGGCGGCTGCCGACGATGGGGTGTCTCAAATGTACGAGAGGAAGGACGCCGAGTAACCGCTCTGGAAGATTGTCGGTGCCGGAGGGCGCAACGCGAAGCGTACGTGGAGCGGATTCCACCAACATCAGATAGTGAAGCGCGTGCCCGTACGTTTTGTTTATGGCCTGACCCCAGCCGAAGAGATGAAACGAACTCGCGTGCCGATGTTTCCTTACATAGGCATCCCAAAGCGGCTGATCCTGTGGCGCAGCCCGTCTGACCGTGGCGGCAGACGGGTGAGGGGTCATTTTCGCGTCAGCGCTCGGCATCAGTGCATTGGAGCAACAAGGGTCTGTTGGCTAGGCGGTAATCAGGCCAAGGTTCCTCAGGCCATTGCGCACCGTCCCGAAGTGAAAGTCCTTGAGCAGGTGCTGAAGCCTTTCCTCACATTTGTGGAGGTTTGTATAGTGACGAAATCTTGACAAGACTCCGGCAGAAACGCGTGGCTGGTCTGGGTCAATCTCCCAAGGATGCAGATAGAAGATGAATGGCCGGGTCTCGCGATGGTTTATAGATCTCAAACCCCACCGGGATAGCCAGTATGGCAACAATCGGAAATACCCTCCGCCCGCAACCGGTAGATTGCAGCCAAGGACCCTGGCTGTCGCGAGCGGCCATTCAACAATTGAACTTCCACCCGGGGTTTTCATTAGATGGGGAGTGCGCTCCGCTCCGGGTATCCCATAGCGATCATGCCGAACGGGAAAAATGCTAGAGTCATAGAGAAATCCAAGCTCCACGAGTACGTCCAATGCCCACAGCGATTTCTGTACGATCGAATAGCTTGCCGCACGGTATCCCATTACCGGAGAACCGGTAATGTCCTCTAGGAGGCCCTTCGAACGAAGCGTCTCCGAGTAGAACTCCGCCCGGGACTGCTCATAGACGAGACGGTGAGAAAACCCGTGGCATGCGATCTCGTGCCCGCTCCTGGCAATGTCTCTGACGAGTTGAGGGTGTCTCTCTGCGACCCACCCCAGAACGAAGAACGTTGCCGTTACGCCGGAACGCTCGAAAAGGGCGAGCAACCTGTGGGTGCTTTCAGTTACTCGGCATTCGAGTGAGTCCCAGGATTCTGGGTGTATCGCCTTCGATAGAGCTGAAACGTGAAAGTAGTCTTCCACGTCGACGGTCAGTGCATTTTCTAGTCGCGCCATAATGGTTCCGAACTAGATGGCAATCAACGAACGCTGGACTGTTCCAGCCGCTGTTGACGCTCTCGTGTGAGCCGACATGTCGTGGGGATGGTCAACGCGCAGAATAAGGCGGAGAGAAAGTACTCGCCATCTTTGTGGCGAGGCGAACGGTGCACCCGCGTTCTCGGCGCAGGACGGTTTTCTCGACATCGGGCGCGGAGAAGATCGGGTGCGTTGTCTGATAAAACGCATATGGTCGGGCCGTACGGTTCGATTGACGGGCAGACCTGAGCGATCGCAAGCGGTCATCGGCAATGGTTCGCGGGCTTTTGAGGCATTGCCGAGCCGCGCGAATGGGTTGTGAGGAGCGGCGTTCCGCGCCAGCCGACCCTGACCATCGATGAAACCGCGCATGGGGAGTTCTCGGAATCTAGTGCGATCCGGCAACATCAGCCAGGCAGGTCCATGCTGATCGCCAGCCAGGTCAAGTCCCCTGCCTGGCGATCGGTGTTTGCGGCCTATTGGTGTCGAAAGGTCCACCGTCGGAATAGTGTTGTCGAACGCTCGCTCTACCCGTAATATTATCCCACAAGCTCAACAACTTATGAACGAGCAATGACAGCGAGCCCGATCGACGGTGGTGATGCCAGGAAGATAGCCGCAGCCCAATGGCTGCCCATCTTCGTGAGTTTAATCGCCCTGTACGCGCCCACGATCTACGACCTTGCTCGCACCCACTGGGTCACTCCGGATCATGCTCACGGACCCATCATATTGGCCATCGTTATATGGCTTATCTGGGACAGGCGGCGTGCACTGCTGGACCGGCATGAAGAGACTGCCCCGCTGGCGGGCGGCGCCGTGCTGGCCCTGGGTCTTCTCCTCTACCTGGTGGGGCGCTCCCATGAGGTCATACTGTTCGAGGTTGGCGCGATCCTTCCGGTCCTTGCCGGCACAATCCTTGCACTCCGCGGTTGGACTGGCGCGCGCGCGCTGTGGTTTGCATTGCTTTTCAGCGCATACCTGGTGCCCCTGCCAGGACCCTTCGTAGATGCGCTAACGCTGCCGATGAAACAGTATGTATCCGAGATCTCCGCGGACGTCCTTTATGCGGCGGGTTACCCAATCGCGCGTTCCGGAGTCGTGCTCACCGTTGGACAATATCAGCTTCTCGTGGCGGACGCGTGCGCAGGGCTGAACTCAATGTTTAGTCTTTCTGCCATCGGACTTCTTTATCTGTACTTGATGCGACACAAAAGCTGGCTGCAGAACGGCCTGGTTCTGGCAAGCTTGCTTCCCATAGCATTCCTCGCAAACGTAATCCGCGTAATAGTCCTTGTGTTGATTACATATCACTTTGGCGACGCGGCGGGTCAGGGTTTCATGCACGGTTTCTCCGGTATCGTACTTTTCGTGATTGCACTGATTGGCATTCTCTCTCTGGACGCTGTTCTAGGCAGACTTGTAAGGGCATAAACGCGAGTTGCACGATGCATTCACGACCAGTCGCCCTGCTCATTGCGGTAATGATGCTTGCCACAAGCCTCGGGGCAAACTTCTACCGCATGAGCTCGCGCGAGATCGACGTCAAGCCCGCAGTTTCACTGTCTGATATTGTTCCCCGGCAGTTCAGTGAGTGGTACGAGGAACCGACTGCTGTGCTGCAGGTAGTCAATCCGCAAGCAAGAACGCTTGTCGACACGGTGTACAGCCAGATTCTAGAACGTACATATGTGAATGCCGATGGGTACCGCATCATGTTGTCAATTGCCTATGCTTCCGATCAGCGGAATTTCCGCGCGCATTATCCGGAAGCGTGTTACGCGGCGGCGGGGTTCGTCCTCCACAGAAGGGAGCTCGGAGAACTGGCGACACCATTCGGCACGATACCGGTAGGCCGGCTTTTTACAAGCCACGGCTCCAGACAAGAGCCATTGATCTACTGGGCAATGCTCGGCGACAAGGCGGCGCTGGGATGGAAAGGAAGGCTTGCGGAGCTTGAATATGCGTTGGCCGGGAGTGTTCCAGAGGGCTTGATCTTCCGGGTTTCGTCGATTGACGGCGATCAGGAAAAGGCAAACAAAATGCAGGAGCGGTTCATTCACCAGATGCTTAAGGCCGTTTCGACTGCAGACCGCGAACGGTTGAGCGGACTCAGGGGATCCTGATGGCGCCATGCCGATCGGAAACGTACGTGTCTGACCTCGAATCTGGTCAGTTCATGCAGGACGCAATCGGTAAACTACGCGTGACTCCTGCGACTGATCGCTATGGGCGACAGCCGTGCATGGCTGGGCAGGTCTCATGATTCCTTCCCGGTGGTGGAAACGATGGCAGTCTTGCATGCGGGCTTCATAGGACCTCATCTGATGCAGCAACCATTTGGCGGTTTCTATTCTGGAAGATCGGTAATGGTTACCGGTCATACGGGATTCAAGGGGTCGTGGCTGTCCGTTTGGCTCACGCGGCTTGGCGCGAATGTTGTGGGGTATGCCCTTGAGCCCCCGTCAGAGCCGTCAAACTATGAGGTGTGCAACCTGGTTTCCCGGATTCGTCATAAGCAGGGAGATATCCGGGACTTCGATTCGCTGCGTTCGTGCATGCGTGAGCATCGACCATCGGTGGTCTTCCACTTGGCGGCACAATCTCTTGTCAGACGCTCATTCAAGGAGCCGCGGTACACATTCGATGTGAACGTCATGGGAACAACGAACGTGTTGCAGGCGGCCCGGGAAACCGAGTCGGTGACGTCGATAGTGGCGATCACCAGCGACAAGTGCTATCGCAATGTCGAGTGGGAGTGGGGTTATCGAGAGACGGATCGACTGGGCGGCTATGACGCGTACGGCGCGAGCAAGGCATGCGCCGAACTCGTAATCGAGGCGTACAGAGACCAGAGGTTCCAAGAGGTAACGGAACCCTGTCGCAACGTCGCAGTAGCGTCTGCTCGGGCAGGCAACGTGATCGGGGGAGGAGACTGGGCCGCGGATCGAATTGTTCCGGACGCCGTGAGAGCCATTGTCGCTAAGGCGCCGCTGGTAATTCGCCACCCTCACGCGACGCGACCCTGGCAACATGTTCTCGAACCCTTAAGTGGCTACCTCTGGCTGGGCTGTCTGCTCAACAGAGACCCGAAAGTGTTTGGCGACGCCTGGAACTTCGGGCCGCCGCCGGGAAGCGTCTACTCTGTCAAGGAGCTGATAGAGCGCATTTACGCGAGATGGTCCAATGCAAAAAGCGGGTTTCGGATACAGAGCGAAGCCGCGGCTGGCGAATCGAGGCTGCTGGCACTTGATTGCGCCAAGGCAAAGCATCACATGGGCTGGGAAGCAACGTGGTCGATGGATGAGACGATAGACGCAATCGCGGACTGGTATCGCACGTACTATGAGAAGCATCCGCGAGACATGTATGAGTTTACGGTTGGGCAGATTCAAGCTTACGAATCCGTTGCACGGCGACTTGGACAAAGCTGGGCTCTGGAGGACATTCACCAGAGAGTAAGGGCTGCCGACCATGTCTGAGTTCAGCTGTCGGGGTTGCGAGGGCGATCAGGCTTCTGTGCTACTGGATTTTGGGCAGATGCCGCTTGCAAACGCATTTGCTACGAACGAGGCCGATGCGGCAGGCGCTTTTCGAGCCCCACTCACGCTGGTTATGTGCAAGAGCTGCAAACTAATTCAGCTGAAGGATCTGGTGCCTCGGGAGCAGCTATTCCGTTCGTACCTCTGGGTTACTGGAACCTCCGCCGCCGCTTCTGACTATGCCCAGAAGTTTTCAAGACGCCTGAAGGATCGCCATCTTGCCCAACGTGGGCGGTTTCTCGTGGAAATTGCCAGCAATGACGGGTTCTTTCTCCGTCATTATCGCGATGCCGGATTTGAGATTCTCGGCGTTGATCCCTCGGACGTTGCGCTGGAGGCGGATCAAAAAGGCCTGACCAGCATAAGAGATTTTTTCGGCCGCCGGGTGGCGGAAGAAATTCTTGCCGCCTACCGAGCGGCCGATGTGATTGTTGCGCGCAATGTGTTGGGGCACTCGGAGGAACTTCGGGACCTGCTAGACGGCGTTGTGCGTCTGCTGGCGCCGAAGGGATGCTTTGTGGTAGAGCTTCCGTACGCCTATTTCATTCGTAATGACTTCCTATACGACTATATCTTCCACGAGCATGTTTCATACATGACTGTCTATTCGCTGTCGTCATTGGGAGAGCGATTCGGACTGAAGATCGTCGATATCACATTTTCGCCTCTCAATGGCGGATCGCTGGTCGTGGAATTCGTTCGCACTGAAGATCCCGCCCCGCGGATGGACGAGTCTCTGCTGGCGTTCGAGGACCACGTGTCCCTTAACCAGCCTGAGGGCTGGGTGGATTTCGGCAAAGCGGTGCAATCTCAGCGGCGGGACTTCGTGAATCTGCTTAACCGCCTCCGCCGAAGCCGGCAAAGTGTCGTGGGTTACGGCGCTTCGGCGCGCTGCATGACGATGCTGACCTACTGCGGGGTGACGAAGGAGCAGCTTGGTGCCATGGGGGACAGCAATCCCAGAAAGCACGGATTGCATTGCCCTGGCAGCGGAATCCCGGTTCTGGCGCCGGAAGAGCTAATGGCCGGTAAACCGGACTACGTGATGATAGGAGCCTGGAACTTCAAGGACGAGATCATTGAATCGCTCAGGAAGAAATACAACTACAGGGGAAAATACATCGTTCCGTTGCCAAAGCCGACCGTGGTTTGAGATGCGCGCAGCAACGAGGGCAGGGGTGCGAAGAATTGCGCGCCAGAGAATGGGGCGTTTGCCAGTACACAGCCGCGGCGCCTGGGGCGGCGCATTGTGGATGGGGCTGGGTAATGGACTGTCGTGACGCCTCGTCGGGCGATGGTTGTTAATCGGCGATTCGTCGTAAGGGGAGCGCATTAAGCGGCGAGCGATGGAGACTGGTGGTCTGTTGAGATGAATTTCCGGGAGCTTGCCAGACAGCCAAAAGCGTGAAATAGATTCAGGCTCGCGGCGAACGATGTGAAAGCTCAGTATTCGCGCCCGCGACGGCTGGCGAGTCCTTGGGGCATACGAAAACAAGGCAAACGCGCGACGTGTCGGAGCCTGGGCGGAAGAGGTGTGTGGTGCGGGTGAGAGGTTGGCCGAGACTGCAATGCTTTAGAGCAGTCGTGATTGGCGGAGCGCGTCAGTAGAGAGCCGTATACTTTTAGGGGCGATATGAAAGCGGTCATTCTTGCCGGAGGATTGGGGACTCGCATTTCGGAAGAGACCCATCTGAAGCCGAAACCAATGATCGAGATCGGTGGTAAACCGATACTCTGGCATATCATGAAAATGTACTCCACCCATGGGGTAAACGACTTCGTGATCTGTTGTGGCTATCGCGGCTACGTAATCAAGGAGTACTTCGCCAATTACTTCCTTCACATGTCGGATGTAACGTTCAATATGGCGACCAACCACATGGAAGTCCATCAGCATAATGCGGAGCCGTGGAAGGTAACCCT
Source organism: uncultured Pseudomonadota bacterium (assembly GCA_937983055.1). Lineage (GTDB taxonomy): Bacteria > Pseudomonadota > Gammaproteobacteria > Burkholderiales > Eutrophovitaceae > CALJLA01. The sequence continues at coordinate 50,814 of CALJLA010000022.1, forward strand.
GGTGGACACTGGCGAGAACACCATGACCGGCGGGAGGCTTAGACGCGTTGCGAATTATCTGCGGGAAGATGAAGAATTTTGTTTTACCTATGGAGACGGCGTCAGCGATATTGATATTGGTGCAGAGATTGAGTTTCATCGAAAGCACAACAAATGGGCGACGATCACAGCGGTACGCCCGCCGGGGCGCTTTGGCGCGCTGACGCGGGCGGGCGATCAGGTCACGGGATTCTTCGAGAAGCCGCGAGGTGACGGTGACCTTATTAACGGCGGATTTTTCGTGTTGTCACCCAGATGCCTAAGCCTGATCGAAGGTGATCAAACTAGTTGGGAGGCCGCGCCGTTGATGCGGCTGGCCGAGATGGGCCAGCTGTTTGCGTATGAGCACGCAGGATTCTGGCAGCCGATGGATACGCTGCGGGATAAGAACCAGCTTGAGGAGCTGTGGAGCTCGGGAAAAGCGCCGTGGAAGGTCTGGTCGTGAGTGGCACAAGGTACTTATCCGGTGCGCATGCGGGTCGAATGAAAGGGTTGTTCAGTAGTGATCCATCACACGTGCCCAAAAATTGGGTCTCGTGTTGGCGGCGAGTAGTCAGGAAGGAGAACTGGGTGGCACTGTCTTCACTCCTGACGGCGCAAAGGACCGCCAAGTCTTATCGCGTTTGCGTCTGGTCACGGATGGCCGCACAGGATCTTTCGCGCAGCTTCATGTAATTACTATTAAGGGACGCAATCGGTATGCGCGATTCTTCGCCGAAGTGCAGGCACTGTGAAGCGGCACTTAAGCTAACGCTGGTTGACCTTGGTCTTTCGCCCCTGGCGAATTCTTACGTGCCCTTGAATGCACGTGCCACTCTGGATAAGTTCTATCCGCTGCACGCGCGGGTTTGCGACAGATGCCTTCTGGTACAGGTCGACGACGTAGTCCCAGCTGAAGAGATTTTTTCCAGAGAGTACGCCTACTTCTCGTCCTATTCGGACACATGGCTTGCACATTGTCGTGCCTACGCTGAAATGGTGCGCGAGCGGTTCAGGCTCGGGCGCGATACGCTCGTTATGGAGATCGCATCCAACGATGGGTATCTGCTGCAGTATTTCGTGGCAATGGGGATACCGGTGCTGGGGATAGAACCGACCGCAAATACGGCGGAAGTGGCAAGAGCGAAGGGAGTTGAGACGCTGGTGGAGTTCTTCTCAGAGTCCCTCGCGCGCAGGCTTGCCGCGGAAGACTGCCGACCCAAGTTGATCTGTTCCGCGAACGTGCTGGCGCATGTGCCCGACATCAACGACTTTGTTAGGGGCATTGCCACGCTGTTGAAGGGAGACGCAGTCTACACTGTAGAGTTTCCGCATGTGCTGAATCTCATCAAGGAAGTCCAGTTCGACACTATCTACCACGAGCACTATTCCTATCTGTCGTTGCTCGCGATCGAGCGCATTTTCGGGGCATTCGGGTTGAGGGTCTTTGATGTTGAAACACTGACGACTCATGGGGGTTCACTTCGTGTGTACGCGTGCCTGGATTCGGCCTCGCATCCCAGCCATGCGAGGGTAAAGGAGGTGCTGGATCTGGAGCGGTCGGCGAAGCTGGATCGGCCGGAAGGGTACAGTGGCTATGAGGCGAAGGTGAAGAGAGTGCGCGACGAGCTGCGGGCATTTCTCACCACGGCAAGGCAGGAGGGCAAGACAGTCGCCGGGTATGCTGCGGCCGCGAAGGGAAATACATTGCTGAATTACAGTGGTATACGCGCGGATCTGTTGCCCGTTGTCGTCGACAGAAGCCCGGCAAAGCAGAACACGCTTCTTCCGGGAAGCCGGATTCCCGTTCTGGGTGTTGAGCAGCTGCGAAGCGAAAGACCGGACTACGTCCTGATTCTTGCCTGGAATCTCAAGACCGAGATCATCGAGCAACTGGACGATCTTCGGCAAGCCGGAACGCGTTTCGTCACGGCGGTGCCGCGCGTCGAAATCCTGGAATGAAATCGCGGCGCGTTCTAGTGACAGGGGCAACCGGCCTGATCGGTCGCCAGACAGTTCTGCCGCTGAAGGCCAGGGGATTCACGGTAATAGCAATGACCCACGGTAAGGGAGCTGTGGCCGATGCGGACGAAACCATCGTGGGGGATTTGCTCGACTCTGCCGCGATGAAGAGTGTAGTAAGGGAGGCCGCTGCCAGTCATCTCGTCCACCTGGCCTGGCATGGCGACATCTCCAACCGGTGGAACTCGCTGGCTAATCTCGACTGGGCAGGCGCGACCTTGCAGTTGGTGCATCGCTTTGCCGAGGAGGGCGGGAAAGGCGCGGTCTTGGCTGGGAGCTGTGCCGAATACGATTGGGGAGGCGGCGGTTCGTTTGCGGAAGACGATGATCTAGGACCGAGGTCTCTGTACGGCCAGGCAAAGGCCGCCACTGGCGTACTGCTTACATCGGCGTCACAGCACCTTGGAATGACTTTGGCGTGGGCGAGGATTTTTTTTTGCTACGGCCCCGGTGAGTCGCAGGGCCGATTGATCGGGGATCTTGTATCGGGGCTATCGGCGAACAGGATCGTCGAATGTACAGACGGTCAGCAGTTGCGCGATTTTCTCCACACGGCCGACATCGGAAAAGCGCTTGCCACGCTTTTGGATGCGGGCGCGGCGGGTGCAGTCAACGTGGGCAGCGGAACAGCGGTGCCTGTAGCGCGCGTTATCCAGACGGTAGCTAGGGTGATGGGTAAACCGGAACTTATTCGGCTCGGTGCGCAACCGCGCCCGCCTGACGATCCGGCCTGCATCGAGGCCGTGGTGACGCGGCTGACGAGCGAGTTTGGATTCAAGCCGGAAATCGACCTGGAAACCGGCCTCGAAAACGTAATCCAGCGGGAAGTCGGGAATGAACAACCGATTTAGCGTTGGGTTGGACGACAGAGTCGTTCGTCGATTCGCACGGTTTGTTTTCTTCGGGATCATTAATACTGCGTTCGGGTACGCGGTGTACGCCGCATTGATAGTCGCGGGGCTCGCCCCCCAAACGGCGCTCGTGCTGTCCTTCGCGGTTGGAGTAGTTTGGAACTATTTCACGACGGCGCGATTCGTGTTCGATGAACGGGGGTTTCGCAAGTTTCCGGCGTATGTGCTTGCGTACGTCACGATCTACGGAATCAATGCCGGCGGATTGCAGATTGCACTCAACATGGGTCTTGCGCCGCTGCTTTCGCAGGCGATACTCTTGCCGTTTGTTGCGGTGCTTTCCTACCTTCTACTGTCTTACGTACTGACTGGTGCCCTCGGTTACAAGAGCTAGATGGCGGTCAGGGATGACGTGGCGCAAAGTCGTCATGTACGCAGCGAGGCGCGCTGCTCATCAAGGGGGCGATTGTCGGGGACATCGTTCGGTCGATGCATGACGTCGGTGCCCGCGTCGTCCGCGATATTCACGCGTTCGCGTTCTATCACCAGTGGCCCGCTTCGCACCTGGGAGTGAATCGAGGTGACGTACTCGCCCAACATGCCGATGAAAATAAGCTGTATGCCGGACAGAAAGAACAGGGCGACAATGATTGTTGTCGTGCCACGGGGAACCAGGGTGCTGGAGAAAAAGTAGAGGAAGATAGACACGAACGAGAAAAGTATGCAGGCAGCCGAGATCAGTACGCCTGCCAGCGTACAGAACCGCATGGGTGCTCTTGTAAACGCGAATATCGCGTTGAGAGCCTGATCCATCATCATGAGCAGATTGTGCTTCGAAACCCCGCGTTTTCTCGCTTTCCAGACGTACGGCACGATTACCCGGCGAAAGCCGCAACTTGCGATGATGCCGCGTATGTACGGATAGTGATCGTTGTGCGCCAATACAGCGTTCAGAACTTTTCGGTCAATTAGCTGAAACTCGCCAACATCCGGGGAAATTTCGAAATCGGACAGTGCGTTTACCGTACGGTAAAAGATCTTTCGAAGTGACCGCATCACGAACGCCTCTTCCCTATTCGCGCGGGCACCTGCAACAACTTCGTAGCCTTGCTCCCATAATTTCACGAACTCGGGTATGTGCTCGGGAGGGTCCTGGAGGTCAACGGGCAACATCACCAGTATGGCGTCGCCTGTCGCGTACTTGAGCCCGTTAAAACAAGAACGGAAGATTCCGAAGTTTCGGGAGTTTACGACGAGCTTTACGTTGGAGTCCTTGCTGGCGATACGCTTGAGGATGTCGACCGTCTGGTCGGTCGAGGCATTGTCGACGAATATGTGCTCGAGCCGATAGCCCGGAAGCTCGTTGGCAAACAATTGCTTCAGAACCTGATGGCAGTTCTCAACGTTGTCCTCTTCGTTGAAGCAGGGGGAAACGACTGATATGGTCTTCATCTTTTGCCGTCAATCTGTCTTTGCTTGCCTGCGCGAGGAGCTTCGGAGGGCAGTCTCCCTGCCCATAAGCCCGGATTTCCGTGGTCAGCAGCCAACGCGCTGAAGCAGGGCAATTTCCAGGGGCCTCTGGCACAATCCGTCATTCGATGGGTCCACCCGTTCCTGGAAGCAGAGTATGCGCTTTGGATGCGGTCTCCTGCCTCGGCACGCAGCGGGCGCGCTAGCATCGGCTGGAGGCAGAGCGATCCGGGGTCAAGTTGCGGTACCTTACAGCCATAAATAACCTGCGACCAGAGGCAAAAACGGCATACCCAGGCAATTTTATACCGTACTGCAATGTAAAGAGCCTTGGAGGGGCGTTTTAGGCTCACGGCATCTGGGCAGCCGAAGGGGCGGCGGCGCATGTGAGGAGGACAATGCGCCCGATCAATGCGTGGCGAAGGCCTGATAGCCCGCCCATCGGGCATTGGCATATCGGTCAACTTTCCCGGGTGAGGTCAGGCTGGGCAATCAGCGCAGTCAGGGCAGCCAGCGCGATGCGCCAAGGTGCCGGAAAGAGAAGGGGCGCTTGCGGCAATCGGGCTGGTGGCATGCGGAACCGACCTCAGATTGAGACGATTGCCGGGCGGGCGGGTTTGTCGGGCCGCGGGCTCAGGGTGCTTCGCATTTGAGGATGATATGGGCTGGATGCAGTGGTCCGCGACTTTGCATGGCGCACCAGGTTCCCGGACGAGCGCAGCGTGGTCGAGGAGCGTCAGGCAAGTAGTCCGGCGGATCTTGGATGCGGTACGAGAAAGGGCAACGTTGCAGGCGTCACTTCGACGGTAGCCGGGTACCTCTGGTGTAATACAGCACAAAATTAGGGCCGTATTCAGGACTGGCTTGGAAAGATCGTCGTTCCTGATTACTGCACAGTTGTTATCGGCGATGCAAACGTTGATGAGGGAGGATCAAGTGCCGGCCAGAAAACAGTGGAGCATCGCTCTTGGCCTGATCATCATGGCGGCTGTAGCGGTTCGAGTTTATTGGGCCGCGGGGCTGATTCCGAAAGACGATGCCGAGTTTGCGAAGGTCGCATATGAAATTTCGCAAGGCACCTTCGACTTCACAAACTACGAAGGCCCGCCGGTAATTCCGGTTCGAACCGGAATCATCCTGCCCACGGCAGCGTCGATGTCCCTTTTTGGGCCAGGGGAGGTGCAGATCGCCGCGTATCCCCTGATGACATCGGTGCTCATGGTGATTCTCGTCTATCTGTTCTCGTTGAGAATGTTCGGACATATGGCGGCCGTGTTTGCTGCAACTGTCTGGATATTTCTTCCGATGGAGATCGAGATTTCCACCATGCTGTATCCCGAGGTGCCAACGACGGCCTTCGCGGTTCTCGGGCTCTATTGCCTGTACATGGGGAGAAAACGCTCTGATATTTGGGGCCGAGGGAGACTCTTGTATGGAATCGCAGGCGGACTGGCTTTTGGAGCGGCATGGCTCTGTAAGGAGAGCGTAGTCTACTTCGTACCCTTTTGCCTCGCCTTGATTCTATTCGATCTCAAGAAGACGGGGTTGCGGCAAGTCCCTACCTGGCTGGGAATTGCCGCGGGGTCTCTGCTGGTGCTCGTTGGAGAAATGATGGCGTATGCAGCCATTACCGGCGACTGGTTGCATCGGTTCAACGCCATTCACAAGAACTATGAACTGTACCCGGAGTTCTTCTTTACGGAAGGTTCGCGCTTTGGCTACGAGCCCGGCACCCCTTTCTGGAAAGCCGTGATCAAGCGAGTCGCAATCGATGGTCCGGCCATCATATTCCTGCAACCTCATTTCCTTTTTCTTCCGGCATTTGGTGCGGTCGCAGCCTTGTATGGCTTGTACCGGCGCGACGACCGCTTCTATTACATGGGCGCGCTCATGGCAGTGCTGGTGCTCATGTTCAACTTCTTCTCCGTATCTCTGCAAAATTATCAGCCGATGCCGCTCTTCAGTCGGTACTTCTACCCGATCTGCGTGCCTGCGGTGATCCTCACTGGTGGCATGGTCGCGAGCCTTGTGCAGCCATTTAGTTTGTCGACCGTGTGGCGCGAGCGCCCTGAACGTGTTTTCTGGGGTGGAATGACAATTTTGATACTGACGGCAATTGTCGGATGGTCGACGTTTCGCCAGGCACGCGACTGGCCTGGAACATGGGCGTCGGCAGAGAGGTACCTGGCGAAAGTCCTGACGGTCGATGACAGAATCCATACCGACGTGATCAGTCGGAATGCCCTGGAGTTCTTCTGGAGGTATCCGGAAAGGATGAACATTTCCGTGTATGGCGAGCCTGGGCAGCAGCTGCATCCGCAGTGTAACGATTATGTGCTCAATAACGAGAGCTACAATCAGTGGCTTGCGACAAACGTCGGATCATTCTGGGCAATGCGCGGGTTCGAGGCGCCAGCCTCCGTCAAGCATCCTCCAGATAATTGGCGAGTAGAGTGGACGAATGGCAACTCTACTCTTTACAAGATTGAATGCCCGTGACAGTAAGAGGAACGAGATGCAAACGAGGCGTGGAAGCGTCTGATCCGCGGATTGTCTGAGGCTGAAACCGACCTGCCTGCTTCCCGGTCGCAGACGATGAGTCTACTTACACGACAGTGGATGCGGGTTTATGCCACGAAAGGGGAAGAAAGCTCGAAGGGAATACTGGGAAACGAAGGGTTAGCAGGCGCCTCCAGCAAGGCAGGTTGAGCGATTGAGCTAGAACAGTGGTGTTTGCGCGACTCGTTCAGGCTCGCGAGACAGTGGACTCCGGGTCGGCGCTTTCAGGCATATCTGATTGCTGTGGCAGTGCGAGAGGTGACGGGGTGTCTGATTGAGCGGGGCGGCGGGACGGTAACACCTGAACCTGTGTCGGCTCGGCCCAAAGTGAGCCGCGACTCGAGCAAACGAAGCATCGCGCCGCTAGTTCTTGGTCAGAACTAACGTGTCGACGATGACGCCCGTTCTATTGACATACCTGAATACGATCGTAGTTTCAGTGGCGTCGACAATCATTGCGCCAAAGTCTTCGCGGTATCTGGTTTGGCTGTTGGGATCGATCTCGCCGAAATCGGACACCCAGAGCCCACCGGTGCCATTCACGAAGTACGGCAATCCATCAATGCTCAGTCGTTCATAAACATGATAGAAGCCTGAAAGTACCGCATGGACGCCCCACGCCTTGAAGGGCCAGCGCATGTACTCCACGTCAGGGACCGCGTGGGAGGTGTACGGCGCATGGTGAGCGAAGACAAGCTTCCATGGCGCCGTTGAATTGCGCAATGACTGCTCGAGCCACTGACCCTGGACCGATGTGGGGGTTGTTCCATCCGGTTCGCGTTCGTCGGTATCCAGCATGAAGAAGTGCACGGATCCCCGTACGACCTCATAGTAGCGTTCGTTGCCGGGGAGCGAGAAGTAATCGAGGTAGGGCTGGAGACCGTCGGGGCTGTCCCAGTCGCGATGGCCCGGAACCGGAAAGAAACGGTTGGTGGTCGCACCTGGACCGTACCCTCCCTTGTACGGGTAAATGTAGGCGTGAAAAAAGCGGCCAATATTGTGGTCGATGGTTTCGGCTTCGCCTATCGGATAGTTGTTGTCTCCAACCGTGGTTATGAAATCGGGCTTCCAGCTCTCGATCATTTGCGCCACTTGCTTCTGGTGGTGGCTGCCGGAACCGTAGTCACCAATGACCGCGAAGCGGACAGAGCCCTCGGGCTGCGTGGGTGTTTGGGGGAGAGTGAATCGATGGAGTTCGCTTTGAATAAGGTGTCGTTGGTGCCATCCGCCAAAGCCCGCGAAGGCGACGACAAGGACGATGCCAATGCGCAACAGCTGTCGCGGGTTCGTTGCCTTCTTGCGTTTGGTTGTATGGAGCACGGGTGCGAGGCTCAAGCAGCAGGGCCAGTCGCGTTCTGTTGCCGCATTATGAAACGGGTAACTGTCGGCAGCATGCGGCGCCATGGATGGTATAGCGAGGGCCTGATAATGAAAGTTGCGGGCAAGGGCCAATGACGCTCAACGGGTCGGAACTTCGCTTTGAAGGTGTATACCGAGCCTGAGCGCGTTCCAAGGTTGTAATAGCGGCAGCCCAGGCGTTTTGCGTGCTGCATGGCCGACCAGTGCAGCAGGCAGGCTGGACTCGGAGCATCGCCAAGGGCATTGCGGTCGATCGCGCCAATGAGGTTGTGCGCCGTGGTGTGATCCCTGAGGACC
>CALJLA010000023.1 GCA_937983055.1 uncultured Pseudomonadota bacterium
CGCTTACCTACTACTATCCAGCTCGACCGACCCAGCCAGCGTACCACTGCACCCATAGGAACGAAGAGGCCACACTTACTGCTGTAACAACCGATGGCTTGAACAGCTTCACGCTTACCCTCAATGAGCAGATATCGATGCCTGTTCTGCAGGGAGCAGTTGGGGCTGGAGGGCTTTTCTCCGGCGTCTTTTTCGGCATCTCTGGGGATGAGTCAAGCCTTCAGGCCTCGATCGGCCTGCCGATTGACTCGGAGGTTCGGTGGGCGCCGGAGAACGCCGGCATTTCGGAGACGAAGAAGCAGTTTCCGTACGCCGCCATCTACTTCGAAGAAGATACGGCGTACCACCACGAGGTGGGCTTTTTCTCCGATGTCGTTCCAGATGAGGAGTGGCTTTCGGCGATTGAGATCACTCGTCCCCAGGGATGGGGCGAGGGGCCCTGGGGTGAGTTCCCCTGGGGAAACGAGGGTCCTTTTGCTTCGACACCGCCGCTTGTCCCGGTCCCCTCTCAGCATCAGCGCTGCCGAACCCTCACGCTTCAGTATCGGCATCGCTATGCAAAGGAGCGCTTCAACATCCTTTCCGTGGCTATCGCCTATCGACCTTACGCGGGCAAGATAGTGAGGCAGCCCGCATGAGAATCCAGAGCTTCCGAGCACCGACGCCTGGCGACAACCCGAAGCTTCCAGAGGAATACTTTCGGGCGAACAAGTCGCAAGCGGAACAGATCGACCTCGTAACCCAGGCGCTTCAGAACAACCTGTCCGAGGAAGACAACTTCAACGCTGACCGAAAAAGAGTCTCTCTTTTCCATAATCAGGAGCAAACGATCAGCACGGGTCGGGTGAAGGGCAAGGCTGCGGAAGTTCGCATCGTTCATTCGGCCTTGTTCGACTTCCCTCGACTGGCTTGGGAGGTCGTCGATGAGGGGAAAATTAGAGTGAAGGTCGCCTGGGATTCAAATCCCACAGAAGCTGTTGAGGTGGTCCTTATGATCAAGGGGAGTGGCGATGCCCTACGTACCCAGTAGCTTTGAGGAGAACGAGGCCTATCTCCTTGGGCAGGGTCCGGCTCCTAATCAGCAGGTGGTGACGGATTTCCCCGTCACTTCGAGCGCAACCGCTCCCGCTGAATCGTCGGCTCGCTCTGAGGCAAGCATTCCAACTGCAACAAGCCCTCAGCCAACGCCCGATGTCGGCGATGCCGCTGGCTTTCAGACCCAAGGAGATGTGGGAGCTCGCCTGTTCGAGCCTCTTTCCTCCGGACTGCCACAGCAAAGAGAAGCGATCCAGTCGGCGGTGAACGCCTTCTACGATCAAGCTGGTCCGTCTCGAAGCTATGAGAGCTCCGGTTCTGAGGGAGTGCTGTCAAGCGCTCTTGGGCCTCATGATTCAGCCGAATCTCGAGTACAGGCCCTCGGACAGGCCCGTGACGTTGTCAACGCGCAATATGAGGGGCCGGACCACCTGAATCAGGAGCGGGCGGCAAACATTGGTCGTGGCCTCGAAGACCTTGCGACAAGGGCTCGCGCTCTTAGCTCTGGATCCGGCCTGCAGACGATCCTTCAGCGATCGGCGCCAGGCCTCACCTCTGGTGAGGCTCGCGAAGAGGCCAGGCGCTACCTCGGTGACGACGACTTCCGTGATCGTGCGCGTGGCTACTCCGAAGACATCGGCCGCATCTATGAGCAATTCGCGAAGCAGCAGCGGGAAGCGCAGGACTTTGCTCGCCAGCGATCTGAGGAAGAGGCCGGAATCGCCGACCGATCGAGAGATTACCTTATTGGAAGAAGAGAACAAGAGGCCCAGACGATTCGAGATGAGATAGCTCGTCGTCAGGGAGAGCAAAAAAGAGTGGAGGACGCCTACTTTGACCTCCTTGAGTCGGGCTCTCTTGAATCCCTGGGCTCTGTCCCGCAGGAGAGCCTGACCTTTGATCCCGCCGCCTTCAACACAGAGGCAAGACAGCGCGTCATCGATGCCGGTGAGAAGTTCCAGGAAATCATGTCGAGATATCCGGAGATCGCCGACATTCCAACGATCGAGCTGAAGATAGGTCGTGGCGGCCGAGAGCGGCAGAACACACTACCGCGTGAATGGCTCGAGGAGAATGCGGGGCGATACACAGACGAAGAGCTTCAATCCATTACCGATCAAGCCCTCGATCGTCATGCCGAGCTTCGCGAGCACTTTGCCCCCGGGACCTCGATCAAGCAGTTCCGCGACGATGGAGAGTACGCTTTAGAGAAGCCTCTCTTCTTCGGGGAGGATCTCGAGCTTCCTGACCCGCGGGCCTTCGTGCTCTACGACCCCGGCTCGAGCCCGAGCAGGTCGAACGTTTCGACCGAGGACCAGCGCCGCATCATCAACACAGTCAACGAGCTCATCGACGATCTCGACAGAATCGATGAGGGCGGCGAGCCCTTCCGGGCGGCAAGGCTTGCGGCCGATATCGAGGGCTACCTCGAATCCGAAGAGCTCGCTCTCAATGAGCAGGAGAGGCAGCTGACCGCCGCTCAAAAGGAGTGGCGCAGGCTGGCGCGCAAGAGCCGCAAGAAGTACTTGGCGGCTAAGAGGAAATCTCGCTGGGCGAAAATCGGTGGCATTCTGGAGCAGGTCGCTGGAAGCCCCGCGCCCGGCCTCTTCGGGGGCGGAGACGGAGAGGGCAGCCTTGGTGGCGGCATAATGGCCGACATTTTCGCGTAAGGAATCAGACATGGTAGCCAGTGGAGCCGGAGCCGGAATCGGGAGCGCGATCGGAGGCCTTGCCGCTTTCGCCATGGATGGCGGGATTCCGGACGAATACGACGAAATAATCAAGCTTTACCGCGATCTCGAAGTCCCTGACTTCGACATGCGGTCGCTCACCCCAGCGCAGCTGCGCGTTGTCGGTGACGTTTCTCCCGAGGTCTACAGCGCGATCATTCGCGGTGAGGCGGCGACCCCGCAGGACTCTCCCGAGGTTCGGGCGGAGCAGATGGGCGCCCTTCGCCATCTTGCCGATGTTCGTCGCGAAGGCCTGCCGCTTTCAGAGCGCCTTGCTGCGGAGGACATGCAGCGAGCCATTGCGGGGGAATTCCGTCGCAACAATCAGTCGGTGATGAGGAATCTTGCCGAGCGCGGCCGACTCGGAGGCAGCGCCGAGCGTCAGGCGAGACTTCAAGCCAATCAGTCCTCGGGAGAGCTTGCTCGGGGTGCTGGAAGCGATCTCGCGCGCATGGCCGTTGGGAATCGGCTGAATGCGGCCTATGGAGCGGGCGAACTTGGAGGCCGAATCAGGTCGCAAGATATCGCTTTGTCGGACGCAAAGGCCGGCCACATTAACCGCTTCAATGCCATGGCTTCCCAGCTACTTACCCAGGCAGCGAGGGATGCAGCGGGGTCGAGAGAGCGGGCGAACTACTACAATGTCGGCAACCGCCAGCGCGTTGCTGACACCAATGAACAGAGCCGATACTCGACTGAGCGTGATAACCTAAATCGTCAAAACGCACTTCGTGATCAGCGGTTTGCGAACGAAACGCAACGTATCGGTGGCCTTGCTGGCGCTCTTAGCATGATGGCGAACGCCCAAATGGCCAAGGACGCTCAGCGCTATCACAACTTCCAGCAGATTGGCGGCGGCATCGGCGGCGCCGCTGGCAGTAGCTTTGACTTCGGAGGCTTCGGAGGCTGATGGACCCCAAAGAGCTTCTTCGCAGGCAGCTTGAGGAAAAGTACCCCTGGCTGGCCCAGGTCGCTGGCGCTGCTGGTGCATCCGCTGCATCGAAGGCTCTTGGGACTGACACCGCGCCATCGATGCGTCAGTCCATGGTGCAGGGCGCGCGTGACAGGGTCTACCGAACCGCTCCGTGGGCGAAGCCCCGTACAGCTCCTGCCAACACCCCAATGCAAGGCCCCAGGCTTCCGACGATTTCGGAGGAGGCAGAGGCCGACTTCATCGATCGGGGCGGTTTGCGAGCTCCGTTCATTGGACCTTTGTCGAAAGGCAAAGACCTCACTCCCGTTGAAGAGGGGATTCTTGCGAGGGCGAATGCCGAGGATGCGGCATACCGGGAGCAAGCGGATCGTGACGGCGGCCTGCCCTACAACCCGGAGAGTTCTGGCGGCCTCAAGAACATCATCCGGGGCGACGTTAGTGGTAAGGCGTTCGTAGGTCCGGCCGGCGGTACGTCTGGTGAGTTCGTCGAAGACGCTCGAAGGGTTGCAACAGACGTCACCCCAAACGATCAGCCCATGCGACTGTCTGACTGGCAGCGCATTCAGGGCGACCCCGTCGATGCTAATTACGAGGCCGAAAAGGAGTCGGCGGTCGCCACTGCCGCGCGCGGCCCGGATGCAGCGGCATCAACCCTAAGAGATCTCGCCAGGCGACCATCGGAGTCCACTCCAAAACCGCAGAACGAGATCGATGCTCGCCGGCTGACCCACGAAGCGGAAGCCCTTGAAAAAGAGCAGCGGTCAAGGGCTGCGGCGGATGCGAATCTTGCCAAGGCAGCGGAAGCGGATCGTCTGAGTCAGCGCGACAAAGAGAAAAACTTCCTTCGCGGCATGAAGGGGCTCTCTGAGTCCCTTGGCGGCATGGATCTCCGAGGCCTTGCTCACTTCATGCCCGGAGGCCCGCCGGCTCCCGGTCAGCCTCCGGTCATCGCCGAAGATGCAAGGCAGCGCCTTAGCGAGATCCAGGACGATGAGGAGGGCGCTGAGTTCAAGAAGGCGATCAAGGAGACACTCGGCATTGAGATCGACGCCGATGTCCCAGCGAGCACGCTGACCAAACTCCTCGGACCAATTGTTGCCCAGGAGCGCAATCGAGCCACGACCGCCCTTGCCATGGCCGACGCGGTTGCCGATGAGCGACAGGCCGAGCAGGACAGGATCGTAGAGAACTCGAAGACGATCAACGACCTGCGCAAGGAAATGTCCCAGCCTACCAGCTTCATCTCCGGCTACCGCAAGGCACGAGATGAAGCATCTCGTATTCGCAAGCTCGTCGAAACGAACTCGATTACTTTGCGTGCCGCTGCAATTGGGCTCGTCAAGGCCGCTGGAGATACCGGCCGTCTGTCGAACCAGGACATCGAAATGTTCTCGAATCGTCCCGGCATGGCAGGGATTTACGATCGCTTCTATCGATTCATTCACAGCGATGGCTCTCCCGAGTACAAGGAGGAGGTGATCGCTGCGGCCGAAGCGCTTATGAAAGCTTCCCAGGTCTCTGTTCGTCGGCAAGCCGAGTCGGCCACAGAGCAATTCCTCGCTGTTCCTGGTCACTCGGATCGATTCACTATCGACGATGTCTTGGGCGCCCTGATCAGCAAGGACGAACTAAGCGCTGGTGAGGCTCGCCCAATGGTGATGGTGGAGATCGATGGGAGAAAGGGGCGCGTGCCGCAGGACGAGCTTCCGAGAGTGCAGGCTGAAAACCCCGGAGCGACTATCCGAGTCCTTGACTGATGCCCGTCGATCTTTCCAAGTACGGGGGTTCGTACACCGACGAGAAGGCGCCCGTTGGGCGATTCGACTTCTCGAAGTACGGGGGATTCGAGGACACCTCTCGAGGCGCATCTCCCGATCGAGCGCTCAATGAGCAGCACCCTGAAATCGGAGTGCTCGAGCGCCTGAAGGCTAAGACCTTGGCAGTCGACGCCGAAGACATGGCGAAGCACTACGCCGAGCGTGGCTTCGAGACCGCCGTTCTCGATGAAGCGAACATCGCTCTTCGTAGACCTGGTGAGCCGTGGCGCAAGCTCGAGCCCCAGGGGTTTCTCAGCGGTGGGATTGCGGAGATTGGTTTCGATGCCCTGGACGCTCTGAAGGCAACGCCAGAGATCGCAGGCTCGGTCTACGGCGGCATCAAGGGCACGGCCGCTGGAACCGCGGCCGGAGGACCCGTCGGCGGGATCGCCCTGGGCCTCGCAGGCGCGGCAACGGGTAGCGGCGCCGGCGAGGCGATCAAGCGTGGCCTTGCCGAAATGGCAGGCTGGGATATCCCTGCCGAAAAGGCAGCCAGGTCGATTGGCCGAGAGGCCGCGTATGGTGCCGCCGGCGAGGGCGCTGGTCGCCTGATTGGTGCCGGTGCCCGCGCCGGGAAAGGAGCGCTGTCAAAGATAGCTAGGCGCTCAGGAGAAAGAGCTCCAGCGGTCACGGTCAAGAGGGCTGCTCGAGAGGCGGCTGAAGGTGTTCCGGCCTCCGCAGAAGTGCCGCTTGAGCGAGCCCACCCCGCAACTCGCAGCGTGTTTGAGGCCGGCCATGACCCGCTGCAGAGCAAAGGGGTTCGAGAAAGCCTCTCCGCTGACGACCTCATGGCTGGCAGGCGAGACCTTCCGAAGCCGCCAGCCGGTCAGGATTTCCGTGGCGAAGAAAGGATTGCTACAGCTCGAAAGTTCGACGAGATCATCGCCTCGATGCAGCCGGACGATGTAGCGCGTACATCGTTCACGAAACGCACCGATGGCAAGCTGAGGCAGATGGCATTCAAGACCAGCCCTCGCTACGTCACTCGTTCTCAGCTCGAGCGGGCGATTGCGAGCGGAGAGGCGGGGCGTCTTACCGGCGATCAATTGGTCGAGCTCGGCCTTGACTGGGGACTAAAGAAATCGCAGCTGAAGAACCTCGGCCCACGCGAGCTCATGGAGAAGATCCGGGTGCTCGGCGAAGCGCCTGAGAATGCTCTTAGGGCTGCGATTGGCGATGATGTGCGCGATCAGTTTGCGAGAATAGTCGGCCGTGATCCCGGGGGCATCCCCGGAGACGAGCTTCTCGACTTCCTCAATCAAACCTTTGGCCGCAGCCCGATCACTGGTGGCGGCCGAGCTTACGACCCAACAGATGCCGGCCTTCGCTGGGTCTGGGAGGTTGGGCGCAAGCGCGGTTGGAAGTCGATCGACCCCAACCGTGTTCTGGAAAAGCGGCTTCCCAAGGGCGTAAGTGCTGGCGTTGGTCAAACAGCGGAAGAGGCCGTTAAGGAGGCTATCAATCTTGGCGGCGGCCAGGGAGCTCTGAGGTCTTTGGCTCAGATGCGCGAGTCGCGTCGATTGACACCTGGTGGTCTTCGAGGCCTTGCTGGAAAGGGCCTCTATCACACCGGAAGGGCGATGCAGGTGCCCGGGAATTTCCTGGCTCGCACCTTTGGCATTCACCCCGACATTGTTCGTCGGGCTGCTCGCCGAGGCCTGCTCTACGGGCCGGCTTCAATGCTGACGCCGGCGGCTCCGATTGGTCAGCACGTGATGCTTGCGAGCGCTACCCACGCCGGTGGCAGAGGCCTCGAGTGGCTTGGCCGGCGCATTCTTCGTGACCCCTCGGCAGTGCTTCCGCAATTGCCGAAGTGGGTGCAGAAGATGCTCGCCCCGATTCGACTGCTAAAAACGGAAAGCGCTCGAAGGGGCTTACTGCAAACCCTCATGCAGGATGAAAGATTTCGAAGCTGGGCAGAGGGCCCAGGGGCTGCGCTTCTTGCGGAAGCCAGCAGCGACTAAGGTATTTTGAAGAGTGAAGAGAGGCGAAGGTGTGGCTGAGAAAGAAGAAAAGAACGGAAAGATTCTCGATTTTGTACTCAAGACCGCCCCGCCGCTTGGAGCCGTGGTCATGGTGGCGGTTACCGGGCACACGCGCCTCACCAAGCTCGAGAGCGATCTCAAATACCTACAGAGGGATCATCAAGAGCACCACGACAAGCCAGCCCACGATGCGGCCTATGACCGATTCCAAGCCAACGAAGAAGCCATCCGCGTCCTCCAGGCTACGGTCGAATCCCTACGCACGATCGTTGATCGCCACCTTGGCCTGGGCCATCGTGACCTACCTCATCCTCATGGCCTTATCCTGGCAATCCGGGAGCTCGAGCAGCGCATCAAAGTCCTCGAAAAAAACGACTGAGCCCGAGCGGCAATAAAAAAGGACGTCTCAGAGGAGTTGGGACGCCCTAGAAGAAGTGAAGAGAAGACGGCGCGACAACGCACGCCGATACGGAGGAGTTTAATGTTACTTCTCCGTTATCTCAATGGGGTACGTGGCCTCGACGATCTTTTTCTTCGTCTTGTACTGAGCAGTACGCATACCCTTCACGTCCTCGAACGTGACGGTACCGTCTGCCCAAAAGACAAGGAAGTCACAGACGTACTTCACGCCTCCAGGTAAGTGGAGCGGCGTCTGTCTCAGGAAGAAGACCACCTCGCCAGCCTCTCGCAGGAGCTTCAGCTCGCTGTATCGCTTCGCCTCTTTCTTCGAGGCGAACTTGATTCCGTCGAGCTCTGTCGGCTTCGCTCGATACTTGTGGCGAATGGGCGGCGGCATTCTCGCATTCTACCCAGGCAGCCACATATCGATCAGCTCTTTTGTTTCGGCGTCGAACTCCCCCAAAAGCTCTCCAGGCCCAGCTTCATATTCGTCAAACACCTCCACGTCGATGCCGAGGATTGCTTCGACCTGCTTCGCCGTGAATATGAGGTATGGCCTAAAAGGGACCCACCAAGCCCACGGCATAGATGATAGCGCGCGATCGGAATCGGGCATGTAGAGCGATAGCGCGAACTCTTCTAAGCTGATTCTCCGTAGCCAAATCTTCATCGCCTATCTCCTCTTCAGAATGCTCTTCGGCAGCAGATCTTTGATAGATGCCTGGTACCCCTCTTTGAGGATCCTGCTGATACGTCTTAAATGGTAGCGCCCCACCGCTTGGCGCATTCGCTTACGAAGGATCCGTTGTCTCGGCTTCATAGCCCCAGACCTCCCAGCCTTCGCGTGGACCTCGAGCAAACAGCTCAATTCTCTTCGCTTCAGGAAAGCAGCGCCTGATGTAGCTGGCTACGAGGTCCGGCTTTTTCGAATGTTGTTCGCGTCGTGACGAAATCACACTGGGGATCCGCACCTTTGCCTGCGGGGGCGAGTACTTGCCGCGCACGCCGACGAGTAGCAGCTCGTGCTGGCCGCGAAACCAGTACCCCATCCCAATGCGCCCCTTGTCCCAGACGGCGTTCGTTTTGTACTCGAAACCCCACCACTTCATGACGTCGAGGGCTTCGCGCAGCTTAGGCGCGGTCGCCCAGAGAAAGAGCACGGCATCGTCCGCGACTGGTACTGGGCAGTCGCGGAGCTCGCTCATCGACATCGTCTCGTACTGGTTCTCGACGCGGCGCGACTTCGACCGCGAGAACGAGTACCGCCAAGGCGGGTCGGCGTAGATGACTTCGTATCCCTCAGTCACGGCGCCTCCGATGTCTTGTCGCGTTCGATGCAGACGAACGGGCCGCCGTGGATTGGGCAGTGAGACCACTTTACCGATCCCAGGTCGTTCAGGACGCAGCCGCATTCGTATGCGCGTTGTTCCGTCGCTTTTGGCTGATCTTCCTCGGGAAAGACCGCCTTCCGGTGTGCCCCCTCCAACATGATCTCCTCGCTAACTGCGTCGATGATGGCACTGACGACGTCGATCGCTCGAGCCCTACCGAGAGTGCCGCTCTCTACGTAGTCGAACAGTGCCGCCGAAGCCTCGAGCGCTTTCTGGCTATAGTTCTCTTCCATCATGTGCGCTCCGTTGTCTTGTCGCGTTCGAGCTCTTCTCAAACGACTTCAATACGGCCGCTGCGGGCCGCGCGCAGGAGTCTCTCAAAGACTTCTTCCGCCAGTCGCATCGTGTATCTTTCGGTCCCCCAATCGAGCGCAACGACCTTGCAGCCCCACTCATCC
This sequence comes from uncultured Pseudomonadota bacterium, assembly GCA_937983055.1. Lineage (GTDB taxonomy): Bacteria > Pseudomonadota > Gammaproteobacteria > Burkholderiales > Eutrophovitaceae > CALJLA01. The sequence continues at coordinate 9,690 of CALJLA010000023.1, forward strand.
GGCATGACCTCGAGTCGCAGCGGTGGCGCCTTAAGCTCGTCCGGCTCCACACCCTCGCGCGCCGCATCAATGATGGCGGTGACAACACCAAGCGAGCCTCGAGCTCCGGGGTCTGCGATGTAGTCACGAAGCTTCGCGGCTGCCTCGTATCTCTTTGTGCTGTGTTCTTTAGGCATCAATCCCACCATCCTCGAAACTGGTACTTGCGCGGAGCGTTCTCAGGATCTCGCTTCGCGAGCCGGCGCATTTTTCGGTGTGAGAGCATTCGAGCGTAGCGCTTGCTGCCCGGCTTCAAGGCCATCTTGCTCCAGCTCCTCCCGACTTGTTCGCCAACGTGGGTCTTTCTCATCGAACGCGCTTCCTTACCCTGGTTGACGTTCGCTGCTGTCCGCCCCCAGCGCTGCACGGGCTCGGCAAGTCGGGCACTCACAATCTTCGCGATGAACATACGAATGGCTGATCGCGTCACGGATTCCTCGCAACGCTCCCTCTAACTCCTTGACGCGAGCGCGGAGCTCGTCCCGCTCGCGCCTGACCTGCTTCAGCTCTTGGATCAGTTCGTCGACTGGGTCGCTCACTTGCTTGCTCCCAAGGCCTTATTCGAGTTCTCCTTCAGGCGCCGCTTCGCCTCCGCCCCAAGACTTGCCACCTCCTTCGCCGTCGGCAGCAGTCCCGCGAGCTCGAGAACCGGCAGGAGTGCCCAGCCAGCTTGGGTCAGTCGCGCGTACCGCCCCTTCCTTTGATCTACCAGCCCTCGGCGCTCCAGTGCATCTGTGCTCGACGTTGAATGCGGGTGCCCGTACAGCAGAGCGTAGACCTCGTCACTCCACGGTGCTTCGTTGACTTCGAGCGCAGCGTATACCGCGAGAACGTCGATCATTGGTTTCGAGAGCGTTAGCGAGAATGCCGCGCTCGTCACATGCTCAGCGAAACGGTTCTTGGCCTTTCCCATTCACTCCTCCTGCTGCGATTGCTCAGCGCGTTCGACGTCGGGCAGCCGTGGCCAGTTGGCCTCGTTAAGAAGGACTCTGGCCGCGATGACGTGTTCCTCTCGCTCGCCTCGACCGCAGACGTGCCTGCCCTCACACTCACATTCGTTCAACGAGAGCCACCTGTCGACGTCATCTGCCAAGGCCGCCAGTGAATCGAACGTCTTGATTCTCTCGTTGCGCAGCTCAGTGATTTCGAGAAGGATCTGCCTCGCGCCGCTCCCGCCAAGAGCGAAGAGCGCCCCGCCGTAGGCAACCGCTTGCAGTTGCTCTTCGAGTTTCTCTGAGATATGTGCGCTCATTCCGCCTGCGCCTCCCTCTCGCGTTCGATCTTGTTGAGCCGCTTGAGCGCGGCGTAGCCCTTGTCGGTGACCTCTACGAGGCCGGCGCCCTCGTCGTCCCTCCCGTGGAAGCGGGCGCACCCCGACAAGATCAGTAGCCCGAGCCCCGGCGCTTCGTCGAACGGATAGCCGTCGGCGATCCTCTGGAGCGTTTCCATCGCGATTCGCTCGCGGCGGATCAGGGATCGGAATCCGCGGTGTTTCATGACCAGTCCGCCTCGTCCTGCATCTGGCAGTCTTTGCAGCAGTACGGCCAGCCGCGTTTCGGATTCTCGATCTTGCTGTAGCACACCGCGCACTCTGCCGCGTCAGCGCAATCGCTGTCACACCATCGACCTTCGATGTTGTCCTCCTCGTGAAGCTCGACGCCGCACACCTCACACGTCACGGCTTTCCTCCTTCTGCGCTTTCGAATCGCAGTTGTTTGGCAGCGGCCCGCCCGTGCCGTGGCGGTCCCCCGCTCTCGTCTCGAGTAGAGACTCGAGACTCTGACGGCACGCAAAGGCCATGATCGAGTACAGATGGGCGCGCTCGACAATCTCGATTTCGTCCCACATGAAGGATAGATCATCGGACGCCTCGCATTGATCGGACATCCAGCGCTCCCAGCCGACGAAGTCCGCGTAGGGGCCGTGTTCCGGGACGTTCAGCGCGGCTTCGTGTGACCACGGATACGGGATGTCGTCGAATCCGGCCTCCCGTAACACGGCAAGCGTTTCGTCCATGGGAGGGCGCGTATCGGGCTTACTACTCACGATCTTCCGCCGCTCCGACCAGCGCTCGGCCTGCGGCCGTGGCGTGGTAGAACTGGTACTCCGAGTCCGTGTACCGGCGGCCCTTTTCGATGAGCCCGTCTTGGACCATCGCGAGAAGCAACTCGTCATCGGGAGACCCGATGTGCGCGCAGAAGTAGTTTCGGTACGGCTTCTTGCCGCGGCTCATCCCGAGCATGTGTCGCAGGACATCCTTCCGTCGGTATTCTTCAGTCGCCTTGTCCATCGCTTTCCTCCGCCTGCGCCTTCGAATCGCATTCGAGCTCGAACTGGCGCACGATCGCCTTCGCCAAACGATACAAGCCGTAGCCGTGTAGCGTGCCGGACGGGCTGCCGTCCGAGTTCTCGATCCAAAGATACGTATCCCGCCCCTGCAACCAGCCTTGAAGCCAGCCACCAGACGCACTGCCGTTTTCCAGCTCTCGCCGCGCAATCGGTCTCGGCTTACACTTCACGACCTTCCTCCGCACGCGAGCCCTCGTCGCCGTCGATTCGGCGCCAGTGAGTCGGAGTGTAGTAGACGTACATCGACGAATCGGGGAAGAACCACAGGTTGCCTTGACGTTTAAGTGGCCCTTTATTTCGCACGCTTCCGTTCGAGTCGATCTTCGTGTCGACCACCTCTCCGTCTGGTGGCAGCGACTGACGAATCGGCACCCAGTCGTGCTCCCTACTCATGACTCCCCTCCCTCCGCGATCTCCCCTCGCGTGCGAACTCGAGCTTGAACCGCAGGCGCACGATCTGGACAGCGAAGTCCGCGAGCTCGTCGACTAACTTCTCCTTGTCGAGCAGGCCTTCGGGGCAAATCCTGCAAGCGATATCGTCCGCTATACTTCCTCGAAAATACTCAGCTCTCGCGTCGGCGTTACAGCTCGGACATGGCTCGTCTCCGCCGGAGTGGAGTGGGCCGCCGGGCTCGTGGCAGGAATCGAGATCCCACAGGTAGCCGTCGATGCACGTTCCGTCGTCGTAGGTCGCTCCAAAGTGTCGCCCCTGATATCCACATCCAGCCATTTAACTCACGTCCTCCGCCTGCGACCCTCCATCGCGTTCGAAGCCGGGAGCCGGCTTGTCGCTCAGCGAGCACTCGTTCTCGCGCTCCCATGTTGGGCTGCGCCGCCCCACGAATTCACCTTCCTGGGTTGTCTCGATCGGATCCTCCGTGCAGTGCGCGAAAAAACGGCCGGTCAGCCGGTCAACGAAGATTTGCCGCCCGCACGACGGGCACTTCTCCTGCGGTGTTCGAGTCGGCGCCTTCATGCCTCCGCGGCGCCCTTATCCCGGTGGACGGTCAGCACGAGGTGCCAGTCCGCATCCGCGTTTGCCGGCGACGAGACGTACTCGAGGTACGACTTGCGAAGTCGCTCGACGGCGACGTCGAACGCGGCCTCGTCGCCGCCTTGGACTCGGCGACAGTTCGGCGTGATGTTGCAGTGCTCGGTCTGAATTCCGGGTACTTTCGTAGCTGCCATCTAACTCACTTTCTCCTGACGTGACCTTCGCTCGCGTTCGATTTCGCGCTCGACGTACCACGCCGCCTTGCGCAGATCCTCCACCCGGTCACCCTTCAGCCCGGCTCGCCACAGGTACTTGATCGCGTTGCCGACGTTGAAGGGGAAATGCTCGACCACGTCGATGCACTCGACCCCGCTCGGGTGCTCGTTGTAGTGCTTGGGGTGATCGACCGAATCGCTCATTCGTCGAGCCCCTCAGCGAACAGAGCCCACGTTCGAGGAAACTCCTCTTCGATTAACGATCCGACAGCGTTCGCGTACTGGCGAATCTCCCACTGTGCATGCGGGTGCATTCGAAGAGTGAGGAACGCGAGCCAGTTGCGAAGGTTGGCCGACGCGCGCATTCGTGAGTAGCGACCGACCGGCAGCACGCAGCGGGCCAGTTCCTTCGGAACCCCAGCTTCGAGAGAGCTTTCATATGCCTTCTGCTGGGCGTCGTACTGCACGCGAAGAAGGCCCCGGAAAGCCTCTGCTCGGCTTGGGGTCAAGACGTCAGCATCCTTGATCGTCCCTGCCTGCTTCGTCGACTTGCCCGCGTTGATCAGTATCCGCTCAGCCGTCGGAACGTAATTGACGTCGGGGAGTGGAATGTAACGCGCCGACATCTCGTTGTAGCTCTGCGTCCGATGACGATGCCACTCGCGGAACACGAAGATCGGGGCCTGAATCTCCACCGTCATTCCCGCCATCTCGAACGGCGTCGCGTGCTTGTTCTTCCAGAGGTATCGAAGCAACTTCTCGTCGCCAGGGGCGTCAGGTGTCCCCCAGCCACGAAACCCTCCGTCTGTAGACATGCGCGCGGCCTCGATGATTCGCTCGTCGGAGCCCCACGACTCGACAAACCGCAGATAACCATGGTCGAGAACCTTGATTTCCCTACTGCTCACTGACACCCTCCTTCTGCGACTTCGCCTCACGTTCGATCACGGTTCGCCCTGATTCCTCGCGTTCTCTATGGCCGCAATGAGGTCAAGAGAGTGTGCGCGCAGGAGGATTTCGCACCCGGATTGACGTCGAACCCTGATGGGAACCCAGCCGTCTCCGTCGGCCCCACCAATCTCCAAGTCACAAGACACTTCGTCGTCTCCGACCTCGACTGCATCAACCAGACTGGACACCTTGATCACCTCTTCGCCCTCCTTTCGTTCTTCGATTGCGACGTTCGATTGCGTTCGATCACCCAACTTCGAAGGCCGACTCGAAGGCGGCCAAGTACTCGTCCGACGGCTCTGCGAATCGCACGTAGCGGAGATCAACCGGAGTCGGCCCGCTGCGTCCGCCAGCATGAATCGTCGAGAACACCGCAAACGGTCTCTCGATGTGGACAATCCGCACAGGCACGCCGAGATCTAACGGGCACTTTTCGTCCACGACCTCCTCGATAGGTATGACGATCTGCCCAACCCGCAGATCGCTGTCACTAAGCGCCTTCACCGTCTTGCTCCACTTCGCGTCGAGCCGTTCTCTTCCCCGATTCGCTACTCTCGTGGTCCGTGTTGTGGTCGAGCAAGGCTGACGAGTAGAGGCCATCCTCGACGATGTCCGCCTGCTCCGGGCTCTCATCGCGGAGCGTCTCGATCGCAGAGCGAACATCGGCCTCGTCGACAATTGCAGACAGCAGTCTGGCGTAGGCGACCCACGCCGCGAGTGCTTGTCTTGTCGGTGTGTCTTCATTTAGATTCATCCGTACTTCCTCCTGTGGTTTCCAGTCGCGCTCGATCACGACCTCGAAAGCAGAGCGACGAGCCCGACACACGCCGTCGCAAGCAAGATCACGGCAGCGGTGAGGCCGGCAACGAGCCAGAGCACGGCCAGCGGAACGACGACACTCCTCGGCTCTCGCTTCTGCTCTCTCGGCGGTGTGTAGGGGTCGCTGCTCATTGCTCTTAAATGCCCCGCCCCAAGTCGTAGTGGAGTTGGGGGAGAAGACACAGGGGCGGGGCAGGGCACAGTGTCAGTTCTGATACTCGTACCAGGGATCGATTTCATACCGAATCTCGACGCCTTCTTTCCACTGAAGGTCCGGACTGTTGGTCAGCTTTCTCCAGTATCCGATGGAGTCGAGGATCCTGATCTCGAAAATCCTCCAGTCCTCGCACTCGTCGATTCCGACGCCCAAACCCGCGTAGTAATCGGCCATAGCTTGGGCCAGAGGCGGGTCGATGCTGGGGTCGGCACCGGGCGTTGTGTCCATATCGACCGCGCCTACTTGCTGGTAGATGAGGTCGACCCCCGTCAACTCTTGGCCCGTGCCGTTGTTGGTAACAACACACGGATCGCCGCCCTGGCTGTAGCTTAAGGTGTAGATCGTCGGCGGGAAAAGCCCGGTAGTGATCTTCGTCCGTTCGGCCGAACTCGTCGAGGTCGCGGGCCCGATCTCGATCTCGACCGTTGCCGTCCCAGCGTCGTAGACGACCTCGGCATCGCCCGACAGGCAGTCTCCGTCATGGTCAAGGCAGGGCGCGTCTAAGGTGAATTTGCTATAGGCATCGGCCAGCAGGCGAATTGCCAGGGCACCCCCAGCAATCTTTGCGTAGGTGAACCCGTGCTGGTCGTCGATCAAGAAGTAGACGTCGGCGATGTTGCAGCTGTCCAGGTGGCCGTTCGGAAGCTGCTCGTCCGGACACTGCTCCTTATTCGCAAGGTCGATCGTTACGCCGTAGCGCTCCGTCGCCTGGTTGTAAGTAAAGAAGTCGGTGGCCTCGGGATCCGACCACTCGGTCACCGGCAGCGACGGATCATTGCAGATGCGACGCGTGACCGAGCTCTCCGGCAAGATCGGAAGGTTCCAGCACCAGCCAGTACCACACGGCGGCACGCCCTCGGGGACCGACGCACAGGGATCGAGACCGTCCGGCGACGGATCGTGTCCGTAATCGGGAAAGGGCGGCAGCGGCGGCGGGCCTCCGAGCGTTAGATAGCTGAATACCCACGTCGCGTCGCTGAGGTCAATCTGCTGATCGTCGTTTGCGTCCGATGCATCGCAAGATGTCGGGGTGCTTGGGCCTCCGGTCAGGTAGTCGATTATCGACTGTCCGTCGCTGATATCGACCACCCCGCTGCCATTTGCATCTCCACGTATAAAGCTGCTTTCGATCCGAAGGTCGCAATCGGAAACGGACTGGGCCCTCAGAAGCGAAGCGCTCAGGAAGAAAATCACGATCAATCGACGCATCGTACCTCCTTGAAATAATGGGAGGAGGGCAAAGGGGATCTCCCCTCCTCCCGACGGGAGAGCCCGAGACCTTCCCGGGCGTCTCTGCGCAAACAAATTAAATGGGGAGGAGGCGGTTGGGACCCCCTCCCCTTCTCGAGACGCACCCGACTACGAGTCGGGCCGGACCTGGAGAATGGTGGTCATGCTGATTTCTGGCCTTTCTCCGCCTTTGCCTGGGAGATGATCTCCGATAGATCGTCATCGCTCATGAGCGAGTTGAACTGAATCCCAAGCTTGTTCGCCTCTCTCTCCAAGAGATCTCGAAGCGTTAGGTCGGGATGGTCATCGGGCAGCGCCCCCGCGTCCATCACCCCTCTCCCATCGGCCTGCTGAACAAGATAGCGGACAAGCCTCGGGTTTGGCTTCGGGAGACACCAGTACTTGCGATCACCCCAGAAGAGAGCCCCAAGGCCCCGCTTGTTCTCTTGGAGCCACTTGTTAGCTTCCGAGCTGAACGGAATATTGTACCAGAAGCGGTGCGTTGTTCTCGGGAAGTCGCTATTGTATCCGCCCCCCTTCGACGAACCTCCGCCCTGTGGCGGGGCCTCCCCCTCGACATTTGTTTGCTCTTTGTCGTAAAGGGCGAGGCCGAACGGGTAGCCGAAAGTCATCAAGGCTCGCTTCATCGCGTCGGACTCCGCCTCCTTGATCGCCGACTCGTGAGCCTCCCCTTTCTTATCGACGTACTTCGACTTGCCATGGCCGACGCCATGGCCATCGCGAGAAACCCAGGTGTCCCCAGCCATGACTGTTATCGTGCATTTCGCGCGATAGGTCACAAGGTAGCCGCTGTCTGAGCCCATCTCACAGGCAATCTCGGTCTCTACCGATCGAGTCCAGCCATCGAATCCGAAGATCCGATTCGCTTCATCGATCGCGTGCCATGCCTCGATGTATGAAAGAGGTCGCCCCCCAGGCCCCTCCCGAGTCTTGACGTTCGAGCGGTCGAGCTTTGCCGACAGAAGCCTGACCTGCTCATCCGTAAAGCCATTAGGGGGATCTCGCTGCTCTTGGTCTCCCTCGATCATTACTGCGAGGCCTCGTCGACTTCGGATTCAGCTTGAGCATCTCCGACCACTCTCGCAATAAGTGCTGCTCGAAGGGCGGAGGCGCCAGGGCCGGTCAAACAGCTCTTGAGCTGGCGCTCGTTCAGGAGGCCTCTTTCGAAAGCCTTGATCGTATTCTGGATCTCCAAAAGATCCTGCTCTTTGTCTCGTCGAGGCGCCTTGTTCTCACTCATCGAAAACCTCCTTGTAGTGGGTAGGGGGCCCGCGCAGGCTCATTGTTTAGGTCTAAGTATCAGCTTGGAAAAGAAGGCAGGGTTCGTGGCGCGGGCCCATTTGGAAGGCGAAAAAGAGCCGGGCGTCCTCTCCCTGTGCCCGGCAAGCTCGTCGTTCTCTTCACCAGACTCCTACCGAAGCCAACTTCCAAGGGCACGACGAGCTGGGGTTCTGTCAGCCAGCACCAAGCCAGAAAAGGGCAAGGATGCCGAGGCCTGTAGCAATGTAACCGAGAATTCCCCAGAAGGTCACTTCTTCCGGAGCAACATCAGGTATGTGCGGCATCTCCTCGCTCCTCAAGCGTCAACGATCTCGTAGCCATTTCGTTCGGCGAGATCAGCGGCGAGCTTTTCGATCGCCTTAGCAGCAGCTTCGGGTTTTTGGTGCGGAGCTGCGAAGTAGGTTAGTTCACACGCCTCGTCGAGAGTCACTCCAAAGGCTTCAGAAAAAGCATATTCATTAATCATTGAAGTGGCCCCTTCTCTGAAGCGGATGACTGGACTCCCATCCAAGACGGTCTCTATCTGAAGGTGGGGATGGACCGTTGTTGCCCACCCAGCAATACAGGCCACTGTTTTGCAGTGGACTATCTTTTTAGGGAGTCTTTTAAGGCGTCCGTCTGAATCCAGGCTGCATTCATTCTTCCACCCAAACCACGAGTTCATATCAAAGCTTTCCGGCTCGAGCTCGCGCACGACCTCGGCGAGTTCGAGCAATCGATTAATGTCTGTGCGTACGTTGCGCTTCTTCTCGCTCATGCCAGCCACCTTTCACCAGTAACGCTTGTTCTTCATCTCCTCGCACGCCTTCTTGCAGATCTCGCCGTAGACATCGCCGAGTCCGTTTCCGACTCGATCAATGATCGCCTTGACCACCTTCTCAGCCACCTCTACGCGACGCTTACTGAGCGCCTCAACCACCCCAGCAGCGATGTCGTTAACGATATCCGACGACTTGATCTCTTCGACGACTCGGTCGGTGATCGCGTTGTTGAGCGCGTAGGGAGTATCCGCTGTGATCCACTGATTGACGAGCCTGGCGGTCAACTTCTCGAGTTCTTCTTTGCTGATCTCGAGGTCGATGCTCTTGGTCTTGCTCACAGCCCTACCTCTCGCTGATAGTCGCGCAGTAGCTTGCCGATAACCGTGTCGAGGTGTATCGCAAGCAGTCGCTCTTCCTCGCCATCAAGCGCATCTCGGTGATTTTTCAGGCGCCTCATCGCAGCGGGAGTTCCGTAGGTTTTAAACTCCTCTGTGTCAACGGCGAAAAAGCTCCCACCTATCCGCGCCTCGACCTCTTCAATGACAAGCTTAAGATCTTCGAACGTTGCGTTCTCGCCGACGCTCGTGTCGTCCTCGGCATAAACGCCCGAGGCCTCGCAGTGGAAGACGAGCTCTTCCGTCTCGAGGACGATCGGGGTGGAGTATCGGGCGGTCATTGCTATAGCTCCACACGATCTACAATGGCCATGATCTCTTGAGAAGCCTTGTCGATCAAATCCTCCATGGCCTCAACCCTTTGCACCATCTCAGAAGTTGGAACAGGCTCTCGAGGGGGCTTATCCCCTTCTCCTGCGGTTTCCGGCCTGAGCACCGGGCCAAGGTGTTCGATCAATATCGCGATTGACTTTTCAAGCTGGCTGATTTTCTCAGCGGCAGCTTCCATGCTGCTCGTCAAGCGCCCAGGCTTGCGAGTCAAGGCAGCATCGAGGTCTGGGTTGTGAATGTCGCTCATCTTCGCCTCCTTCGATTTCGCCCTTGCCATGTATGTGAAAGTATGCGATTCTATACCCTTCGTCAAGGGGAAATTCGGAAAGGTTTCAATGTCGAAGAAAGCGAACGATGAGAGCAAGGGAAACCGCTCCTCGTTGTCGGTCGACGCAGATTTCTCGGCCCTCGTGACCGAGTTCTGCCAGGATACCGGGCGCGTGAAAAAGTCCCTGGTCCGACTCGCTATTGAGAGATACCGCCCATTTGCTGAGTGGCTGGCAAAGAGGGGCGTATCGCGTAAGAAGAGCCAAAAAAGAAAGAGGTCCAAGCCATGAGAGCGATTCCCCTCGACACCTTGTTGGCCATGATCGCCTTTGATCCGCGGCTATCCGACGCTGAAGTGGAGAAGCTGCTTCAGGAGGGCTGCCGGCGAATCAGCAAGGACAACGTTATCTGTGACTCGGATGCAAAGAGGTCGGTTCAATGCAACAGGAGTTCTTCATGTCGAGAGGCGTCGGGGGAAAATTCCACGCCTGCTATGAGAGCGGAAAGGGGTCCGACGTGCGACTCGTCACCTTCTGCGGAGTAAAGGTCAAGAACCCGACCTTTCGTCGCCAGCCCTTTGATTACTGCACATGCAATGAGTGCCGAGCCAAGATCGCGCGACATGTGGAGGCGGGAGACAATGACAGCTGAATTCACACCGGCCTGGTTGTCCGCGCTGGAGGGCTTCGTTGAAAGTGGCAGGCCGCACAAGCATTTGCAGGGGCACGTCAAGTCGGCGATCGGCTTCATTCGATCGCTCCAGCGGAAGGTGAGTGAGCTGGAAGAAGTTGGCGCTGGAGTAATTCACAAAGAGTTGAGGATTGGGTTGATTCGCCAGGTTCTTCACTTGGCTTTTTTATGGGTCGGTGGCTGGCGGGAGATGGTGGCAGAGCTTGAGAACTACTGCAGCGAGCCCGTGCGCTTGAAAGCAATGACCGCGGTGCTCGACCAGATGGACGAGTGGAAAAAAACGGCGCAGGCGGCTCTTGAGAGGGAGGCGCCATGACCAAGAAAGACCCGGCTGACACCACCAAGGCCCTGGAGTCCTTGCGCCTTATTCTCAATGAGGCCGAATTCATTGAAGGCGAGGTGCTCCTTTCTTCAGACAGGTGGATCGAGATGAGCAAGATCATTCACATCATAGAAGACGACGTGCATGGATGCCGCCGCTTCTGGGAGTCAAGAGGGGCTACAGATGGACTCAAAAACTGAAGCGGAGTTCCACGTCTGTCGTGCGCTTGCAGAGAAGCTGGAGCGGAAACCGGTGTGGGAGATGGGCCATCCAGTTGAATGGGATTATTCCGGGAAGTGGCACATTTCCATGGGAGGGCTTTATCGCTGCCGCACGTTTTCATTCGAAAATATCAGCGGCACGACAATAGTCCACCCGATCGGCGGGAAGCGCCGCGACTTCTTCCACGACCCGGCAGCCGCGACGGCTCTCATGCAAGCTGTAACTCGCCGACCTGAAGTCTGGTCGATCACGCTCGACATCGGAGAGTACGGCGCAGAGGCCGGAGTGCAGGTTGAGGCAGACGGCATGCCAGATACCTGCGAAGGTATCGGCGAGGGGTCTGAGTGGATGGTCGCCGTCACCCTTGCCATCGCGAAGTTTCTTGAAATCGACACGAGCGGCTGTGAGGAGGCAAGCTAATGGGATGGGCCCGTGGCGAAGAGATATTCCATGAGGTCTTAGACCTGTTTCGCCCGTTCTTCGACGACCTCCTCGAAGAGGAGGAGGACGAGCTCGTAGCGAAACTCGTCGAGATTTTCGAGCGGCGAGATGCGGACACGATCTTTGACTCCGTGCAGCCGGATCAGAGCGATCCTCTGTGGCGAGTCTTTCAGGGCCTGTATCCGGAAGAGGCGAGGGAGCTGCTCAAGAGATGAGTGGCCTCGTTTTATTCGGCCTGATCGTGGGCCTTGCGGCTTTTCTTCACTTGTCGTTGTCAAGCACTATCGGTAGACCGTGCGAGAGGTGTGGGGCGACAACGGATCAAACCCCGATCGGGGATGCTTGCCCTTTCTGCGACAAGGAGTTTCATCGCTCATGGTTTCGATAGAGTGGATGCTCATCCCAATGGGAGTCTGGGCCTCTGTCGCCTTATGGTTCCCCTTGCTTGAATCAATACGATGGGGAGGCGGCGAGTACTATCTCGAAGAGGAGGGGCGCTGGGAGTACGAGTTTTTCTTCGGACCTTACGACAAAGGAGGGATTCCGGATCATGGGCGCAGAGAGCTTGGTTCCGAGAATTCGCGCGACGGCCGGCAGTCTTCGCACGCTCCAGATGACGGGTTACGCCGATGCTTTGGACGGCATAGCCGATGAAATAGCAGACCTTGAAATCTTCGTGTCTCCAGAGCGAATGCATGCCGCAACCGAGCTGGAGAAGATCCAGGTGATTTGTGACGACGCCGGCATTCCTGACGGTGGCGCGGCGGAGTCTACGCGAGTTAAAGCGCTTTGCGCTCGTGCTCAGGGCTTGGAGGGTTGGGCTGAGGGGGCCAAAAAGTTTCTTGGGGAGATTGCTACGAGCGATTGGGGGTGTCTCGATGAGAGAGAGCCTCCGGTATACACGCCCTGTCATTGCGATACGTGTGCAGCAAGGAGGCTAATCGAAGATCTTGCCGAGATAGAGTTGTCGAAAGAAGAAGATGCTTCCTGAGTACGAAGAGTCCCCGCGCATAGTGTACGGCGGCGCTGTCTTCGTGCGCGTTTGTCCTAAGTGCGGGCGTTTCGTCTCAGCAGACGAGACCGTGCGCATCTACGAGGAGAGTCCGGCTGTGCGTGAGGAGCCGAATGCGACATGTGGAAAGCACGGAAGAGTGCAGATGCCCTTTGAGGGCTTTCTTGAATAGGAGGTGAGGGATGATCGGGAAGCGCTGTTCACACTGCAAAGAAGTGATGCCTCGGGTCTCGGTCGAGAAGCTTCGCAAGCTGTCGGCGATGACACTGGGCACTCGCTACGCGCATCTCCCCTTTTGCTCGCGCAAGTGCCTGTCCGATTTCGTGGCCGATAACCTGTACGACGAGGAGGTGGATGACTGTATGCAGAGGGCCGCGGGTCTTTGGGCGAATTCTTCTGATCGGATAGGCGAGGTTCCGAGGCGGGGGCGATAGATCTCCTTAGAGCCATGCGATCCGACCTGAAAGGATGCGAGCCGAAACCAAGCGAAACCAGTCGAAACGACACGATTGGAAGCGAGACGAGACGATACGATCCGCTCAATTGGAGATGAAACGATACGAGAGGAGACGAGAGGATCCGAATCGACACGATATCGATGCGACCCGAAGCCATCCGATGCGAGCCGAATTGAGTCGAAACGACGCGATACGAGAGGATTCGCTCAAGCCGAAACGACTTGACACGAAGCGATAGGACATGAGACGAGACGATTCGCTCAAGACGAAAATGACGCGATGCGACACGATGCGACACGAAGCGACTCGAGGCGAAACGAAGCGACACGAAGCGAAACGATAGGAGGCGACACGACACGATTGGAAGCTAGACGAGACGAAGCGCCTTGATTAACTAAACACGCTCTAAGGAGAACGAGCATGTACCAGCCCCTTTACGTTCATATTCGAGGAATTGCCCCGCAGCTGCAGAACAATGGCCAGCGCAAGGATCCGCTCAATCGCTGGGCCAAGGCGATAGCGAGGATATCGAAGAAGAGGACGAAGACCGATGACGATCACATGGCGATGAGGGAGGCCGAATTCAAGGGTTCCCTCTACTGTCGTGACGATAGGGAGGGGAGAGTCGTCTACTGGCCAGCGGACAACATCCACGCCTGCATCAAGACTGCGGCGAAGATGAAAAAGCAGGGGAAGGTTGTCGATACGGCGGTGGTCGTCGGCCCTAACGGTGGCCAGCTGATTTACGACGGACCCAGGACTCGTGACGAGCTTTGGGAGGCCGGTGACTCTTTCCGTCTGCTCAAGCCGACAAAGCGCGGCGTTATGAGCTGCCGTCCCTGTTTCCATGAGTGGGAGGTAAAATTCAGCCTGCACTACCTCGAAACGCTTCTGGGTAAAGAAGACATCGTGCAGCTGATCAAGGACGCGGGGGCCTTTATCGGCCTGAGCGACTGGCCGCGAAGGTACGGCCTTTTCAAGATCGAAGATATTCAGCACAAGGAGGTAGAGATCGATGTCGAGTGAGACGAGGGAACTGGCAACGACGATCGCGGGCGGCTGTGGGCCAGGGGACATGATCTCGGCTGAGAAGATCGAGAAGGCCACGGGCGTCAAGCGCGAGGAGGCGAGGTACGCCTTGGAGGTTCTCAAGCTTCAGAGCGCGATCGAAGCCATCGTCTCCGAGTCGGTCGGCCGAGAGGTGTTGACGCGCCAGGTCAAGGGGGCGATCCAGATTCTCACCCCGATACAGGCAGCGGACTACACGCTTGATGGACAGAGGAGGGCGCTCGACCTGGCGCGTCGGCGCCATGTCCAGTTTACGGCCTGTGTGCGCCCTGACGATTTCGAGTCGTCGTCGGAGAGGGCCGAATACTACGATCGCCAGGCAAAGTTTGCCCGCATTCTTCTGCACGCGGAGAAGCGCAGTCTTGGCGTCGAGGACGATTGAGTCGAGCCGATACGAGCCGAAACGAAATGAGCCGAGACGATACGAGACGACGCTAGGCGAGGCGAAGCGAAACGAACCGCTCAAGACGATCTGACCCGAGCCGAAACGACGCGATGCGAAACGATGCGCTCAAAAAGATCCGAAACGAAACGAGTCGACACGAAGCGACACGACACGAAGCGACACGAAGCGACACGAATCGAGACGATTCGCTCAAGCTGATTCGAGACGATTCGCTCAAGCTGATTCGAGACGATTCGAAACGACACGAGCCGAGCCGATTCGAGACGATGCGAGGCGAGTCGACACGATGCGAGACGAAGCGAGACGATGCGACACGATGCGCTCAAGACGATACGATCCGATACGAGCTGAGACGACGCGAGACGAAACGAGCCGATTGTTTCCGGCGAAGAATTGCGACAAAGGGCTTGACGAGCACCGCGATAGAGGGAATGCTGCTGAGGTCGCCCAGGGCCCCAAAACAGAGTCTGAACAGCCCGCGCAAGGTCTTGGGCGATTTCGTGCGGGCTGCTTCTATGCCTCGAGCTCGGTCGCAGCAATCGCCCGAGTCTCGTAGAATCGGTGGTTTCGGTGGTACCGGATTCCGCATAGCCATGACGTAAACCTTGGATAGGTCGCTGGTTCGGGGGAGTGCCCACTCTGGACCAGACAGCGGGGGGTCGGAACTCGCTGCGGCGCTGGAGACGGCGTCGGACCGAACGGAGCTCGCGTGCTCAACCCGCCCGAGCCTTCCGAGGCCAGTCGTACTCGAGGCATTTCGATCGCTGGGACCTGCGAGAGAACCCCAGCTGGAGCAACCGGACCGGAGGGGACGGAGGGCACCGGTTCTGCCTCAAGGAAAATCAGCGCGAGCGAAGCGAGCACCTTTTCAGGGAGTGAAGAGAATGAGCTGGAAGCTGTGGCGAGAGACCTTGAATCCGCAGGCGACTCCGCCCAGACGGGTCACGAGCGAACATTTAGCTAGCGCGAGCACTGTCCTGGGCCTGTGGCGAGAGCTCGTCGAGATAGGGGAGGCCTGTCGAAGCGAGGCGGATTTCCACAGCTTTCTCGCCCTGTGCGAGACGGCACGGCGTAAGAGAGACCCGGCGTCGTATCTCTGGGAGTGCTGGCGCCGGCGTGAGTTCGGTGGGATTACACAGGCCGATGAGGATCAGTCGGTGTCGGACTACAAGCGAGAGATGGGCTGGCTCTCGGACGAGGGCGAGCTCGAGAGCATTGGGAGCATCGTTTTTCGGGTCCTGCGCTGGCTCCACGGCGAACTGCCCCTCGAGCAGCGGGGGCCGATGACGGCTGCTGAGCAGCTTCAGAGGCGCCGTGTCGCGGCTTGGGGCCGCGTGAGGGCTAGGCGACAAAGGAGGACGGCATGAATCCCGTGAGCAAGTACACGCCGGGGCTGTGGGTGGCCCAGAAGTCGGACTGGAAGCTCTACAATGAAAGGCCGTGGTTCGTTTACTCTTCGATGCGCTCGACCTGGGACGGCTATAAGTACACCGATGACCCCGTGGCATCGATGGTACGCACCGAGGCCGATGCCCGCCTTATCGCTGCGGCTCCGCTTCTTCTCAGCGTTCTCGCAGCTCTGGAGGGCGCGTGCGACTCAATTGAGCTCGAGTGGGGTGAGGAGGACGTAGCGGCTGAAAGAGACCTTATCAAGCGAGTAAAGGTGGTGCTGGGCGATGCATTTGAATGAATACCAGCAACGTGCGCACAAGACCGCGTTCTACGGCAAGTCGATCGACCCGCTGGCCTACTGCGCGCTGAAGCTCAACGGCGAGGCGGGCGAGGTAGCGGAAAAGGTGGGCAAGCTCTACCGCGATGAGAAGGGGCGGATGTCAGTCGATCGAGCGATGGCTATTGCGGCCGAGCTCGGCGACGTCTTGTGGTATCTGCAAGAGCTCGCAGGCCTTCTCGACATCGATCTCGAAGAGGTTGCGATGGCGAATCTCGAGAAGCTTGAGGACAGGGCGACGCGCGGTGTCATCTGCGGTGACGGAGACAATCGATGAGGCTGAGGAGGCGGGAATTCCTGCGCGCTGTTGCTGGCGCTGCAGCTGCCCTGGCTGTACCCGTTGACCTTCCGAAAGCAGCGCCGAGCTGGTCAGAGATGCGCTGTGTGATTCACGTTCGTCGACGTGATATCGAGAGGGCTGGCGCGAATTCGCTTGCTCGAGCGCTTGATGCCGCCTTCAAAAAGATGGTGAAGGATGCTAGAGGAGGGCTGTGGGTTGAGTAGAGAGGAGCGATCGATGAGCGGCGAAAAGCTTACGCGAATAGAGGAGGGGTTCATTCTTCTCTCGTTGATCTTTTTGATCACCGACCTGGCTAAGGGCGAGGCTGAGGATAGCGAGTTCGCCCAGAGCTTAATGACCTGTGAAGATATCTGCCGGAAGCTTGGGATCTTCGAAGATTTTAGCCGTTTGAGGAAAGCGATAATGAAGAGCGGCCCCAGGGGCGTAGTCGAGATACTGGCAACGATTCGAATGGAGTGCGAGCAGAATGGCTAAGAAGTATCCGAGCAAAGCGAAGGCAAAGAAGATGCTTCGCCATGGCAAGGTCCGAGGTAAGAAGCTCACGAGGAAGCAGGTGGGCATGCTGAGCATGTTGGCGGCGGGGAAGTTTCCGCAGGAGGCGAAGTAGCGATGTCGCGGCGACTGGTGTTCTTTGGAGTGACCAGGGCGCTCCCGAAGTCGAGGTTCGATTCCTTGAGCTGCGGCCATTACAATGACGTCAATGCCTCACAGCAAAGGAGGCAGAGCGCTGTTTCATCGATCCGGCTTACCAGTCGGTCGTGTGCGAATGACGGGAGAGGCGGTTTTACGCGGATCCCGACTGCACAGGCGATGCCCCACTCGCTCTGCGAGGCCTGGGGCTTTTTTCGTTGCTGACCATGAGGCGTTCAAGCGTCTCCATTTGAAGGGCCTGGCGCACGTGTGCGTAGCGTAGCGCGACCTGGCGATCGGTGTGGCCGGTCACCAGCATCGCCTCCTCCAGACTGGCCCCACGCTCGATGAAGTTGGTCATGGCGCTGTGGCGCAGATCGTGGAAGCGGAGCCCGGGGAGGCCGGCTGCCGCACAAGCCTTTCTCCAGGCAGTGCGCCCGCTCCAGCGGTCGAGGGGGCGCCCTTCCCGATGCCAGACAGCCGGAACCAGCCGCGCCTCGTAGAGAGCCTTTTCGCGCCTCTCAGAGAGGATCTCTCTCATGCGGGGTGTGATCGGCAGGATGATTCCGCGCCGATTCTTGGTCTTTCGCCAAGTGATTCGATCCCTGGCGATATCGGCCCATTGGAGGGCTTCGAGCTCGCCCCTGCGGCGTCCCGTGAGGTAGGCGAACTCGGCGAAGGTGCGGAAATATTCGGGTAGAGCGGCGAGGATGGTGGAGAAATCTTCAGGTGGGCAGAAGATTCCGGTCTCTTCATTGCGCTCGTCCAAGCGTGGGAAGTGGGGGAGGATTCCACGGGGGATTTTTCCGCGCTTGGCCGCATCGTTGAGGGCTCCGCGGACATCGGCCATGTAGAGGTTGACGGTTCCCGGGGCGAGGCCGAGCTCGAGGAGTTCGCCCTGCCAGCTCTCGAGCTCGGTCGCAGTGATTTCGTCGACTTTGCAGGGGCCGAGGGCTTTGCGCGTGCGCTTGAGTCGGCTCTCGACGGTCGAGGTATCCTGGCCATCGCGCTGCTTGCGCTCGAGCCAGGCATTTAGGAGGGCATTAAGGGTGGGCGTTCGGCCGATGACGTGACGTCCCTCAGCGATGTCGGCTGCTCGGGCTCCCAGGAGACGCTGGGCCTCGGCTTCGTCGCGTGTGCCCAGGCTCTCGCGTACGCGGCGTCCACGATGCTTGTACTCGGCGTAGTAGATGCCGTTACGGGTGGTGAGTCTCATCTTGCTTCCTCTCGATCATGGACACGGCCATTAGGCAGGCTCGAGCAACGGCGACGGAGGCGCGGAAGTTGGTGCTGACCATGACGGGCTCCGATAGGTCTCCGCAGGGGTCGGCGCCGAGCTCGAAAGTCCAGGAGTTCGCTGGTAGGTCGTAGGTTAGCTTGAAGCCGCAGATGTGCCGGCTGGTTCGAGCCCAATCAAAGCTTGCCTCGAGAGCTTTGTAGTCGGGTATGGGTGCGAGCGGCTCTGTCGATGAAATGTGTTCCCACCTAGCGATGAGGTCGGGAGGAGCGGTGTTGGTGCTCATGGGATTAGGCCTGGTCTTTTCGCATGCACCATTTCTCGTGAAGGTCTCCGGCGATGTCGACTCCTTGCGGGAACCAGTTATCGCCGTCTTTGATTCGATCAAGGGTGTCTTCTTTGTGGGAAATGGGCGTGACTTCACAGGCGGGTAATTCGGACTCTCCATCGAGCATTACGAGAATGGAGAAGGCGAGTCCTTGGAGTTTTTGAAGGGTGGTTTTACCCTCGAGACGTGACCAGTAGCGGCAGTTTTCGGCGATGTGGTCGAGGTAGAGATCCAGTGTTTCGCTTCTGGTGTACGCGCGTGAATTGCCCATGGGTTCTTCTTCAGCCGCGGCTCCGCACCAGTCGCAGGAAAAGTTCTCGGGGTGCTTGATCAAAGTAAAGCAGCTTGGGGTTGCTTGGTTGTACGGGTGCCCATCTTCGATGGCTCGCACGATGCAGGACTGGCAGGATATCCCACAGTCATCCTCTCCTCTGTAGCATTTGAACAGGTTGTTTTTCATGAGAATGCCTGTATCAAGGTGTGAATGGCGAAGCCGAAGAGTAGAAAGAGGGCAGGGATAAGGGTTGCCTCGTTAATGAGGTCGACTGCTGGGTCTTCTGTCTTTTCTTTTTTCTGTCGATGGCGAATGGGGTGTGTCAGGAGGCTTTGGGAAAACCAAAGCCCGATGGCCGATGGGTAGGTGATTTCGGGGATGTTTAGAGCTGGGGATATGAACCATCCCCAATAGGCGTAGAGAACGAAGCCCCAGAATGGCAGAGCAACGACAACCAGCAAGATGATGATGAGGACGGCAGTAGCTTTCTTTGCTGCGCTCATGCTTCAGTACTCGGCCCAAACGTGGATGGTGTCGTGCTCTTCAACTGCGGCGATGAGTTCGTCGATAGGCTTCCGGTCCTTCTCGCCAAGGGCGCTTCCTGTCCCTCTTAGGTAGGTGATGGTTTCTGGTTCATTCTCGATTGTGAAGCTATCGCAACCTCCATATCGTTCGGTGAGGATTCGAAGGATTGTCGAGGGGCTTAGGGCGCTGAGGCAGACGCCGGTTTTCGTTGGTCGCCAGTAAATGTTTGCGCTCATGGGGATTCTTCTCTTGGGCCGTGTTGTTGTTGATGGATCTCTTGACGTCGGTGCTCGAGGTAGTGGTTGAGAGCTGCGATTACCTGGGGATCAAGGACGATGCGATTGCTGGGGCCGAAGCCGTCCTCGGTCGTTAGGATCAGTGAATTCCAGCTATCGAGTTCGGCATAGACTCCGTCACCGAGGTATTCTTTTTTCATGGGGTTAGTCCTTGATGGCGCTTTTCGTTATGGTGCAGAGCTCTCGGAGTGAACGCGATAGCTCGACATCGGGCCGTTCGTCGCGTCCGATCTCGCAGAGGCGGAGAATGAGGTCGCGTAGTTCGATGGTTGGTACCCTATTCGTGCTCGCCATTCTCGCCGCCATTCTCGCCGCCTCTTCTGCCGTCACTTTTTCCGTCATTCCCCCTACCATCAATGCTGCGTGCGCTGCCTTCCTGTTTATCTCCGTTTCCATGCTTAGATTTATTGTCGCGCTCGTGGCGGCTTTAGATGCCGCAAAGAAGTCTGCGGGTATGTTTATCGGAAGGCGGGCGAGTTTTTCGGCGGCTTGCTCGAGTCCTGCGGCCGATAGCGCTTGCGAAGCCCACGTGGCGGCTTGGCGGACGATGGCCACGACGCGCTTTTTAGCGATGTCGGCGCCTTGGGCGGTTCCGTAGGGTGCGAATAGGTGTGGGCCGATGAGACGTTCGCGCTCTTCGTCGTCGCAGCGATCATTTAGCAAGATCGCCAGCGGCTGAATCGTCGGGCAGACGCATTTCGCATCGTCGGTCCATTTGTCTTGACCGGAAAGGAAGGCGATTGCAGACATCCAGCAGGCGCCCTTGCCGGGCGCTCCTGGGCCTCTGATCAGTCTCGGGATGGGTCGTATGTCGATGGACATGGGGTTAGTCTTCCTTTTTTGGCTTGAGATCTTGAAGGCTTCCCTTCGTGATGCGGATGGTGTTGTCGCCACCGCGAAGCCAGCGGCACCAATCGGCAAAGCTCATGTCTTCGGGGCAGCGCGCCTTGATGTAGTGCTCTTCACCGTAGCTGCGGATCGAGGCGAGCTCCCTTTCTGCGCAAGCAGGGCAGACGGCTTTAGAGCAGAAGAGGAAGCCACCGTGGGTGCAGTCGTCGGTCCATTCCTTGTTGCAGATATCGCAGAAGACGCGACGGCCGATATCGACGGATTCGGACTCGCCGCTTAGGAGGGGTTCAAAGATTCTGCGGAGTTCATCGCTCATGGATGTCAGTCCTCGTCGCTGGGGAATTGCCAAATCTGAAGATCATCAGCGGCGATGTCTTGCATATCTTCGATGAGGTTGATGAGGCCGTCGAGATGCGCGCCTTGCTCGAGTCGCCTCTCTTTCTCGTATGCACGGATAAGGGTTGCCTTTTGCATGTGGAGCAGGTCCCAGTCGATCGAGTCGAAGAGCGCTTCGGTTTTGGACATGGGTTATTCCTCGTATTGGTCGCAGCCGCAGAATTCACAGACGGTGTCGCAGTCGGGCTCGTCTGTGTGCCCTTCGTGCGGAGGTCTGTACGTATCGAGGTCAACGCTACTGCTGTAGCAGTTGTCACAAGCGAAGCCTTCGCAGTCGTCGGTCTCTCGATCGTAGTAAGGCGTCATCTTGCGCACGGGTTCGGGCTCTGGGTCGCCAAAGTCTCGGGGGTGCCCGCTATCGTCCACGAGAACAAAGGTTCGCGGGTCCTTGTCGTCGTGACAGCTATTTGGCTCTGGTGCGAGCGGGCCCGATGTCGGCAAGCTGGGGATGTGGGTCATCCCGCGATGTTGCGGTACGTGGAAGACGATGCGGCCATTGGGTAGGCGGCGAACGGTAAAGCAGAGTCCGCCGCGTGGATCATCGATGGAGATGACGCAATGTACGGCGTCGTCATCGGGATCGGTGGTCACTCTGGCGGAGTTCAGCCAGGTAAGAGGTCCCGGGCGTTGCTCGTAGCCATTCTCGGCCATGGGATTGGAGATGCGCGCGGTAGCTTCGAGATCCTCACAGAGGAGAGAGGCGTCTTCGCGTTGCTCGACAAACTCAGCGGATAATTCAGCATTCATCATGGTTCGCTCCGTCATGGATCAAGCCTCATCGAGAAGTGAGTTTTGTAGGTCTTTCAGAAGTCGGATGGCTTCTTCTGCTTGCGCGATGGCTTCGCGGATGAGCTTGGCGCGGTCTACGTATTGGCGATTGACGGCGCGGTACCTGTTAGCGCGCCGTCTTGCGGCGAGGAGGGCATGGGTCGCTGTCTTGGCTTGCCTCTCGTCTTTGTCCATGGGGGTTAGTGGTCGGTGAGGTTGGTTTAGGTGGGTCCTGCCGTCGACTCGGGGAAGGGGATCTCTTGCTCGATTTCGTCGGCGCATCGAGATAGAGCAAAGGCGAGCTCTTTAGCGTTTTCGTGCCCGATGTAGAACGTTGGGCCTTCGGGCGGGTTGATTGCGATCTCATCGCGAAAGCGGTAAATGCGCATGGATCAGTCCTCATCGAGAATGGAGTCGTGGGCTTCGGCGAGCGCATCCTGGTAGCGCTCCCAGTCATCGAGAGTGAAATCATCGGAGAAGGCTTCGCGCGCCCAGTCGAGAAGGACTTGGGCGACGACGACGCGAGAGCCGAGGGGCAGGGTGCTAAGTCCGCCTTGGGCAAGGCCAAGGGCGACGAGCTCGTCATCGTTGAGTTTTAGTGCCATGGCTTAGTCCTCCGCGTGTGGCTTTCGACATAGCGGACAGCGGTCCATGAGTGCTTCACGAAGGGCGCCCATGGCTTCGTCCATGAGGCCGTATCGATATCCGCTGGCGTCGGCTTCGTCGCCGATGAAGCCCCAGATGGAATCGGCGTCTACCCATTCGGAATCTTCGCTGGTGCGGTACTGTGCGACGAGTCCAACGACTCCCCATTGCCCGATGCGGCGCCAGATATCCTTGCGCTCGCGTTCGATCGTATGCTCGTCAAGGCCTTGGCATTCAAGGTAGGAGTCGTCGTAGGGGGTTTCGTCCGGTCGCTCGACGATTCGCACGAGTCCAAGCCGTGAAAGGCTCTGCCAGCGCTCGCTGATGCGCGCGTTGTGGTAGGCTTCGGTTGCGCGGTAGCCGGACCGTCGAAGTGATTTGTAGGTTTCAGCCAGCATGGCTTAGTCCTCGTAAACTTGCGGTTTGCCGAAGTGTTCGTAATCTTCCCATTCGCTGCCATCGAGCCATCGGCATCCCTCGGGCAGCCAATCGGGATCGATCGTTCTCGGGTCTTCGATCTTGTGCGGACTCCATATTGCCCAGATCTCGCTCGCCATTGGATCCAAGTCGTAGATGTATCCGCCGTCTTTGGTTTCCCAAGCGAAGGTGGCTCTCGGAAAGTGCATTTCCATGGTGTTAGCCCTCCTCGCGTGTGGTGCCATGCCAGAGTAGGGAGCCGACGGGGAAGCCGAGCGGGGGCATGGAAGGGCCGTCGGCACAGAACCAGTCGATGGCGCGGTGGTTGTCGTCGCCGGTAGCATGGGCGAGCTCGAGCACGACATCGCGACGACGCGGACAGTAGCTACGAGTGACGGTGCAGTTGGGGAGGCCGCGTAGCGAGGCATAGAGCTTGGCTCCGGCGTCGGAGTTGGCTTTGACGACGAGGGTCAGAAGCATGGGGCCTCCTGGTAGTGAAGGGCCGGCCCAGGCCTACCAAACGAGCGGCGGGAGCCGCTCACCTGGGCCGGCATGTTCGGTATGCTTGAGCGGTTGGTAGTCCGCGTCTCTACTTATAGCCTTGTACACAAGGGATTCCAGGCCAAGAATCGTCTTTTTCTCGACCGTCGAGCGTAAGTCGAGAGAAGATAAAGCTATGAGCGCGGAAGAAAAGGTGGGTCCTGGGCCGAAGTCAAAGGGAAGGCGCCAGCGCCACATCTACATCGATAAGCAGATGGATACGTATTTTGAACTTCGCAGGGTCAATGGCGACGGGCCGAAGAGTTTCAGCGATCTCGTCAATCGATTGCTCGCGGAGGAGAGAGCGAGGATTGAGGACAGGCGTAATTGCCCCGAGGAAGCGGAGATAGAAATCCAGACGAGGGAAGAGAGCGAGGCCGAGGAGAGGTCTGTGATAGAGGAGTTTTTGGCCTAAATGCCAGGCGTACCGGATACAATGCCGCTGGACTATCGCGCGGTGATTGCGTCGGAGACGTGGTCTAAGCTATCGAGCGCGGCGACGGCAGCGGTGGTGAGGCTGGCTGCCCACTATTGGGCGTGTGGGAGATTGCCGGGGACGCTGACGGGGAGAGCGAACAAGGCCGGCTTGTCGCGGACAAGCTTTACGGACTTTGTTTGGCCTCAAATTAAGAGGCTCTTTGCGGAAAGAGAAGATGCAAGGGGCCGTAAATTTTACGTTTATCTGCCGCTGGAGGATCAGCGGAATCGAGCGCTGGCGCGGAGAGCGGATCATATCTTGCGTGTGCATCAGGGTCGTAGCGCCAAGGATCCGAGCTATCGGCCGAATCCGCCGGAAGTGAGAGATCACAAGGCCGGGGGATTCGAAGGCGTGAAGGAAGGGGGGCGCCGTAGAGCCCATGCCTGTTGGCACTTAGCGCCGCTGTTCGGTGTTCCGCCGCGGCAAATTCTCACCACTTGTCCTCACGCCCCGGAAGATCTTGACGTCGAATCTTGGGCTGCGTACTCGGACAAGGTCGGGCGCGCTCAAGCCTGGCAAACGTTCTGCCGCAACCCCAAAGCGCCGCCTCCCGAGCAGTCGTTCACCGCATAACGCATACGGTGATCGCGCTGCGCCCCGCGTATTCGCTGGCCTACTCAGCGCTGCGCCCCAACTGCGACGGCCCCCACGAGCTCTCTGTATGCGCCCCGGCCCGAAAGCGCTATCGCCCTAAGCCCGTACTACGCCTTGCGCTATGACGATATCGCCGACGCTGGGCGATGGGCTCGCTTGTTAGGGCTTCGATTGGGTCGAGGCCGATAGTCCCGCCGGGGACCCCCCGGCCCCATGCGGCAGCCCCTCACCCCCTTGGACCCCATTTTCGCAAAATCCTCGCGGCCTCCCCAGATTCCGCGAAAAAAAGCGCCCCCTCTCTCCTTTCTCTTAGAGAGAGTCCAAGCTATCAGGCGAATCGCCGCGATTCCTCGCGCAGCGACCGCCGGGTCTCACGCGCTTGTTTACGAGAAACCTTTCGCTGGCACGTTCTGCAGAGTTGCCAGTCTTTCGTGACCGGCGCCTTAAACGAACGATTGCACAAGCGGCACTGTCGAGAGGCACTTTTGGATCGCTCTCGGCGCAGTTTTTCGTAGCATTCGTCGCAGCGGACCTCGTCAGCGGGGACGGCGGTTGTCGTGTAGTGGGGCTTGCGACAGTAAACGCAAGGACGCTGACGAACAGCACGGAGGGGCATCGAAGGAGTATCCGACTGGTAAAGGTCCTATCAGGCTAGTTCCCCCGTCCTCCCATTCCTATTATGAAATGGAATAGTGAAAACTTACGACTTTTCCAATCCTGTCAATAGCACTTTTTATTTCTTGGCCAAGAATTACCCTTGCTGAAGGCCTTCTCTGTAGATAAAATCTACCAGCAAATCCTTGTTGCATGGGGACTTACGTCTTTTCTTCAGCCAGATGTGAAATATGGACCAGCACAGGATCGCTGCCTCTCAGCCGGGCTATTCTGGCCCGATCCAGGCCTCTGTGGGGCCTGCCGAAGCCGAGAAAGAGCCTGAGGGTCTTCGTCAGGCGAAGGATACAGCTTACAGGGAGCGCAATCAACTCGTTGCCTTTCTCAGCAGGCTCTATCCGTCCTGGCTCGCGGCGAAAAAGTACGAGGAGGGAGAGGAGGGGAGGGAAGGCGACTGGAAAAATGACTGGGATGACGAATGGAAGCTCGTCGTTTTCGTCCTGACGCCCGCCGGACAAATGAGCTGGCACATTCACGATAGCGAGAGGGAAATCTTTAGCCATCTCGAGGGCGTTCTTCCCCGAGAAAGCTGGGATGGCCACTCGACGGAGCAGAAATACGAGCGCCTGGAGAAGCTTCCATGAGCAGGCGGAGATTCGTGCGCATCGGCAACACCTTTGTCGATCCCAGCAATGTCGTTTCCGTTGAGGGCGCCTCTGGTGAAGAGGGTGCGTGCTATCTCGCCCTAAGCAAAGGGCCGGTGCTCCGTGTTGATCTGCCGCCTGAGGAAGCGATGGTCGCCCTCGGACTTTGGCCAGATGAAGTGGTGGCTGAGGAAAGGGGCGGGGGCTATTTCGAAACCCCGACCGAGGGAAGTCTCAAGGTAACGATCGAGGGTGAGTCCAAAGATGTTCACCGCCTTCGCAATTGGCTTCATCGAGTGGTAGAGACAGAGGGGGGAATTGTGACTTCAGAGATCGGCGGTGAAAACGCCTGTTGCGCGACATTTACTATTCCGCCCGGACAATACCCCATTCCACGAGACCCGCGATGAGTAAAGAAGTCGATCGAAGCTGCTACCCCCACACCTGCAGCCACTGCAATAGCCCGGCCTTCCTCGGGCTCAACAAGGCCCAGTGCTCGAACCCAAAATGTGAGAATTACGAGCACCGAGTTTCGACGAGCCACATCTCTCGGCACACCGACGTAACGCTACAGAAGTCTAACTGCGCCCGAATCAAGCGAATGCTCATCGGCTACGAGACTATGGCCAGTATCTTCGCCAAGCCCGTACCCGGGCACATTTACGAGGTCTTTCCCCAACTGCCGAAAGATGCCTGCGCGATCACGATCCTCCGATCCGACTCCAGCGCAGGATACTGGATCTACTTCGAAAGCTCGGAGTTCGAGCCGATTGAGAACTGCGCACCAATACCGACCATCGAACTGCGCGTCGAGGTAAAGGAATGAGAGCCATCGCATGGATCGTCATCTCGATAGCCACTCTTGTCGGTGTGGTCGTTCTGCCCATTGGTTGCTGGGTCCTCGGCTACTTCGGCGAAGCCGCTCAAGTGGCTCGAGAGGAATTTGGCCCACGTGAGCTTCTGCGGAAATACGAATGGTTCAAGGATCAGATCGCTGGAATCGACAAGGTACGTGCCGACATAGAGGTCTACGAAAAGCGCCTCAAGGATCAGGAGGGGGACTACGGAGAGGACGCCGCGAAGTGGCCGCGAGACGTTCGCGAACAGCGCTCTGTGTGGCGGCAAGAAGTAGCTGGCATTGTTAGTCGCCACAACGATCTCGTGGCTGAATACAACGCTCAAATGGCGAAATTCAACTGGCGATTCACTAATGCTGGCGACCTTCCCAAGGGCGCCAGCGAGGCGCTTCCAAGAGAGCTTCGAGAATACAGGAGTAACTGATGCGAAAAGGGTTTCCGCTCGCGAAACTGTTGTTCATCATTGCAGCGCTCGTCGCTGTCCCGCTTGGTTGTGACCAACAAGGTTCCGAGGCTCCGGTGGCAACAACCGGCGTCAAGAAGGCTACCGCTCGAGTGCAGACCAATGCCAAGGGCAGAACAACCGAGCAAGAGAATATCATTGCTCGCCTTGCCGAAGATAACCGGGTCGGCTCGATCAAGCACCTCTACGTGATCTCGGCCATGAGCGGACAGACGATCCTTTACTCGACCGTAAAGGGAAAGGTGACATCGAGCGGTAAGCGACTCTCTCCCTACTCAGTTGCTGCCGGATACTTAGGAGGACCCACACGCTTTGGAATTGAGGTTGATGTAGGCGGGGACCTGCAGATGACCAGCGAGGTTCTGCAAGACGACGGCACCTATGGAAGTTCGATTCCATACGTGTACTGGTGGGACACCAAGGGTGTTTACCACCAGCACTACGTCTCGGGCGGACAGATACTCCATGTCTCTTCGAAGCCGATCAACGTCAAGAGCGTGATCATCAACATGGAGTCGGTCGAAGTCGAAGAGTAGCGAAATTCACCTGGCAGTAGCTCAGCCTGGAAGAGCGCGGGGCTTGGGACCCTGAGGTCGTCGGTTCAAATCCGGCCTGCCAGACCAGAGAAAGGGATTCGAGAAGATGAAAGAAAATCCGAAGCTGAATCAAGTCGTCGCCCTGGAAAAGGGAGCAAAGAGCGAATACCACTCCCAGGTCACGAAGGCCCATCGAAAGTCTTCGCAGCGAGACCTCTTCGAGGGGTTCTCGAAGACATACCAGCCGAAGGATGAGGATGGGGATCGATTCCCCGATGAGTCGCACCGAGTTCAGGCTCGTGTTAACGACTCGATTGAAGAGGTTAGAGAGGTCGCGATCCAACTGCTCGACAACGTCGCGACAAAGGACTGCGGCAACACCGAGGCCAAGGCTGACCTTAAGCTTCCCGATGGGACAACGCTTCTCCATCAGCTACCGACGCCCTTCCTGCTCTTCCTCGAGAAGTTTCTCGGCGATCTCGCAACCTTTGTGGCCTCCTTTCCCGAGCTCGATGAAAGCTTCGATTGGGAGGAGGATGAAGCCGCCGGGCTTCACCGAACACAGCCGATCGAGACTCAGAAGATGAAGAAAATGGAGGAGGCCCTGATCCTCCATCCCCCGACGTCTGAGCATCCAGCGCAGACGAAAGCCATTACGAGGGACGTAGTCATCGGCTACTGGACAACGACCAAGCTGTCAGGCGCGATGAAGCGTTCGAAGAAGATGGAGATCCTTGGCAAGGTCAAGGATCTGCTGCGGGCGGCAAAGGTCGCGCGCGAGCAGGCGAACATGACCGAAGTCGCGAGAGTCGAAACAGGAGAGGCGATTTTTAACCACATATTCGGATAGCGAGGCAAGCTGAGCTTCAAGTTGAGCTTCAAGCCGTCGACTTGGGGGTTCGAGTCCCTCCCCCGGCTCCATGTGCCGGGGTGGCGAAATGGCAAACGCGGCCCTGAAAAGGGCTGTCGACAGATCAAGCTGAAGCTTTTCCTCGGAAGCTGAGCAACTCAGAAGCCGTGTTCTCGATCGGCGAGACTGAATAGCCGGAGGCGTTGGTTCGAATCCAACCCGGGGCTCCATGTGCCCCGGTAGCTCAGAGGTAGAGCACCGGTTCTTAGATTTAAAGCTCGTCTGAAGCGTCGTTCGCGGCAAATCGCTGGGTGAAGCGTAAGCTCCACGCTTTGAACGTGACTCGCTTACCTTGGGCGGGGGGTGAGGGTATATCCCCCTGCCCTCTTTATTCCCATGAGTGAAGAGAGGCTCAAGAAGCCCATGACCTACCTCCCCTTCATCTGTGGATTCTTCCTCTTCGGCGTTATCGCTAATCTTTTCTGGGCGCTCTTCTTTCGGCCGCCGGGAGGCCCTGAAGTGGCTCATGGGCGGCGTGTCTTTCTTAACGTCTCTCAAGAGCAGCTGGAGCAAGCGAAGAAGGATCGGGAGTTAATCGAGCGAGAGATCAATACTGCCCAGAGAGTCGGATCGAAGAAGCTCGAGAAGCTGGCAAGAATCATTCAGGACGATCAATCCGCCTCCGTTGAAATCAAGCATGCGCGAGCTCTCTTGCGCGCAATTATTGCGGACGCCGTGATCCGAACGCGAGATGGAAAGCTATGAGTCAGTTTACGCCAGCCCTACAGATTGTTCAGGTGAAGAACGGCTACAAGGTCAACGCTCATTTCCCCAAGGGCGATGAAGAGGGGCAAGATGGTTTACTCGGCGCCATCTCTACGGTCCACTCCCATGAGCTCGTTTACTACACGATCGATGAAGCGGTCGACTTCGTTCGTCGCTACTTCGACAAAGCCCACAGGGAGTCCATGACATGATGGATACTCACTTGCGCGATAAGCTCACCTACCGCACCGAGCGCTTGCTCGTCGAAGTCGACAAGCTTCACCAGAGAGCAGTCGCGCCGTTGAGAGATTTTGACGATAGGGACGTAGACAAGGCCATCGGTATGATCCGTAGCCGACTCTCCGACATCGTCGACCTGCTTGAGGAGAACTCAAATGGACCCCAGAGCGATCTGTGAGCGATGCTCGTTAGAGATCGACTTCGACGAAGTCAATGTCTGCGACGAATGCGGGTATGACGGTCTTTGTGGCGACTGCTACGCCGAGCATGACTGCGAGGAAGAATGAAGGGCAAGCCAACGGTAGCCGTCGACCTTGACGGCGTTCTGGCGAAATACGACGGCTGGAAGGGCGTCGATCACATCGGCGATCCGATCTACGGCGCGGTGGAGTTCACAAAGCGACTGTCCAAATGGGCTCACGTAACGATCTTCACGACTCGCCTGAATTGCGAAGTGAACAAGGTCCCGCCCCATTCAATTGACGATCTTTACTACAAGGTTCTCGATTGGCTGAAGAAGCACGCCTTTTCATTCGACGAGATCTATTTGGGTCAGGGAAAGCCTCTCGCCGTTGCCTATATCGACGACCGGGCGGTCCCCTGCACGCCACAGAGAGAAATCATCACTACCGACGCCTTTCGAGGTGCTGAAGAGCGCGCGAAAGAGCTCGCGAAGCGCGAATCGAAGGAAACCCACAAGGAGGACTCATGAGGGTCACGAACGAGAACGTAGACAAGATTTTCAGCTACCACGCGCCCGATGAGGAGCAGAAGAGGAAGTATGAGCTCATCCGGGGCGCCGCGAAGAATTTCGCGTGGGTTCTTCTCGACGAAGTTCCGGAATGCGCCGATCGATCGGTAGCCATTCGCTGTCTTCGCGAATGCGTGATGAACGCCAACGCCGCCATCGCTCTCGATGGGGAGGTTTGATCGTGGCAAAGAAGAAGACCTCGAAAAAGCCTCGAGTGAAAGAGGTCGCTCTTGCAAAAAAGCCCTCTGCGAGCCCAATGCTCGCCATTGGCTGGACTGAAGATGCGATCAAGTCTGTGGTCAACGGGGGAATCAGGTCTGTCGTCGAAATGTTTCCCATGGAGTCGAGGGATTCATCCATGGGAGAGCAAGCGCTTCGAGTGCTTGAGAAGTGCCTTGAAGCTGGGCCGGTGAAGAACATCTACGTTTCAGATTGCCACTTTGAGCAGAGGTGAGGAGCCAAGATGAAGCTCTACGAATACGCGATCATCCTTCATCCGACGGAAAGCGAGGCAGAGGACGGCAAGAAGTCGGAGATCGTTGTCGATGTCAGTCGCGTTCTTGCTGGCAACGAGCGCGAGGCCATGATGCACGCCTCGCGAGCCATTCCAGCGGAATTTGAAAACCGCCTCGACCAACTGGAGATCGCCATCCGCCCTTTTTGACCGACCCTCGGCAGGGCGAAAAGCACGTCCCTGCTGAGGGAGAAGAAGAGATGAAGCAGCTGGCCTATCAGAAGCTGAAAAGGGCCGCTCCGGCTGCTCGGTGGGTCGGGGAGTCTTCTTTCAGCGTTGGCAGCTTCGGCATGGACAACACAACGCTTTCAAGCAGCCCCCAGGCGACCTACGTCTCTGCCTCCGACGTCAAATAGCCGATGCCTGCTCGCATTCCCGAGGTTTTGTACGATGAGCCGAAGGACATGTCGCAGCTGACCCGACGCCTTAGCTGCGCAACGCGCGTTGGAGTCTCTGGCCCATTCTCTTTCGATTGCGACAGACCTCTCTACATCGACTGGTGTCGCTGCAACGTACGCTACCTGAGAAAGCGCGGCATCATCGCCTTCGTCGTCATTCACTCCGATGAGACCTGCTGTGTTTGGCGCTCGATCTGGGATGAGCGAGAGCTTCGCAGTTGGTACCAAGAGTTTGTTCGCGAGAACCCTGAGATCTCGAACCCTTGGTGGTCCGACTAATCCGATGGGATGGCTTCGTAGAAAGAACCGAAGAAAGGCTCCGCCGCCTGAGCCCCTGCGCGTAGTCTTCACGCCGAAAGAGGTCTCTGAAGACGCCCTGATAGATCTCTACGTTGGTCTTGACCAGATTTACAAGCAGGAGGGTGGCGAGGGTCTCGAGCTGAAGTGGGATGAGGGATACGGCGGAGATCAGTACATGAGCTACCTGATCATGCCGAAAGATGGCCTTGGAGAGGCCTACGAGCGCTTTTCAGTGAAAGCCAGCATCGAGGTCAAGAAATTCGGGCTGAAGATGAAATGAGGCTCTATCGAAAGCACTACGAATACTTCTACAGGATAGTCCCGAGGCTCGTCCTTGTCTTGAAGGGCAAGGCAGAGAAGCGGATGACGTTCAATGGCGTGAGCTTCACCTTGGGGAATAGGCTGAGAATATTTGACTGCTTGAACATCGACCTGAACCGTAGGCGCCTTAGAACGGGAAAGTTACCGCCAGTCCGAGAGCTTCGATGCATCTTCCAAATGGAGCACTATCGTTGGCGCTACCTTGTTTACCGAAACAAACACGGGAAGCCGGTCATTTACGAGAATAATTTTTTGGGATTCGGAAAGCCGGTATACATAGGAGGCGGATGCGTGGTTCCAGGTGGTCGTATTTTCAGATTCTCCGAACCTGCCATGGCTTGCCGCCCTGCTGAGGAGAAGGCCCCTCCAGTCTCTCTTGCCCTGAAGTATCTGGGTTTGAAATGAACGAGCGTCAGCAAATCGCCTTGGACCACCCCTGCCGAACGAACCAAGACGCCTCCCATGGGAGATTCAAAATCCTCCAAGATGGCTCGTTCATGAGCGTGCTTACGGTGAATCTCAGCAACGACCCCGATGCCGAGAACTACGCCAGCTGGCAATCGAGCGTGAGCGTGCTCTACAAGGGAAATCCCACACCCGTGGAAAAGTGGACAAGATCGGCCATTGCCCATGCAATGGCCATTGCCTCTGGCTGGCTCGAGGGCGTGGGATTTGGCGATCTTGTGGCCCCAAGGCCCGCGCCTGGGGATATTTGCTGGAATTTCTTCCGTCGACTCAGCGATAACGAGCTGCTGAGGGTCGACGAGCCGAGCCCTAATTAAGGGCCAAGAATCCCCCCTTGCTCGACCGCGGCCCTGTAGCCGCCCTAAGTTATAGCCTGGCAACCATCTGGACCAGGCCATGCTGCGTAGGAAGTTTTTCCGTCGTACAACGGATAGAGCTCCACGTTTCCTTGAGGACCACCTCGCCCTGATCTTGTTCGGGCGCTGGGTTTGGATCTTCTACCCCCATTCGGGCGAGCTCTTCGTCTCCACTGATCGGCCATCCTCCCCCAAGGCTTTGATCGGTGATGGCCACAGTATGGAGCCGCAGCGGAGCGGTGAATTTCGCCGCTCCGTCGGAACTCTGAGATTCTTACGAATCCTCATCAAGGACTTCTTCGGCTTTGGCTGGAGGAGCGAAATGGTTGATGAGGAGGAAGAGGCCTTTGAGCGCGAGCAGGCGCAGACGCTTGAGGATCTCTTTTCCAATGAAGATAACTGGCTTGATTCGGGCAGCCTGCGCCCAATCGAGATCCAATCGGCGAGCCCGAGCGAAGAGGACACGAATGGAGATTACGCTCAAGAAGGTCGGTGAGATGTTCAAGGAGATCTGCCCCAAGGGCACCAAGATCGACATCGCTGAAGCGCCCAACAACTATCTGAAGGTCGACTTCAACGGTGACAAAAATCTTCAGATCTCGAAAGACACCCTTCAGCAGACTCTTCAGCTGGAGGGTCGAGAGGAGATGGTCGAGTCTCTGTACCAGGCAGCTGAATGTGCCTTGCGCGAGCGCATCGATCGTCCGGCGGTTTTCAAGTCGAAGCTTGAGGAGGCGCGCAAGCGCGAAACCGGTCGCCGAGAAGATATCGACAACCAAGCTCAGGAAATAGCTGAATCCTGATGGAGAAGTCGCTCGAGACCGCGGCTCGAAATGTCGCGCTTTTGCAACAGGTCGTTGAGGCCTGCATCAACGGAGGCCACCAGCCCGACCCTTCGACGATCGAAGGCTTGATTCGGGCCCAGAAAGAACTCTTTCTGGCCGAGAAAGAACTCTTCTCTCAGATCGCCAAGAAACAAGAGGCCTACTGATGGACCGCGAGCTCCTGCCTCCTGACGTCGACCCCGAGATCAAGGCTTGCATCGATCTGCGTGAGAGCCAAGAGCACGAAATGATCTCGAAGAGGGCAGCTGGTTGGAGCTACGCCAGGATCGCCAAGCATTTCGGCCTTTCCGATGCCGTTGTCGAGCGCAAGTTTCGCGAGGAGCACATCGCCAAGGAGGTGAAGATCGCCGCGGATGCCGTTCGCGAAGCCGTTGTAAACCGATTCGCAATGCTCGGAAGAAAAGCCGCGGCAACGCTCGAGGAGATCATGGAGGACGATTCTCAGCCGGGCAAGGTGCGGGTCGAGGCGGCCAAAGAGATCCGAACGGGCATCGTCGCTCTTTCGGAGAAGGCCGACAGGGCTGCTCCAAAGGAAGGAGAGGCTCCAAGCACTGCCATTCAAGTGAATCTGTTCGGGGAAATGTCTCCGGAAGATATCCCGGATTCGAGAAACGTCATCGCCGTTGCAGATTCCCTCAGAAAAAAACGTCACAGTTAATAACGTCGAAGAGCTCGATGCCTTGGTCGAGGACCCGCGCATCGAGCAATCTTTGATACGTGAGCTATGGTTCGCTGGCGAGCTCAGCTACCAGCTGCGCCCGCACGGGCAGATGGACCTCTACCGCTCGGTGAAGACCGAGCATGCGAGAAATCCAACCCCTGACCCATTCGTCGCCGAAGCTCATCGACGATTTGGAAAGACGTTTTTTTGGGAGCTCTTTGGCTTCGAGGGTTGCCTGAAAGTCCCCTGGTTTCAGGCCTACTTTGGGGCCCCTACGGCTGAGAACGCGAAGAAATATGTGATTCCGAACATGAATCGCATCCTTCGCGACTGCCCCCCGGAGCTACGCCCGCACAAGTCAGGCCTCACCTGGACGTTCAAGAACCCGGCCCTGCGCGATCGTGGCGCTGTGCCCGAGCAGGTTTTCCACGTCATGGGTCTTAACGAGGACCCGGACGGGCCTCGTGGCGGAGCAGCGAACCTTTGGATTCTCGATGAGTGTCGAGAAATCCTTCGCCTGAAGTACATCGTCGAGAACGTGATCGCGTACATGTTCGTCAAGCAGACCGACCCCATGCTCGCGATGATTTCTTCGACGCCCGATTCTGCAGCTCACGATTTCTGCGCCTACGCCGATCGGGCTCAGGCCTCGGGTCGGTACTTCGTGATCAAGGCCTCGGAGAACAAAGACTTCACCAAGGAGGACGAGATGATCGTCCTCTCCATGGTGCCCGAGGGAAAGAAGTCGATCAGCTGGCTGCGCGAGGCCGAGTGTCAGCGGATCACCGATACCTCGAAGATGATCGTTCCAGAGTATGCCGAGGCTCGAGACGACATCTTGGTCGAGCACGAGCGGCCGAGCTACTACAACCCCGAGGTCTGCTTCGATATCGGAGCAGGCAAGAGCGACTTTACGCATATGGGCTTCGGTTACGTCGACTTCGAAGAAGACCTACTCATCATCGAGGATGAGATTTGGTGCAAGTACAAGTCGACGGGAGAGCTTTCCGGGCTTCTTCGCGAAAAAGAGATGTACCTTTGGGGTGACCGACCGCTCAAGGTCAAACGATTCGCCGACGCGACCCTGCAGCAGTTGACCGACTTCAAAAAGGACCACAACCTGCAGGTATCTGCCGCCGTTCGTCATGACAAGGACGTGACGATAAAACGTCTTCGAACAGCGATTCAGAGGCGAAAGATTCGCATCAACCCTCGCTGCAAACATCTCGACAATCAGCTGCGCAACGGGATTCGCAATGACAAGGGGACTGATTGGGTAAGAAGCGAAGCCTTGGGTCACTGCGACGGAATTGCCATGCTCGGATACTTCAATCGACAGGCTTCGTGGAAGAAGAACCCATTCCCGGAGCAAAGGGTCAGCTTCGAGAATGCCTTTAGCTACGAGAACACCCAGCGTCGTATTGACGAAGAGGGTGACTCCTTCTGGACTGAGGTCTTCTCATGAGCCCACGAGAATATGTTCGAGAGCGAAGCGAAGAGTACTGGGCTGCGGTAGATGACGAGCAGAAGCTGGCCGCAAGCTGCATAGATCGCGTGAAGGATTTCCGCGACCGCATGCGAACGTCTCGACAGTGGTCAAGCGCTCGAAGGAACTGGTACTACTACCACAACATCTACTTCAAGAATCAGAACGATTACAGCGACACATCGATCCGTGTAATGGGTCGTGACGGGCAGCTTCGAGCGATCAGCCTCAACCACTTTCGAGAGCTGATGTCTCACATTCTCAATATCGCGACCGAGAACAAGCCCGACTACCAGGCCGAAGCGGTCAACGATGACAATGAGAGCCTGACGAAGGCGAGGCTCGGCGACCAGATCGTTGGGGACTACCTTTGGGAAAAGAAGCTCGGGAAGAAGATTGTTCGAGCGACGGAAGAAGCCCTGATCCTCCAACAGGGCTTCTTCTCCATGCTCTGGAATCCGAATATCGGCAGTGTTATCGAGCGCATTTCCGAGGAGGACGATGAAGAAGAGCCCGAGGAGGATTCTCAGCCCGTTGAGACCCTGATTCGTGAGGGCGATTTCGATTGCCGAAACCCGACGATCTTTGACGTTGTTTGGGATTACTCCAACCCCGACTGGGATCGTTTGCAGTGGGTGATCATTCGCACGCTCGACAATCGCTGGGACTTAGCGGCAAAGGCTCGCGATGAGGAGACGCTCGAAAGGATCAAGGGGCTTGAGCTTCATGACGATAGCGATGAGCGTCCGGATCTGAAGTTCGACGTCTTCGATTTCGACAATCAGTATTCGGACCTTGTCTCGACCTACCACTTTATCCACCTCGAAACCGATGGATGCCCTGGTGGCCGATACTTTCGCTTTGGCGATAACAACACGGCGCTTTCAGAGATACTCAAGTGTCCCTATGACCGCTTGCCGCTGTTTCGCATCGTTCCCGAAGAGCAGCTTCTGACGAGTTTCGGCTACTCTCGCGCCAACGACCTTCAGGCGGTGCAAGAGGCGATCAACAGTGAGATGTCGACGATTCTCACGAATCACGCCGCCTGTGGCATCCAAGTGATATGGAAGCCGGACGGCGCTGAGCTCGATGAGAACATGATCGGCAAGGGCATCTTGATCGTTAGCGGCGGTCAAGTGCCTCCGACGGGCGTCAACCTTTCGAAGACTCCGCGCGAGTTCTACGAGTTCCACAAGAACCTGACGAAGGCGATGGAGATGATCTCGGGCGTGAACCAGGTCGCCCGAGGCCAGCCGGAGGCGAATCTTCGAACGGGCGAAGCGCTCAAGGTCTTGGATTCGAAGGCTGTCCAGGCTGCGAGCCCGCTCCTGAAGAGCTACTTCGAGTCGATTGAGGACTCGGGAACGTTCACCCTCAATCACTTGCCACGCTTCATTAAGGACCAGAAGCGAATCATTCGCGTGGTCGGTGAGAGCGAGCGCGGCCACGTGATGAAGTTCACGGCCGCAGAGATCGAAGGCGTTGGTCGTGTGCGCGTACAGGCTGGCAATGCGCTACAGCGAACGATAGCCGGGAAGCTGGCTATCGCCGATCGGCTTCTCGATCGAGGCTTCATTCGCACGCCGCAGCACTACATCGAGGTCATGACCACGGGTCGATACGAGCCGCTTGTTCGCGGAGAGCAGGCGGAGCTCGAGCTCATTCGAGCGGAGAACAAGGCACTTCTCGACGGAGCCGAAGTAACGCCGATGGCGACCGACAATCACGTTCTCCACATTCGAGAGCACCAGGCGGCCATCAACTCTCCCGATGTCCGAGAAGATCCTGAGCGTTCATCGAAAATGCTGACCCACATACTCATGCACATCACCGAACTCGCGCAGCCGGGTACGGTTCTTCTCCAGAGCGCTCTTGGATTTGAGATTCCCCCAATTCTTGCCGCTACGGGAGGAGTGCAGCCTCCTCAAGAGGGAGGCGCCGAGGCCCCGGTTGGAGATGGAGGTGAATTCCCCCCATCGCCTCCGGGCGATCGAATGGTTGATCCCGACATTCAAAGCACTGAAGCCGCTCCTTCGGCGGCGTAGACAGATTCAAGGAGGTGTAGATGGCTGACAAGAAAGAAAGCGATTCCAAGGAAGAAGAGGTGGTTTGGCCCGAAGACCAGGAGGACTATGACGAGTTCTCGATCTCCTCGGATGAGCCCGAAGTAAAGGAGCCGACCATTACGGAGGAGCTTCCGACCGAGGGCGAGGGGGAAGAAGAGTCCGAGGGCGAGGATTCGGAATCTTACGAAGAAAAGGCTGAGTCTGAGGAGGAGGTGTCTGAGGAAGAAGTCGAGGAAGAATCCGAAGAGGAAAGCGATGAAGAGGAGGAGGGCGAAGGTGAGGGTGATGACGAAGATGGCGAGGAAGAAGGATCGCCTGTAGAGCTCCCCGATGATGCGGTTCTCCAATTTCCCTCCGACGGAGAGGAAGTGGAGACCACTTACGCCGAGCTGAAGAAGTCTCACGGGCTCGCGAAGAAGGCGAACCGGGTCATTCAAGAGGCTTCGGAGATGAAGGAACAGGCGAAGGCGGCTCTTGAGGGCCTTATGGAGCCTGAAAAGGCTCTCGATGTCTTGGCTGATCTCTACGCCCAATCTCTCGGCGGAGACAAGGAGAAGGCTCGAAGGATCGTTGATCGCGAGGTCGTTGTCAAGCGCGTTGACGTGATCATGAAGCGCGAGCAGATGACCGAGGAGCAACGCAAGATCTACGATCTCGAGCAAGAGAAAGCCCGTCGAGATGCGGAGCTTGAAGAGCTTCGAAGCAAGACGGAAGAGTCTGAGAAGAGGCGCGACCTTCAGGCGAAGGCGACCGCAGCCCTTCCCCTTGTTCATCAGTCGATAGAATCTCTTGGCCTGAAATCAGGCGGAAAGGTTCAGGAGGACGCGGAGAATGTCCTTGCTCGCCTTCTTTACCAGGGAGAGAATTTGGATGAGATCCTTGTTGACTCTACGGTTAGGGCGACTGCTGAACGAATAAAGAGAGAGAGCCCGGATATATGGGCTCTTGATCAAGTCAAGAAGTCGTCGAAGAAGACTGCGAGTAACGACAGGGAAGAAACGGAAACGGTTACGCGAAAGTCGAAGCCGGCCACCCGCAAGCGAAAGGCGAAGCCGAAGGGCAGTAAAACGGCTTCCACCTCATCGCCTAAGAGGCGCCCGCCAAGCGACCAAGATAGCTCGCCATGGAAGGCGGACTACTTCAACGATTGGTGATCAGCGCCTGATAGGGAGTCTCTCATCGGGCGCTTGCGCGATGAGGATTCTCTATGGCTGCTGCCAACGTAGTTAGCACGCTTAACGGCCTCTTCAAGGAGGTCTACGCTGACGATCTTGAGGTTGTCCTTCCCAAGGGCCTCAAGGTTCAGAACGACATCAAGTTCGCTCCCCGGGCTCAAATGCCCGGAAACCAGTTTCACCAGCCGGTCCTGCTCCAGCACGAGCACGGCTTCACCTACGCCGCTGCTGGTAGCGGGGTGTTCACGCTCAATGCCTCGGTAGCGGGCAAGACCGAGGATGCGACGATCGTCGGAACGCAGATGATGCTGCGTTCTCAGATCGGCATCGAGGCCGCGGCTCGAGCGGTCAAGGGCCCGCGTGCGTTCAAGCGCGTCATCGACGTCGTGGTCGAGAACATGACGGCGAGTGCGCGAAAGCGCATGGAGATCGACTACTTCTACGGCCAGAAGGGGATTGGTAATTGCACCGGTGCAACGATTGCTACGGGTGCCAATGGAACCATCACCTTCACCAAAGCTGAGTGGGCTCCGGGGATCTGGGCTGGGCAAGAGGATGCGATCTGCGAGATCTTCGACTCAGCGATGACGACCCAGCGCGGTGGCGATCATACGATTACCGAAATCAATATGTCGCTTCGAAGGGTCAAATTCGACTCAGTTAATGCGGGGGTTACCGATGGGGACGTAGTTTTCTTCAAGAGCCAGCGAACGACTTCAGCCCACAACGTTTTCGCCGGCCTTCACGCTCTTCTCGACAGCCCGACGACTCTCCACGGGATCACGGTTGCGAACTACAGCTTGTGGTCTCCGAACTCTGTTGCCATCGGCGGAGCTCTGACCTTTGCCGGCGTCAACGGAGCCATTCCCGATGCGGTTGGGAAAGGGCTCGATGAAGATCTCAGCCTCTACATTTCTCCCGAGGTGTGGGCGGACCTTCTCGACGACGAAGTTGCTCAAAGACGTTGGATTAACTCTCCGAAAACGGGGAGCTATGACGTCGGTGCTGAGGGCCTGCAGTTCTACAGTCAGAACGGAACGACTACGATCAAGCCGTCGATCTACTGCAAGAACGGACTTGGGTTCGCGATTCCGACCGCGCACTACCGGCGCATCGGAGCTACGGACCTGACCTACAAGCTGCCGGATCGTGGCGACGAGATGTTCCGACACCTGGAATCGAGCGCTGGTTACGAGCTTAGAAGCTACGTAAACCACTCTCTCTTCACCCGGTGTCCGGCCTACTCGATCCTTCTTACCGGCATTACGACTTAATTCTTCTCGAAGCGGGGGCCGCCTCGACCTTCGGAGGGGATTGGCGGCCCCCAGCCCTACGACATGGAAGACCGAGAAGCAGCTCTTTTGGCCAGATCCTGCTACCAAAGCCCGGATGAGGCGCAGGAGTCGGGTAAGCGTCTCGGCTTCGAGTTTGAAGATCTCTCCCTTGAGGAGAGCGAGGTCTACGTTTTCTCCAGGCCCGATGCCACGGTCGTCGCCTTTCGTGGAACCGATGGCATCGCCGACCTGATAACCGACCTCAAGGTAAAGAAGCGGTCGATAAAGATGTCGGGACTTCTCAACGGAGCGAAGATCCATCGAGGCATCGATGAGCACCTTGGGGTTGTCCGGGACTTCGTTATCGATCGCGCCAGGATGGCCGACAGCCCCCTGGTCTACGTTGGCCATTCCCTTGGGGCTGGAGTTGCCCAGGTCGCCGCCCTTGAAGCGGCATGCGCTGAAATAAAAGTAAGCGCAGTCATCACCTTCGGGGGAATGCGCCCTGGAAATAAGTCTTTTGTGCGAGCTTACAACAGTCGTCTTGGCGAGGTGACGAGGCGGTACCGACAAGCCTTGGACCCCGTTCCGAATCTTCCGCCAAGGCGATGGGGGTATCGGCACACTCTTGGGGATCTCTACATCGATACGAGCGGGAGAATTCGAAGCAAGATCGGGTTCTGGTCATCCGCTTGGGACTTTTTCGCCCGACTTACCTGGCGTCGTCGTTGGGATGCGAAGCCAGAGTTCTTGTCCGCCCATTCAATGAGCAGTTACGTGAAGGCTTTTGGTCGATGACGAGTATCTCTCGCCATATCAATCTTCGCGGCCGAAGACGGATACCGATCATTCGCCCGAGCGGTAGCCCATCTGCAGCTCCTTCGCCACCAGAGACTGGTTGGACAGACCAAGAATCGCTTCCAGTGGCAACGAAGATCTACGTCTCGAGCTCGACCGGTAGCGATGCGAATCCCGGGACGGAGGTCTCTCCGATCGCAACGCTTGCCGAAGCGTATAGCCGGGTCACTGACGGGCAACCTGACTGGGTTCTGTTTCGCCGTGGCGATACGTGGGATGAGTCTTGGGACGAGTGGAAGAAGTCTGGAACGGATTCGTCTAACCGAATCGTCATTCGTGCATATGGAGATGTCTCTACGCCTCGGCCAATACTTTGCGCGAAAGACGACGACAACTGGTTCGCCATAGGCGATGGCGGAAACATATCGGTTTTCGATATCGATTTCTACAACCGGTTTCGTGATCCGGGGCATGCCGACTACGACCCAGCGGCTTTAGGCCACGACGCCCTTTGGTTCTTTGCGGGCACTGACAACA
Source organism: uncultured Pseudomonadota bacterium (assembly GCA_937983055.1). Taxonomy (GTDB): domain Bacteria; phylum Pseudomonadota; class Gammaproteobacteria; order Burkholderiales; family Eutrophovitaceae; genus CALJLA01. The sequence continues at coordinate 51,099 of CALJLA010000023.1, forward strand.
TTCGCGTAGAGGGGTGTCGGTTTCGATACAACCGACACGGCTGTTCTTTTCAGGAAGATGCCGGAAGAACCCCAGACAACTGCGTCGTTTATCGATGCGCCTTTGATTACAACTACCCCGACGGGGCGGGCCTGGCGTCGGGTCTCTTTATGACCGAGGGAAGCGGGTTCACTCTGGAGGAATGCACGTTCTTCCATAACGGGTATCTGTCCGGAGATCCGACAAACAACCGCAACCACAATCTGTACCTTGACAACGTTGACAACCTGACGTTCAGGGGAAACTTCTCCATCCAGTCGTCGAATATCTGCGCGAAGATGAAGGGCGACTGGGAGAGAAGCATGGTGGGTGGTCTCTATGAAAAGAACGTGATGGGGTACAGCCAGATCGGGCTGTCCTTTGGTGGAAACGCGGAGAATACCGACGACTTTCCACCAAACGGTGTTATCGCGTTCGACAACCAAGTGATTCAGGACAACGTTTTCATGCACTTTGGTGAGAACGTTATTCCGGACCAGCCTCAGCGGCGCGCGATCGGAATCAAGGTTATCGAGGACAGCTCTTTTGTTCGCAATTACTGCATCCTGTCAGAAAACACGGTTGCCCCCAGCCCATCGCACCCAATTCCAGATCAAGCGGCTCAGTGGCTTCTCGACATACCGCTTGGCGAGCAGACGAATATCGTTTTCACGGACAACGTGATCCATCGGTGGAGGGTTGGTGTCCAGGACCCCATCCGTATCGATCCGGCGTCTGGGTACACCGAAACCGGAACGATCAGCGGTCAGGCCGATGGGTATTGGGTGGACTACAACCGCGATCTCGATGCCTACGCTCTTGAGAAGGGGTACGGAACGACTTACGTCCACCTCATGAACGCTGCCTGCGAAAACCGTCGCGGCAGCTGGGACACTGATTTGACGGCAGAGGCTGTCTACGACTGGGTGGTTGCCGGATACACGCCGGCTTAAAGGAGGTCTTAATCGTGGCAGAAATCTTTGTCGACGCACCGAGCACTGAAGATCACGAGGCAGCGCTCGCGCGTATCGCCGCGATTGAGGCAACTGACGGAGGCCACGAGGCGCGAATGGACGCGCTCGAGGCGCGTATCGCTGCGCTCGAAGCAGTTCCCCCACCACCGCCCACCCCTTCTCCACCACCGAGCACGGGACGAGGATTCACGGATCTATCGACGCTGCCAAAGGCGAAGGTCTTCTACGTCTCGCCAACAGGTGATGACTCGAACGATGGCGAAAGTGAGGGCTCTCCATTCCGAACGCTTCAGAGAGCCTACAACTCAGTTCGCTCGGGAAGCCCAGACTGGATCCTGCTTCAGGGAGGCGGAGCTTATCAGGGGCCTCTTGCGAGCAAGTGGGAGAAGAGCGGCCAGGATGCGAACGCGCGGATCGTGGTCGCCAGCTACGGCCAAGAATCGGCACCGCGTCCGATCATCGACCCGGGCGCGGCCATGGGCTGCTTCTTCGCCGTTCAAGATGGCGGGTTCGTCAGCCTTTACTCGCTCGATTTCTACAACCGAGCTCGAGATCCCTCGAGCCCTGGATATGACCCAGCGGCGACGGGGTCCGACGGGATTCGATTCTATGCGGGGCCGCACGACATCCGCTTAGAGGATGTGCGCGTCCGATTCTTCTCCACCGGCATCAGCGGCGAGATCGATCGGCATACGGGCAATGCCCCACGAAACATTGAGATCTTTCGCTGCACAGTTGACCACAACTACCCGCGAGGATCCCACGGGCAGGGACTCTTCTTCACCGGCGTTACCGGCATCACGATCGATGAGTGCGTGATCGACTACAACGGCTGGAACGCTGAGTCTGGTGCGGCTCGAACCATCTTCAATCACAACGCATACATCAACGGCTGCCATGACGTGGTCGTGCGTGACTGCTGGTCGACACGTGGGAGTTCAATGTCATGGAAGCTGAAGGCGAACACTCCGCGAGCGGCGATCGGCGGCCTCTACACGGGCAATGTCTGCTCCGAATCTGCGATCGGGTTCTCGATGGGAGGAAACATCGAGGCCTCGGACATCGGCTTCGAGGATCAGAGGTGTAACGACAACGTATTCGTCGACATGTGGGGCAATCCTCCGGCGCAGCCGGAGAAGAGGGGCCTCGGCATCAAGTCGATTCGCAACTCTGAGTTCCTCAGGAACCTCTTCCTGCATTCGCCCACCGACTACGGAAACAAGTCGGCAATTTGGGTGCTGGACATGCCGATCGAATCGACTCGAGTCGCCGACAACCTGGCCTACGCCTGGCAGACTAACGGACCGGTCTACCGCATCGATGCTCCCGCTGGCGTTGATGCGCAGGGCAATGTCGAGGTGACAGACCCCTCTCAGGTGGTTTATGCGCAGAGAACGATGAAGACTTTCGCGGCCTCGGTCGGAGCCGGGCCCGATCTTGCGAGCCTGATGGCAGTTGCTGTCGAGAACCGAAAAGGCGCATGGAATAGCGATGTGACGGCGAAAGCCGCCAGCGTCTACTTCCGAGAAGGTTTCAAGCTGGTGAACTAATGCCGAGCCAACTCGCTGGAATGGGAGCAGCCGGAGGTGTTGGCACTTCCGTAGACTGGGACACTAAGGGGATCGACGCAGCGGCAGCGCATCGATTCCTTCACGGCGAGGTCTCACTGGTCTTTGACACCGGCGATGCCAACAACCATCGAGCGGCGATATTCGAAGATCGAATCGACGACTCTTACGACTCGGGCAATGACGTCACGTTCGAGATCGTCTGGAAGATTGAATCGACGGCCGCCGACCCCTCGTCCGAGGTCGTTGAGTGGAAGGTCGCCATAAGAAGGCTTCAGGCGGGAACGACAGACGTTAGCGCTACGACCGGTTTCGCTGCGTCGGTTGACATAACTGACAGTCCGACGTCAACCGACTGGATGCACCTCCGAGTCACAGCGACCCTTACGAACGCGCAACTCGACTCGATAGCAGCAGGTGACTTGTTCCAATGCTTGATTCATCGAGATGGGGATGACGTAACCGACACCATTGCCGCGGACGACGACCCACACCTTGTCTCTTGGGCGATATACCAGTAATGGCTCGCCAGTTCACAGCATCCAGTTCGCAATACGGAGAGAACACGAGCGCGGTTCCGTTTCAGGACGGAGCTTACACAATCTCGGCGTGGGTGTGGTTTGACACCAACACACCAGCGAACGAGAGATTCATCGCCCTGTCGGAGTCAGGCGGGCATCACATAATGCTCGCGTACGCAGCAGGTAGTTGGTTCTTCCGCCTCAACGACGGGGGCAACAAAGACATCCAGCAGGTCGTTGGAGTGTCGGCCGACACGTGGATACACGTTTGCGCCCTATCGGAGAGCGTCTCCTCTCGGAGGCTCTACATCGACAACGTAGAGGTCGCGGCAAGTCCGAACACTGCAACTGCTTCGTCGAACACTTGGACAGACACGCGAGTCGCAGTCCATGAGACCGTCTCGGCGAATCATCTCGATGGCCGCCTGGCTCGGGTCGGCTGGTGGAATGTTGCATTGAACGCGGACGAGAGGACGGCGCTCTTTGAGGGGGCTCCTCCAGGCAGTGTTCGTCCAGAAAGCCTGGCCGCGTGGCATGAGTTCGATGACGACAACAGCTCAACAGTCATCGACCGCTGGTACAACGGCATCGACCTGACTCTTCAGGGGGGTAGCGGTGGGTGGGCGGAGGGCCCTGAGGGGCTCTGGTATCCGACAAATTCAAGGAAGACTTCCGTGGTCGCAGCAGCCCCAACGATCACGGCGGACATGTGGGGCATTCAGCAGAGTCAACCAAATCCGCCGTCGGTGGCGGTAGTTTCCTACTGAAAGGAAGACAGATGGGACGCAGGTATTCGATCAGCGGAAGCGATCCTTCGATCGCCAACAACACGACCGTGATGGCGCTCGATAGCGCTGCCTCGGTGAGGCCTCTTGTTTACGATCTTGTCGTCAGCTGCCGAGACACTCCGGCTGATCAGGCCTCCGGCTACCAACTGGAGCGTTTTGCCGGCGGAGCTGGCACGTCTGGCTCGGCGGTAACTCCACAAGCCCTTGATCCCTCGGACCCGGCATCGGCCTGTGCGGCTGGCCAGGCCACTTACACGGCCGAGCCGACCTATACGGCAAATGCCACGCTTCTTGCATTCAACCTGAACCAGCGCGCGACCTTTCGCTGGGTCGCAGCTCCTGGGGGCGAGCTGGTCCTTCCGGCCGATGACGATGGAGGGCTTGGCATTGTCGCCACTTCACCGACCGCTTCTTTCTCTGTGGATGCAATGATTCACTTCGAGGAGTAGAAGGTGAACTCATCGGTACGTCGCGCCAAGGGCAGCATCATCATCGATGGTCGACAGGTTGCGGACACGCTCCAGTGTCCGCACTGCGGCGGCCACTTTCAGATCATTCGAGCGGGAAGGAAGCAGGTCAATTGGCCCTATTGCAAAAACTGCGGATCATTGACCTGCGGTCTTCCCAAGTGTCATGAATGCGTTCCCATCGAGGAGAAGTTGGATCTGTACGAGTTGGGGAAGATTTCTGAGCTGAGATGAAATGCGCCAGCAGGTTGTCTTTCAATACCAGGAACGCTCAGAGCCGGTATACGTCGCGGCTCCGGATCTCTGGTTCCCGGTCGAAGTCAGTCGGCCGGCTGGCCAAGAGCATCGGGTTCAGCCCGATGCGGTCTCTTTCGTCGAGCTTTTGGCCCAGGGCCCTGTCCCCGATGTCTCGACCTGGCTTCCGAATGAAAACGACCTCGCGGCAGAGGTCCCTCGTCGCATTGTTCTCTCTCCCGATCTCCATCACGTCGAGCTCATGTCCGACATGGGCCTGGAGCCGACGATCGATGGCTGGGCGCCGACAACCGACGACCTTGCCGCACACAGGAAGCGGGGCCCCTTTCGGCATCAGAGAGCCTTTTTCTACGGAGAAGAGGTCGCAGCGCCGACAGCTCCAGAACTCTCCTGGTTCTGCCAGATATCGACGCCTACTCGTGTCAGGGCGACAGCGGTTCAAGGGCCTCACATATGTTTTGTTGAGGATCTTGCCCCGCAAACCCTGCCAGATCTTGGCTGGCTTGTTCAGGCAAGCGAGCCCGTACGAAGCTCAGAAATCTGGCCAATTTGGAAAGGCAAGGGCGACAAGAACGAGCCCCTTGGTTAGCTGACATGGGCATCTCTCAGGTTCTTTTCGGAACCACACGAACGATCCCGCAAAAGGGCGAGACCGGCTGGGGGGCTGAAACAACTAGCTTAATCAACGATCTCGCTAAGTTCTGTAACGGCATTGGAACGCTGGTGAACGACATCGCAGCTTTGTCTTTGCCGCCCGAAGATTCCGTTCTTGCCGATGGGGCGACGCTCACTAAGACCAGGGTGCAGCACATGGTCTCCGGATCTGGTGGGGCCGTCACCCTTGACACTTCAACCGCAATTGCTAACGGGTCTGTGGATGGAGAGCTTCTGCAGATCCGAGGGACGGACTCGACCAATACGGTTTACATCCAGGACGGGGCAAATGTGAGCTTGAACGGCGATATCCTTTTCAGGAATGGAACAGCCCTACTGCTCATCTGGGATGTCGACAATGATCTCTGGAACGAGCTCAGTAGGAGCGAGTAATGCCTGAGAGAGAGCTCCATCTTTACGATCGAGGCGAGATTCGCTTCTACGAGGACAAGCCGAATGGGACGAACTACACAGCGCTTCGTGGAGCTGCGAGCCAGAGCGGCGTGGTTTCTTGGTCGCTTCCAGCTGCCGACGGATCTGCTGGCCAGTTCCTCCAGACCGATGGAGCTGGAGGGCTGAGTTTTGCCAGCGGCACTGGCGTTGAAATCTACAACGTTAAGTCTGCCGCTTACGGAGCCGTGGGGGATGTCCCGGACAATCCAACCCCTGCCCAGTTGACAGCGGCAACGGACGACACATCTGCGATTCAGGCCGCTATCGATGCGGCCGAATTGATCGGAGGCGTCGTCTATTTGCCCGATGGCGGCTACAAGACGACCTCAGCCCTTGTAATCAACAGCCCGTTCGTTCGCTTTGAGGGCGCTGGAAAGGCAAAGCTCTACCAGGCGAATGCAGCCTCTAACGTTCTCGAGATCCAGTCGACTACCGATGTTTCGGTGAAGAACATCGAATTCATTGGAGTCGGTGGTGATGGCGAGACTTCGAGTAACAACGATAACGGGGTGGAGATCAAGAGCGCGAGCGTCAGCTCGCCGGCACAGGGGGACTGCGCTCGCATCAACGTCGAGGACTGCGTCTTTCGAGACTTTCGCTGGAACGGCGTATTCGCCGAATTTACCGATGTCCTGAAGATCATCAACTGTCGAATCATTGGGTGCAGAGACGGGTTCTCGATCAATGCTTGCAGGGATGCCGAGCTTCGGGGCCTCTACCTGAACGGGTCGATGCTCGCTGAAGCGTCGACAAAACAAGCTGCTACGATTGGTGTCTATACAGGCGGAATAAACGGGAACGGCCACTCGGGGACTTTTGACCATCTTCAGGCTGAGAACGTTCGAATCATTGACTGCGTCATCGAGGATCGAGACAACCAGCAGGCAGTTCTTGTCCATGGCGGGAAGAGAATCGTCATAGACAGTCTCATCATCGAGAACTCGATCGCTGGCATTGACCTGCTTCCAGAGTCTACGGAGCAGAATGCCGACGTCATGGATGTCGTGGTCTCGAACTGCGTCATCAACCTGAAGACATCGGGGTCTCCGGGTTCGAATCCTGGGAACTACGGCATTCAAGTTGGCGGTCGCTCGACAGCTCCGACGAAGTATACCGAGCGCGTGGTGATTACTGGGTGCGTGATTACCGGTGGAAACAAAGCGCTCGATCTCTCCGGTGGCGGCGGGATCATGCTTCAGTCCTACACGCGAGGGGTCGTCATCACGGGGTGTGACGTCTCCAATTGCACCGGGATTGGAATCGGCACACGCGGCGACAAGAACGAGAGCTTCTCGATCGGTGGCGGCACGCGCGTTCGCGATGTAGTGGCTGGCACCAATCAGGGGGCTGCCTTTGATTTCCAGACGGGAGAGGCTGCTGGGGTCGGCGTGCTCTCTGGGTCAATTGATGGCGTTTACATCGATAGCTGCGTTGTCGGATACGGCGTTCATGCGAACGACTCTCCGGCTAAGGATCTACATCTGAACTCGGCGATCTTCCACAACGTCACGACTGAGCGCGTGAACCGCCTCGCGGATCATCGCAGCGGGGTCTTCAATGTCTCGGCCTATGGGGCCGAAGGCAACAACCTCAACGACGATAGAGCGCGAATCCAGGCAGCTATCGACGCTGCAGCAGCCGCAACTCCAGCTGGAGCGATTGTCTTCTTCCCGCCTGGGACCTACCGCCTGGCTGCGTCGTTAACGCTTCCCGACAACGTTACTCTTATCGGCTCTGGGCCTCGGTCAACTGTTCTGCGTGGAAACAACCTGGTCAGCGACACCTTGCTCGAGGCCGACGATACAGGGGCCACTACGACTGGCGTAAAGGTCCAGGGCATCGGATTCGATAACGGATCGGAGGGGAACACCGGAGCGGTTGGTCTTGACATCACACGCTTTCAGCACTGCCGAATCGAAGACTGTCGTTTCTCGAATGTCGAGACCGGCATCAAGGGGGACTCGTCCAGTGGAGACACCCGCCACAACCGGCTGCTGAATCTCGAGTTCTCCACCTGCGCCAACGGAATCGATGTCGAGGACTTCGACTCGAGCGAAATCGTTGGCGGCTACCTAACCGACGTCAATACGGGCATCGCGCTTGACGGCGCTTCCTATGTTCGAGTCAGCGGCGTCTCACTGAAGCTCAAGACCGGAGAGACCGGTATCTCTGTCGGCGGCTCGGTTGCTTCGGAGAGGGTGACGATTGAGGACGTTTGGATCGAGGGGACGTCGAGCGCTGGCACGGGAATCAACGTGGGTGGGAATTCAACGCAAACCAGGATCATTCGTCCGTCTTACACCCTTCTCGGAACGAACATCTCCGACTCTGGAACGAACACCATAACGATCGATGACAGCATAACCGCGATCAATGGAACGTTCTCAGGCAACGTTTCGGTCACTGGCGATGTTGTCGTTAGCAAGGATCTTTCCCTGGGAGCCCCCGAGTCACACACGATTGCCAGCGGCGCTATCACTGTGACCGGGTCCTATGCGACGGTAGCCGGAGAGGGAGCAGCTCCAGATCAGCTGGACACGATCAACGGCGGCCAAGACGGGATGGTCCTCGTGCTCAGGCGAGACACCGACAACATTACGGTGGCACACAATACGGGGAATATACTCCTCGACTCTTCGGCAAACTGTGCCTTGGCAAATGACCAGCACAGAATCTTCCTGATCTACGATGCCGGTCTCGCTAAGTGGTGTGAAATCTCGAGGCAAGACTGATGGCGAGAGCTTACACAGCTAATGAGTTGGTCTCGATGGCGCGAGATGAAGCGCGCATTCCGAACACTGGCTCGACCGGGAGCCAGGACGCCGACATCCTGAATCGCATCAACGAGTATTTGTCATCGACGCTTCTTGGACTCGTAATGGAAGCCAAGGAGGAGTACTTCGTTCGGACGACGAGAACGACCCTTTCAAGTGGAACGGGTCGCTACCGCCTTCCCGCTCGAGCGATGTACCAAAAGCTGAGGGATCTTCGCTATGTAGAGAATAGCGGGTCAAGCTTCTTTCCGATTCCCCACATCGTCATTGGGACGATCGACGAGCACTTCCACACCGGGGACTCTTCCTCGTCCCCCTACGGCTATTACTTGGAGGGAAACGATGTCGTTCTTCTTCCAGAGGCTGCGAACGGCCTCTCGGGCTTCCTCGACATGGCCTTCTATTTTCAGCCGGGCGATTTGGTTCTTGTGGAGAATGCTCGTCTGGTTCAAAGCGTTGCGAGCAACGTCGTCACGCTGACCGCTGACGCTCCGTCCACATGGACGGCGTCGAGCACTTTCGACATGCACAGCCCAAACTCCGGGGCTGAGATCAAGGCCTGGGACCGATCCGTCACCTCGGTATCTGGCGCTGCCGTAACTTTTACGAGTGCTGTTGATGGGTCGGTAGCGGGTGAATCTGCGGTAGCGGCAGGGGACTATGTCTGCCTTGCCGGCGAGTCCGCGCTTCCAGGGGTCCCTCGCGAGCTCCATCCAGCTCTTGGCCTTGCTGGGGCGATTGCGATGCTCGACGAAGAGGGGGACTTCGAGGCCGTTGCCTCCAAATCACGTCGACTCGATCGCCTTCTTCACGGAACTCCCGATGGCAAGAATGATGGCGCGCTTGGGCGTCTTCGCCACCGAGTGGAGGCTAAGCCCAAATTCGTTTCCGGTGGCGCGTTCATCAGCGCTCAGGGGAGGGCTTGGTAATGGGCAGGCGACCCCTTGCAGTTCAGCGAGCCATTCGAGGGTTGTACAGCAATTACAATCCTCTTGGCGGCGTTCCCGAGGGAGCGCTCTTGCGCGCGATGAATTGCAACATCGATCGCCCCGGAGTTCTGTCGAAGCGGCGTGGGTTCAAGAGAGTCGGTAACGAGCTTTCTCAAAGAGCTAAAAGCTTTCTCGACTTCAAGAACCGCCTCGTAGTTCACGATGGACAAAAGCTTCGCTACGACTCCACTGGCTCTGGTGATTGGGTCGACTGGGATGGCCTCTACCAGGCGCCTGACAGCTCGCATCGATTGAAAGGCGTGGAGGCTCGATCAAGCACTTACTTTGTCACCGCGAATGGCGTCTACAAGAACGACTCCCTGACGAACAATCCAAAGCTCGCTGGCATTCCCCAAGCGCTCGATATCTCCTTGTCGAAGGTCGGGTCAGGCGGAGGCTTCCTGACCCCGGATGCCCAGGTTAGCTATCGCGTTGTGTGGGGCCGTAAGGACGACAACGACTTTCTCGTTCTCGGCGCTCCGAGCTACCAGGAAGTTGCTACCAACGCGACGACATCGGTGACGATGAGTGCCAGCGGGTCAACGGTGACGGTTAGCCATCCGTCGCACGGCTATGCGACTCTCGACACGATCTCCATTTCTTCGGAAGACACAGCTTTCGAGCCCGGCAACAAGACGATCGCGCTGCTCAATTCGGACGAGTACACCTACACGCTTACGGTTCCGCACACGGGATCTGGATCCGGAACAGCGGGCAAGGCCTTTGACGTCGACCTGGAATTCACGATCCCCGATGGAATCGTCGATGGCGACTTCTACCAGATCTACCGCACCGCACTCTCTGCCGACGCAACGACTTTCCCAGGAGACGAGCATCGCCTCGTGATCGAGAGAACGGTCTCATCTTCGGATCTCTCGAGCAAGACGATCAGCTTTAGCGACGACTCGGATTCGGACTTTTTGGGCGAGCGCCTTTACACGAACCCAAGCGAGGACGGAATTTCTCAGGAGAACCGCAGGCCGCCCTTTGCCAAAGACCTCGCTCTTTTCAAGGGGTACATGTTCTACGCGAACACTCGGCGTGAGCATGAGATCAAGGTCCAGCTTCGCAGCCTTAACGGTATTTCGAATGGCGACACAATTTCGATTCACCGCCCCGGCAGTTCGGTCACTTACACGTTCTCGTCTGCGGAAGATATCGAGAATCGTAAGTTTCTCCTCTCGACGTCGCAGCCGACGGCGTCGCAGAACATTTCGGAGACGATGAAGAGCCTTGTCCGGGTGATCAACAGAGAGACGGAGGATTCTGACCTCTACGCCTGGTATTGCTCTGGCAACGACGACGCTCCTGGCCAAGTTCTTTTGCGCGGAAGATCTCTTTCAAGCGATGGGTTCTACCTTCTCGCAAGCAGCTCAACGGTCGGCGGAAAGTTCAACCCAGAGATACCGACCTCTGGAGATCGCGTATCCAGCTCAGATGAAAGCGTTCCAAATGGCTTAGCTCGGTCTAAGTTCGAGCAGCCGGAGGCAGTGCCCAACGAGGAGCCCGTTGGGTCCGAGGAATCGCCGACGCTCAGGATCCTACCTCTTCGAGATTCGCTCATCATCTTGAAGGAGGAAGGGGTGTGGCGTCTTAGCGGCGAGAGTGAGACGAGCTTCGTCACTAAGGAGCTTGACCCGACAGTTCGGTTGAAGGCCCCCGATACAGCGGTGGTTCTCAACAACGCGGTTTATTGCGCCTCAACGCAGGGCGTTGTGAGGATCGATGAGCAGGGGACGGCTCTGGTTAGCTGGCCCGAAGAGAACGAACTGAAGAAGGTCATTTCACTGGGGACCTTTGCCGAGAAGAGCTTCGCCGTCGCCTACGAGAGCGAGCGAAAGTACATCCTCTTTACCCCCGAAGATGGATCGGACAAGAACTCCTGCCTTGGCTGGATCTACAACTATGTCACCAAGGAGTGGACTCAATGGTCAAAGCCGGTCTCGTGTGGAGCCGTTCTTTTCGACAGCGATGTCCTGCACATGGGGCATGCCGATGACAAGTACGTTTTGAAAGAGCGGAAAACGTTGACCGCTACGGGCAGCAGCGACTACGTCGATGAAGACATCCCTTGCTCGATCACATCTCACACTACGACGACCGACGCCGAGGGAGATACCGTGACCATGGTCACGGTTACCTACGACTATCCAGCTCGACCGATCCAGCCAGGGTTCCTCTTCACCTATGGGAACGAAGAGGCCACAGTTACTGCTGTAACAACCACTGGCTTGAACAGCTTCACGCTTACCCTCAATGAGCAGATATCGATGCCTGTTCT
>CALJLA010000024.1 GCA_937983055.1 uncultured Pseudomonadota bacterium
CCGCGATGGAGGCGTCGCGCATGATCTGGTATTCCTTGTCGGTGAGCGTCTGCGCCGGCGCGACCGTGATCGAGTCGCCGGTGTGCACGCCCATCGGGTCGAGGTTCTCGATCGAGCAGACGATGATGCAGTTGTCGTTGCGGTCCCGCACGACCTCCATCTCGTATTCCTTCCAGCCGAGCACCGACTCCTCGAGCAGGACCTCGGTGGTCGGCGAGACCTCGAGCCCGTGCGCGACGATGCGCTCGAACTCCTCGCGGTTATACGCGATGCCGCCGCCCGAGCCGCCCATCGTGAACGAAGGCCGGATGATCGTCGGGAAGCCGATGGCCTCCTGCTTCTCGAGCGCCTCCTCGAGCGTGTGCGCGATGTCGGCACGCGGCGTCTCGAGGCCGATCTCGCCCATGGCCTCCTTGAACAGCTCGCGGTCCTCGGCCATGTCGATCGCCTCGCGCGAAGCCGCGATCAGTTCGACGCCGTATTTCTCGAGCACCCCTTCGCGCACCAGGTCCAGTGCGCAGTTCAGGGCCGTCTGGCCGCCCATCGTCGGCAGCAGCGCATCCGGCTGCTCGCGGGCGATGATCTGTTCCAGCGCCCGCCAGTGCACCGGCTCGACGTAGATCGCGTCGGCCGTCTCGGGGTCGGTCATGATCGTCGCCGGGTTCGAATTGACGAGGATCACGCGGTAGCCCTCGTCCTTCAGTGCCTTGCAGGCCTGGGTCCCGGAGTAGTCGAACTCGCAGGCCTGGCCGATGACGATCGGGCCTGCGCCGATGATCAGGATGCTTTCGAGGTCGCTTCGTCTGGGCATGGTTCTTCGGGGCGCCGCCGGGGCGGTCGCGTGGTTATAATCAACTGGAACAGTATTGCTTAACTAATTGTTTCAACAGCCTTTACGGCTGGACCGCGAGGGCGCGCTGAGTGCTCTCGCGCTTCAGGTCGTCCATCTCGGCGATGAAGCGCTCGAACAGGAAGATCAGGTCGTGCGGCCCCGGGCTCGCCTCCGGGTGTCCCTGGAAGCTGAACGCCGGCCGGCCCTCGAGCTCGATGCCCTGCACCGTGCCGTCGAACAGCGAACGGTGGGTGACGACGACGCCCGCCGGGAGCGAGTCCTCGTCGACGGCGAAGCCGTGGTTCTGGCTGGAAATCAGCACGCGGCCGCTCTTCAGGTCCTGCACCGGGTGATTCGCGCCGTGGTGCCCGAACTTCATCTTGACCGTCTTGCCGCCCGCGGCGAGCGCGAGCAGCTGGTGCCCCAGGCAAATGCCGAACAGCGGCATGCCGGCGTCGAGAAACTCGCGGATCGCGGCAATCGCGTAGTCGCAGGGTTCCGGGTCGCCCGGCCCGTTCGACAGGAACACGCCGTCAGGCGACATCGCGAGGACTTCCTGCGCCGGCGTCGTGGCCGGCACGACCGTCATCCGGCAGTCGAAATCCGACAGCAGCCTGAGGATGTTGCGCTTGACACCGAAGTCGTACGCGACGACGTGGTAGGGAGCGACACGACGCGTCAGCACCCGCGGCCGGCGACCGAACTCGGTGCCGTGACACCACTGGTAGGGCTGCCTGGTCGTGACGAACTTCGCGAGGTCCGAGCCGGCGATACCCGGGAACTTGCGGGCATGCGCCACCGCGACGGCCGGATCGGCGTCGCCGGTCATGATGCAGCCCGACTGCGCGCCCTTCTCGCGCAGCAGCCGGGTCAGCTTGCGGGTGTCGATGTCGGCGGTCCCGACGGCCTTCGCGCTGAGCAGGAAGTCCCGGAACGGGCGCTCGGCGCGCCAGTTCGAGTCGATCATCGAGCTGTCGCGGATGATCAGGCCCGACGCGTGCACCCGCGACGACTCCATGTCTTCGCTGTTGGTGCCGGCATTGCCGATGTGCGGGTAGGTCAGCGTGACGATCTGGCGACAGTAGGACGGGTCGGTCAGGATTTCCTGGTAACCGGTCATGGCGGTGTTGAACACCACTTCGCCGATTGTCTTGCCGTCATCGCCAACGGACACCCCGCGAAAAATCGTGCCGTCCTGCAGGGCGAGTATGGCGGCTGTGGTCAATGTGTGTCCCCGAACTCCGCGGTTTTGACGTCGCTAGATGCGCAAAAGCGGAAGGACCAGGCCTCCCGCTCGCGGTTCGCCGGCGCACCGGCGACCCCGGCCATTCTACTCAAGCCCGCCCGCGCACGGAAGCGGCAATATCGCGCGCCGCCTCAGCCGCCGGCCAGCAAGTCGTCCATTCCGTACAATCCCGGGCCGCGGCCGCGCAGCCAGCGGGCCGCGCGCAGCGCCCCGTCCGCGAACACCCGGCGGTCGAAGACTTCGTGGCAGAACTCGAGCGTCTCGGTACGCCCGGCCAGGCGCACGGCGTGGGTACCGGGGTGCTGACCCTCGCGCCGGACCCGGAAGACGATGTCGCCCGCGTCGCGGCGCTGGCCCTCGCGCAGGTCCGGCTCGTAGCGCATGACGTCGGCGAAATCGCGCTGGCGGGCGCGGGCGAGCGCCTCGCCGAGCATCAGCGCCGTCCCTGACGGCGCGTCGCGCTTGGCTTCGTGGTGCAGGTCGCTGATCGAGGCCGCGAACTCCGGCCCCAGGACCCGTGCCGCGTCCTCGACGGCGCGCCTGAGCAGGGCCAGGCCCACGCTCATGTTGCGGTCGTAGAAGATCGGCAGGCGCGCCGCCGCGGCTCGCATCGCGTCGAGCTCGGGGCCGCCGATGCCGCTGACGCCGCAGACCAGCGGCGTGCCGCTGGCGGTGACCGCGTCCAGCACGCCGCGCGTGGCCGACGGCAGCGTGAAATCTATCGCGACCTCCGCGCCTTCGAGCACCCGGCGCAGGTCCTCGTCGACGACCGCGTCGCCGGCGAGCCCCGCGGGCAGGCTGGCCACGAGCGCCCGCGCCGAGTCGCTGCCGGGACGCGCCCAGGCGCCGGCGAGGCGGAATTCGCCGGGCGCCTCGGCCATCGCGGCCGCCAGCTGCCGGCCCATGCGGCCGGCGCCGAGCAGTGCAATCGCGAGTGTGCCCACCGACCGGGCCTAGGCCTGGCCGATCCGCTCGAAGAAGCGCTTGACCGTATCGAGCCAGCCCTCCGCACGCGGGTTGTGGCGGTCGCCGCCTTTCGCGATCGAGTCCTCGAATTTCTGCAAGAGCTTTTTCTGCTCGTCGGTCAGGTTGACCGGGGTCTCGACCACGACGCGCGCGTACAGGTCGCCCTTGTGGCGATCGCGCACGGTGACGACGCCCTTGCCGCGCAGGCGGAACTGCTTGCCGGACTGGGTGCCCGGCGGGATCTTCAGTGACACGTGACCGTCGAGCGTCGGCAGCTCGACTTCGCCGCCGAGCGCCGCGGTCGCGATGCTGACCGGCACCTCGGTCGACAGGTCGGGCCCCTCACGCGTGAACAGCTTGTGCGGATTGACGCGGATCTCGACGTACAGGTCGCCGGGCGGGCCGCCGTTGCGACCGGCCTCCCCTTCGCCGGACAGGCGGATCCGGTCGCCGTCGTCGACGCCGGGCGGCACCTTGACCGACAGCTTCTTCGTGTGCGCGACGCGACCGCGGCCGTGGCAGTCGTCGCAGGGGTCGCTGATGACCGTGCCGGCGCCCTTGCAGGCCGGGCAGGTCTGCTGGATAGAGAAGAACCCCTGCTGCATGCGCACCTGGCCCACACCGTTGCAGGTCGAACAGGTCGTCGGCGCCGAGCCCTTGCGGGCGCCGCTGCCGTCACAGGTGTCGCAGACGGCCTGAGTCGGCACCTCGATCGTGACCGTGTCGCCGGCCACCGCTTTCTCGAGATCGAGGCGCAGTTCGTAGCCGAGATCGGCTCCGCGGAACACCTGGCTGCGGCCGCGCCGGCCGCCGCCGAAGATGTCGCCGAACACGTCGCCGAAAATATCGCTGAAGCCCTCGGCGCTGAAACCGCCACGTCCGGCGCCGGCACGCAGGCCGTCGTGGCCGAACTGGTCGTAGGTGGCGCGCTTGCCGGCGTCGCTCAGGACGTCGTAGGCCTCGCGGGCCTCCTTGAAGCGCTGCGCGGCGGTTTCGTCGTCACTGTTGCGGTCGGGGTGGTGCTTCATTGCGAGCCGACGGTACGCCTTCTTGATCTCGTCGTCCGACGCGCCCCGCTTGACCCCCAGGACCTCGTAGTAGTCGCGTTTCGCCATAGCGCCTCTGTATCGACAAGCGGGCGCCCGTTACGGCGCCCGCCCGTTCGCGCCGGGCCGGATACCGGCGCGGCGGTTTTTTCCTTTCGTCGGGGCCGCGCGGCGCGGCCCGCTCCCTCAGTTGGCCTTGCGGCCCTTGTCCTTCTCGTCGACTTCCTCGAACTCGGCATCGACGACGTCGTCGTCCGCCCGCTCGGCGGAACCGTCCGCGCCGGCGGCAGCGCCCTCGGCCGCTGCGTCGGCGCCCTGCTCAGCATACAGCTTCTGGGCAATGCCGGCCGACGCCTCGGCCAGCGCCGTCGTCTTCGCCTCGATCTCGGCGATGTCGTCGCCCTTCAGCGCCGCCTGCAGGTCCTCGACGGCCTTCCCGACCGCGGCCTTGTCATCGTCGCTCGCCTTGTCGCCGATTTCCTTGACGGACTTCTCGGCCGCGTGGATCAGGCTGTCCGCCTTGTTGCGGGCGTCGACCAGCTCGCGGAACTTCTTGTCCTCGTCGGCATGGCTCTCGGCGTCGGCGACCATCTTCTCGATCTCGTCTTCGGACAGGCCGCTCGAGGCCTTGATGACGATGTTCTGGCTCTTGCCGGTCGCCTTGTCCTTGGCCGACACGTTCAGGATGCCATTTGCGTCGATGTCGAAGGTCACCTCGATCTGCGGCATGCCGCGCGGTGCCGGCGGGATGTCCGCCAGGTCGAAGCGGCCGAGCGACTTGTTGTCGGCCGCGCGCTCGCGCTCGCCCTGCAGCACGTGGATGGTCACGGCCGTCTGGTTGTCGTCGGCGGTCGAGAAAACCTGCTCGGCGTTCGCCGGGATCGTCGTGTTTTTCTCGATCAGCTTGGTCATGACGCCGCCGAGCGTCTCGATGCCGAGCGACAGCGGGGTCACGTCGAGCAGCAGCACGTCCTTGACGTCGCCGGCGAGCACGCCGCCCTGGATCGCCGCGCCGAGTGCGACGGCCTCGTCCGGATTGACGTCACGCCGCGGCTCCTGGCCGAAGAAGTTCTGCACGGCCTCCTGCACTTTCGGCATGCGCGTCTGGCCGCCGACCAGGATCACGTCGTCGATGTCGCCGACCTTGAGGCCCGCGTCCTTGATCGCGATCTTGCACGGCTCGATCGTGCGCTGGATCAGCTCCTCCACCAGCGACTCGAGCTTCGCGCGCGTCAGCTTGATGTTCAGGTGCTTCGGACCGGACGCGTCCGCCGTGATGTACGGCAGGTTGATCTCGGTCTGCGAACTCGAGGACAGCTCGATCTTGGCCTTCTCGGCAGCTTCCTTCAGGCGCTGCATGGCCAGCGGGTCCTTACTGATATCGACGCCGCTCTCGCGTTTGAACTCGGCCACCAGGTACTCGATGATCCGCGAGGCGAAGTCCTCGCCGCCGAGGAAGGTGTCACCGTTGGTCGACAGCACCTCGAACTGGTGCTCGCCGTCGACCTCCGCGATCTCGATGATCGAGATATCGAAGGTGCCGCCGCCGAGGTCGTAGACGGCGATCTTCGCGTCGCCGCGCTTCTTGTCCATGCCATAGGCGAGCGCCGCGGCCGTCGGCTCGTTGATGATGCGCTTGACCTCGAGGCCCGCGATGCGGCCGGCGTCCTTGGTCGCCTGGCGCTGCGAATCGTTGAAGTAGGCCGGCACGGTCACGACCGCTTCCCTGACCTCTTCGCCGAGGTACTCCTCGGCGGTCTTCTTCATCTTCATGAGCACGCGCGCCGAGACTTCCGGCGGCGCCATCGCCTTGCCGTTGGCCTCGACCCACGCGTCGCCGTTGTCGGCCTTGACGATCTTGTACGGCACCATGTCGATATCGCGGCTCACCACCTCGTCGGAGTAGCGGCGACCGATCAGGCGCTTGACCGCAAACAGCGTGTTGCGCGGATTCGTCACGGCCTGGCGCTTGGCCGACTGGCCAACCAGCACCTCGTTGTCCTTGGTGAAAGCGACGATCGACGGGGTCGTGCGATCGCCCTCGCTGTTCTCGATGACCTTCGGCTTGTCGCCTTCCATGACGGCAACGCACGAATTGGTCGTGCCGAGGTCGATCCCGATGACTTTTGCCATGTGCAAATCTCCGAATTCGTTACAAATCTGTGAGCTGGCTCGTTAGTGGGGCCGGGCGCGCGCCTTTCAAGCGCGGCCTCAGTCGCCGCTGCCGGTCCCGGCCGGGGCCTCGGCGACGACGACCCGCGCCGGCCGCAGCAGGCGGCCGTTCAGCGAGTATCCTTTCTGGAAGACGGTCAGCACGGTGCCGGGCTCGGCATCCGGCGAAGGCTGCATCGTCATCGCCTCGTGCTGCTGCGGGTCGAACGGCTCGCCCTCGGGATTCACTTCAACGATGCCGAAGCGCTCCATCGTGCCGGAGAGCTGTTTCAGCGTGGCCTCGACGCCCTCGGTCACCGCCCCTGCGCCGCTGTCCGCGGCGGCCGCGAGACCCATCTCGAGGCTGTCACGGACGTCCAGCAGCTCCTTCGCGAACGGCTCCAGCGCGAAGCGGCGCGCCTTCTCGACGTCCCGGCTCGCGCGCTTGCGGACGTTTTCGAGCTCTGCCATGGCGCGCAGGTACTTGTCCCAGTTCTCGTCCGCCCGGGCCCGCTCGCGCTCGGCCTCGGCGGCCGCATCTGCGGCGCCGGTCGTGGTCTCGTCGCTGCCGCGCTGTGCCTCGCCGGCCGCCGCGTCGTCGGCGGCGCCCTCGGGCTCCCTGCGCTGTGCCTCTTCCGTCATCTTCGGTCGTCTCCCCTCAGTTCGGTTCGTTCCGGCGTATCCGGCGCGCAGGCAAAAGGCTGCGCCGGCCGCAACTTGCGGGCAATTCTGGGGCCGGACCCGCGAATATCAAGGCCGGCGAGCGGTTTTTCGGCCGGGAACGGCCTCAGGAGGCCGGATCGAGGGCGGAGCCGAGCATGCGCGCGGTCACCTCGACGATCGGCACGACCCGGTCGTAGGCCATCCGGGTCGGCCCGATGACGCCGAGCACGCCGATCTTGTCGTCGTCGATCCGGTACGGCGCGGTGACGACCGAGCAGTCGTCGAGGATCTGGTAGCCGGACTCCTCGCCGATGAACACCTGCACGCCGTTCGCATTGATACTGCGATCCAGCAGGTCGATCATCAGCTGCTTGCGCGAAAACGCGTCGAACAGGCGCCGCAGCTTGTCGATGTCGGACAGCTCGGCGAAGCCCATCAGGTTGGTCTCGCCGGTGACGACGAAGCCGCTCTCGGGCGTCCGCGCACCCTCCATCGCGGACTGCGCGACGCTGATGATGTCCAGCATCGCCTGGTTCATCGAATCGCGGATGTTCTCCAGGTCGCGAAGCAGGCGTCCGTGAATCTCGCCGAGCTCCACGCCGGCGTAGTGTTCGTTGATGAAATTGGCGGCGCGCACCAGCTCGTCGGCGCTGTAGTTGGCCTCCGTGTGCAGGATGCGGTTCTGCACCTCGCGGTCGTTGATGACGAGAATCGCGAGCACGCGGTTGTCCGACAGCGGCAGGAATTCGATCTGCCTCAGCGTCGCGTGCTGCCCTTTCGGCACCGTGACGACGCCCGCCAGCCGGGTCAGGCGCGAGAGTGCGGTCGAGACCGAGTTGACCAGCCGGTCCGGGTCGTCCCCGCTGCCGGCGAGGCGCTTCTGCAGGCGGCGGATGTCGTCCTCGCCCGGCCGCCGGTACTGGACCAGCGTGTCGACGAACATGCGGTAGCCGCGCGGCGTCGGCACCCGCCCCGCCGAAGTATGCGGCGCGGACACGAAGCCCATCTCCTCGAGATCGGACATCACGTTGCGGATCGTCGCCGGGCTCAACTCCAGGCCGGAGTCGCGCGACAGCGTGCGCGAGCCGACCGGCTGGCCGTCGCGGATGAAGCGCTGGATCAGCACCTTGAGCAGGTGGCGCGCGCGCTCGTCCGGTGCTTCGGTGACTGCCTGTCTCGCCATCGCCTCGAGCGTCCGTTCGCCCGGGGCTGACCGTCAGCCCGGGTCGTTAGAAAAAGTATACGCAGCGGGCGGCGCGTACAAGCCCGCCCGATGGACGAAACCGTGCGGCGGGCCGCCCGAATGCTGCTTGGCGGGACCCCCGCGGTTTGCAACAATCGCCGCTTTCCGGCTGATTGCCCGGGCGCGTATGCACTTCAGGACCATAGCCGTACTCGGGCGCGACGAGGATCCGCGCGTCTCGGAGCCGATGCTCAAGCTCGCGGAACACCTGCGCGCTGCCGGGGCCGACGTGATCGCCGACTCCACCGAGAACTTCGAACTTCCGGTGCGCCAGGTCGACGAGCGTGCCATGGCCCGGCAGGCGGACCTGATCATCGCGATCGGCGGCGACGGGACGATGCTGCACGCGGCGCGGGTCGCCTACGAGCGTGACATTCCGCTGCTCGGCGTGAACCGCGGCCGCCTCGGCTTCCTCGCCGACATCACCCCGACCGAGATGCTCGAGAGCGTCGACCAGGTGCTGGCCGGCGATTTCGGTCTCGAAACGCGCCTGCTGCTGCTGGCGGAGCGACGCCGGGACGGGGAGACGCTCGGCCGCGCGCACGCGCTCAACGACGTAGTACTGCAGCGGCGCGAGACCGGCCGCATGGTGGACTTCGAGACGCGGATCGCCGGCCGCTTCGTCAACGCCCACTCCGGAGACGGCCTGATCGTCGCGACCCCGACCGGCTCGACGGCCTACGCGTTGTCCTGTGGCGGACCGATCATCGAGCCGGCGCTCGACGCGGTCGCGCTGGTGCCGATCTGCCCGCACACGCTGTCCGACCGCCCGATCGTCGTGCCAGCCACCGCCGAGATCGAGGTGCGGGTGCTGGAACGGGCGGACACGAAGGCCGAGGTAACCGCGGACGGCCACACGCTCGGCGAGCTGGCGCCGGAAGACCGACTCGTCATCCGCGCGGCCGACAAGCGCGTGCGCCTCGTGCACCCGCCCGGGTACGACTATTACGAGATCCTGCGCTCGAAGCTGCACTGGGGCCGCGACAGCCGGCGCCGCGGGCCGGCCGGCGACAGCGGGAGCTGAGCGCGTGCTGACCAGCCTGCAGGTACGGAATTTCGCGATCATCGACGCGGTCGAGGTCGAGTTCGGCGCCGGTATGACGGTGCTGACCGGCGAGACCGGCGCCGGCAAGTCGATACTCGTCGACGCGCTCGCGCTGGTGCTCGGCGAGCGCGGCAGCGCGACGGTCGTTCGCGACGGCGCCGAGCGCGCCGAGATCGCCGCGGACTTCGACCTCGCCGCGCACGCCGGCGCGCGGGCCTGGCTCGCCGAGCAGGCGCTCGACGCCGACGACGACTGCGTGCTGCGCCGCGTGATCGGCGCCGACGGCCGCTCGCGCGCGTTCATCAACGGCAGCGCGACGACGCTCGCCAGCCTCAAGGAGCTCGGAGAGCTGCTGATCGACATCCACGGGCAGCATTTCCACCAGTCACTCGGCCGGCGTGCCGTGCAGCGCGACCTGCTCGACCACTACGCCGGGCTGAGCGAGGCGCGCGCGCAGACTGCCCAGGCCTTCGCGAACTGGCAGGACGTCGCGGCACGCCTGGCCGCGCTCGAGGCGGCCGAGTCCGAGCGCGCCTCGCGCCTCGACCTGCTCGCCTTCCAGCTGCAGGAACTCGAGGCGCTCGCACTCGCCGACGGCGAGCTGGACGAGCTGCGCGCGGAACGCGAGCGCCTGCAGAACAGCGGCCGGATCGCCGACGGCATCGCGAGCGCGCTCGCGCTGGCCTACGAGGCCGAGGACGGCAATGCGCACCAGCTCCTCGCGCGTGCCCGGCAGGCGCTCGAGCCGATCGCCGGCTACGAACCCGCGGTGGCCGAGGCCGCTGCCCTGCTGGCCGACGCCGAGATCAAGGCGGCCGAGGCGGCCGACACGCTGCAGCGCGCGGTGGACGGCCTCGACGCTGACCCCGAGCGGCGCGACTGGGTCGAGGAACGGCTGGACGCGATCCGCTCGCTGGCCCGCAAGCACCGCGTCGAGGCGACGGAGCTCGGCGCGCACCGCGAACGCCTGCAGGCCGAACTGGACGAGCTGGAACACGCGAGCGAGCGCGGTGCCGCGCTCGCCGCCGAGGCCCGCAAGGCCGAGCAGCAGTACCGCGAGCTCGCGGCCGCACTGACCGCCGGGCGCGGCAAGGCCGCGAAACGCTTCGGCAACGAGGTCACGGCCGCGATGGCGGACCTCGGCATGCCGGGCGGCGTCTTCGAGGTCCGCCTCGTGCCGCGGGCGGACGACGACCCGCGTGCCTGGGGCGTCGAGGACGTCGAGTACCGGATCAGCGCGAACCCGGGCCAGCCGGCGATGCCGCTCGCGAAGATAGCGTCCGGCGGCGAGCTGTCGCGTATGAGCCTCGCGATCCAGGTCATCGCCAGCGGCGGCAGCGCGATCCCGACGATGATCTTCGATGAGGTGGACTCCGGCGTGGGCGGCGGCGTCGCGGAGATGGTCGGCCGGCGCCTGCGCGAACTCGCGGCCGACCGCCAGGTGCTGTGCGTCACGCACCTGCCGCAGGTCGCAAGCCAGGCGCAGCAGCATCTCAGGGTCAGCAAGATCACCGACGGCCGCAGCACGCGGACCACGCTCGCCGCGCTGACCGAGGACGAACGCGTCGAGGAGCTGGCGCGCATGCTGGGCGGGGTCGAGATCACCCGCGCGACGCGGGACCACGCCGCGGAGATGCTCGGCCGGGCCGGGAAGAGCCCGCGCAAACGCAAGGCCCGCCGCTGACTCACGGGCGGCGCCGCGTCAGGCGTCTTTCTTTTTCGGTTTGACGTACAGCACGAGACTGTGGTCGATCAGCTCGTAGCCGTGCTTGCGCGCGATTTCGTGCTGCAGGCGCTCGATTTCCTCGTTGACGAACTCGATGACGTCGCCGCTCTCGACGCACACCATGTGATCGTGGTGCTCGCCCTCGTCGACCTCGAACACCGAGTGTCCGCCCTCGAAGTTGTGCCGGGTGACGAGGCCCGCTGACTCGAACTGGGTCAGTACCCGGTAGACGGTCGCAAGCCCGATGTCCTCGCCCGTGTCGAGCAGCTCCTTGTAAATGTCTTCCGCGCTCAGGTGGCGCTGCTCGTTGCTGCCCAGGATCTCGAGGATCTTGAGCCGTGGCAGCGTGACCTTGAGCCCGGCTTTTCTGAGTTCCTGGCGCTGTGCCATCGTTTCGATTCTCACGCTCCGCAGAAGCCGCTCGAGCGGCTATCGCCGCGTCCTTACAGCAGGTATGATGCGCCGCTTATTATGAACCAGATGACGGGATCGCTCCAACCGAGGCGCAGGCATGACGCGCCCCGCGTCGATCCGAAACGCATGCACCGACGACGATTTCTAACGCTGGCCGCCGCGGCCGGCCTCGCGGCCGCCACCGGCTGCGTCTACCAGGCACCGCTCTCGCAGGGCAACCTGCTCGACGCCGAAGACCTCGACCAGGTCGAGGCCGGCATGACCCGCAGCCAGGTCCGTTACCTGCTCGGCACGCCGATGATCGACGATCCGTTCAACCGCGATCGCTGGGACTACGTGTATTACCTGCGGGTCGGCCGCGAGAAAGCGCAGTACAAGCGCTGGGTCTCGATCTTCTTCGACGGCGACACGGTCACGCGCATCGTGCGCGACCAGGAACTGAGCCCGAACATCTAGCAGACGGACCTGCTGGCGACGGCCGGCGCGACGCGGCGCGGGAAGCCGCGACGGCGCGTTCCCGGCGCAGCCCACGCTGCGGTTCCGCGGCCGATTCCGACCCGTCTCGCGCTCTCGATCGCCGGGCCAGCGGGCGCGCCGTTCAGGCGTCGCCCTCGTCCCTGCGCTTGCCCATCGCTGCGCCGTGCGCGGCGAGCTGGCGGCGCGCCTCGCGCGGATCGATCGCGAGCGGCCGGTAGACCTCGACCCGGTCGCCGTCCGCGAGCACGCGGTCGCGCCCGACCGGGTGCCCCCAGACGCCGACCGGCGCCTCGTCGAGCGCGAGCGCCGGGAAGGCCCGTGCGAGCCCCGAGCGCGCCAGCGCGTCGGCCACGGTCGCACCGGCGGGCAGCTCCAGCCGTTCGAGGAACTGCCGCGCCGGTTCGGCGTAGGCCACCTCCACGCTGATGCCCGCCACGCTCACGCGCCGTGAACGTCGCGTGCGCGACGCGTGAACGCGTCGATCAGCGATCCGCACATCTGCTCGAAATAACGCCCGAGGGCCAGGTCCAGCATCTTCGAATCGAATTCGAAGTCGAGCTCCAGCGAAACCTTGCAGCCGGCGTCGCCGAGCTCGCCGAAGCGCCAGCCGCCCTCGAGCACGCGGAACGGGCCGCCGAGCAGCTCGATGTCGATGCGTTCCGGCTCGCGGCGCGTATTGCGGGTCGTGAAGCGCTTGCGAATGGCGCCGCGGTGCAGCTCGAGGCTGGCCACGAGTACGTCGCCGTCGCGCCGCTCGACGCGTGCGTCCGAGCACCAGGGCAGAAACTCCGGGTACGACTCGACGTCGTCGACCAGCCGGAACATGTCGGCCGCGTGGTACGGCACCAGCGCGCTGCGCCGGACGCTATGCATCGCGCGGGCCGGTCTGCGTGGCGGCTGGCCGGGCCTCAGGCACCGCCCGAGATGTCGGGCAGCAGGCCCACCGCCTTCAGGAACACGAACAGGATCGCGATCGGCGCGACGTAGCGGGCCAGGAAGCGCCACATGCGGTACATCGTGCCGGCGCCGCCCAGTTCCTCGGACGTCGAGTTACGGCACATGATCCAGCCGGCGAAGATCGAGATCAGGACGCCGCCCAGCGGCAGCATGATGTTGCTGGTCACGTGGTCGACGTTGTCGAAGATCGTGCCGCGCCAGAACGTGAAGTCCGCCAGCGCGTTGAAGGACAGCACCGAGCCGAAGCCGAGCAGCCAGATCAGCCCGCCGACCAGCACGGCCGCCTGCGCACGGCTGCGGTTCAGGTGCTCGACGCACCAGGCAACGGCGGGCTCGACGAGGCCGAGGGCCGAGGTCCAGGCCGCGAAGGTCAGCAGCACGAAGAACAGCGTTGCGAAGAAGGTGCCGCCCGGCATCTGGCCGAAGGCCAGCGGCAGCGTGACGAACACGAGCCCGGGCCCGTCCGCGGGGTTCAGGCTGTTCGCGAACACGAGCGGGAAGATCACGAGGCCGGCGAGCATCGCGATCGAGGTGTCGGCGATCACGACCGCGGCCGAGGCGCCGGTGATCGAGGTCTCCTCGGGCAGGTAGGCACCGTAGGCCATGACCGCGCCCATGCCGATGCTGAGCGTGAAGAAGGCCTGGCCCATGGCCGCCAGCACGCTGTCCCAGGACAGGGCGCCGAAGTCGGCCGAGAACATGAACGCGAGGCCCGTGCCGAACTCGCCGGACGTGATCGAGTAACCGAGCAGCGCGAGCATCAGCAGGACCAGCGCCGGCACCATGAAACGCACGGCCTGCTCGAGGCCGCGCTCGACCCCGCGGGCGACGACGAACACGGTGATGGCCATGAAGATCGTGTGCGCCAGCGTCACTTTCCAGAAATCGCCGGTGAAATTGGCGAAGGCCGCTTCGACGGCCGGCGCGGCGGCGCCGGTGAACTCGCCGCTGAAGCTCTTGACGACGTAGGCGAGCGTCCAGCCGCCGATGACGCTGTAGTAGGACAGGATCAGGAAGCCGGCGATCACGCCGAGGCCGCCGACCCACTTCCAGTTGGTCGAGCTGCCCTCTTCCGCGCCGAGCAGCGACATCGTCGCCACCGGGTTGCGGCGGCCGCGGCGGCCGATCAGGATCTCCGACATCATGACCGGCATGCCGATCAGCACGACGCAGAGCAGGTACACCAGCACGAACGCGCCGCCGCCGTTCTGGCCCGCGATGTAGGGGAATTTCCAGATGTTGCCGAGGCCCACGGCAGACCCGGTGACGGCCAGGATGAAGGCCATCCGCGAGGACCAGTTGCCGTGGAGTGACTTGCGCTTGCCGCCGTCGCCGGCTTCGTGTGTCAGCATTATTATTTCCGGACGTCCGCGATCCGGCGGATTTTGATGGAAAATCAACGTGCTGACAACAGCACCCCGGCGCGCGGCGGGCGCTGCACTGCCGTATAATCGCGCGCCCGGCATACATCCCAGAGACCATGGCCAAACCCGACGGCAACAAGGCCGGCGCGCGCATCGCCGAGAACCGCAAGGCGCGCCACGATTATTTCATCGAGGACACCTTCGAGGCCGGCCTTGCGCTCGAGGGCTGGGAGGTCAAGAGCCTGCGTGCCGGGCGGGCGCAGCTGACCGAGAGCTACGTGCACCTGAAGAACGGCGAGGCCTGGCTGATCGGCGCGCATTTCTCGCCGCTGCCGACGACCTCGACGCACGTCAAAGCCGACCCGACCCGGACGCGCAAGCTGCTGCTGCACCGGCACGAACTGGACCGGCTGGTCGGCGCCGTCGAGCGCAAGGGCTACACGCTCGTCGCGCTGAACCTGCACTGGTCGAAGGGCCGCGCGAAGGTCGACATCGGGCTCGCGAAGGGCAAGAAGCAGCACGACAAGCGGGCAACCCAGAAGGACCGCGACTGGGAGCGGCAGAAAGCGCGAATCCTCAAAAGCCACTGAGTTAATTCAGCGGATTATAAGATTTACTTCAGGTAATCACTCACCTGCGTGCAGGCTCGCGGAGTTGCGCTCGGCCCACTCGGCCAGCGGCTCCAGCGCGGTGCCGAGCTGCTCGCCGGCAACGCTCAGCCGGTAGCCGAGCCGCGGCACTTTCTCGATGACGCCCAGCGCTCTGAGCTCGTGCAGCCTGCCCTGCAGCACGCCGGGCGAGACGCCCCCGCAGGCGGCCTGCAGGCCGCGGAAGGTCAGCGCCCCGTGGCGCAGCTCCCAGATCACCCTGAGCGCCCAGCGCCGGTCCAGGCGCTCGAGCAGGCGGCCGGTCGCCGCCGTCGTCGGCTGCCTGCGCCAGTCGCGAAACCCTTTGCCCATACGGCCTCCGGCCCGCTGCTACGAAAAAAAGAGCGGCTGCGGTAACTGCTACCATATCTGTAGCATAGGGTCCGCGACGGCACAATCGCGCCCTGCCCGTTCCGGGCCGAAAGCGCGCAATGGTCGATTGAGTTTTGCGGGCGGCGCCCCCACACTTGAGGTCCGGGCGCGGTGGCGTCCGGACGAACACCGGGGGCGACATGGCTTCGACGTGGGTCGCAAAGCTCCGGGTGCATGCCGAGGGACAGATCACCTCGTAAATCCAGCTGTAACACTCATAGTTGCCAACGACGACAACTACGCATTAGCGGCCTAAAAACCCGTGTAATGCCCTCTGACCGGGTGTGCCTGTGCGCCCGGGGTCCAGGGGTCACCGACGCAGGACCGCGGCGAGGGTGCGCCCAGCACGCAAACCGTTAAATCCAATCTGGGCAAGTCACGGGTCTTCCCTGCCCTTCGGGTAGCCCGTGACGAGATCAAAGAAGGGCTAAGCATGTAGACCTCGGAGTGGAGGGCTTGCGGACGCGGGTTCGATTCCCGCCGCCTCCACCATCACCGAGTTTTCAAGCCTCTGAAAACTCAAGAGAAAGCGCCCTCAGTGGCGCTTTTTTCTTATCTAAATCAAGCAAATACGTTTAGCAAACGGCTATCTGCGGATATCACGCCATCTCCCGCCTTTTCACACTTCCTGGGGGTATATCTGGGGGTATAAAATACCCCCAGCCAGGAAATACCCCCAGATGCTCACGATCCAGGAAATCAAGAACGCGAAGACCAGCGACAAGCCGCGGAAGCTCTACGACCGCGACGGCCTGTACCTGTTCGTTACCCCGACCGGCGGCAAGCTCTGGCGCGGCAAGTACCGCGTCAATGGCCGGGAGAAGACACTAAGCCTCGGCCCGTACCCCAAGGTCGGCCTCGCCGAGGCACGTGAGAAGTGGCAGGACGCCCGCAAGCTCGACGACCCCTCCGCCGCCAAACAGGCGGAGAAGCAGGCATCCGATTCGACGACGCCGACCTTCCTTGCCGTCGCCAAGGAGTGGCACGCCCGGCAGACGCCCGGCTGGACGAAGAAACACGCCTCTCAGGTCTGGCGCTCGCTCGAGATCGACATCCTGCCGACCCTGGGCCCCCACCCCATCGACGAGATCCAGCCACGTGAGATCATGGCCCTGATCGAGGGCATCGAGGACCGTGGCGCCGGCGAGATCGCCACGCGCGTGCTGCAGCGTGTGCGGGCCGTGTTCTCCCGCGCCGTCGCCCTCGGCTACCGCGAGGTCAATCCAGCCGGCGAGCTCCACAATCACCTGAAGCCGCGCAAGAAGGGTCAACAGACCGCCCTCGCCGCCGAGGAGCTGCCGACCTTTCTGCATGCTCTCGACACCTACAACGGAGACGCGGCAACCCGGTTGGGACTGCGGCTCCTGATCCTCACCCTGGCGCGAACCAGCGAGGTCCGCGAAGCGAAGTGGGCGGAGTTCGACCGTGAGGAAGGCGTGTGGACGGTCCCGGGCGAACGGATGAAAAACCGGCGTGAGCACCGCGTGCCCCTGTCACAGCAAGCCCTCGCTACTCTCGAGGAATTGCACAAGGTCTCGGGCCATTCGCAGTGGTTGATGCCCGGTCGCCTCGAGGACAAACCGGCGAGCCAGAACACCATGATCTTCGCTGTGTACCGGATGGGCTTCCACAAACGCACTACAGTCCACGGCTTCCGCGCCCTCGCCTCGACGATCCTGAACGAGGCCATCACGGAGGTCGACGGTAAGAAACACCGCATGTGGTCCGTCGACGCCGTCGAACGCGCGCTGGCCCACACCGAGCAAAACAAGGTCAAGGGCGCTTACGACCGCGGCGACCGCTTCGAGGAGCGGACACGGATGATGCAGTGGTGGGCGGACTACCTCGATTCCGTGGCCAAGGCGGCGGCGGAAGCACGGTGATCAAGGCGCCGCCTGACACCCGACGTTTTTTGTCGAGAGCTCAGGAACTTAAAAACCACGACGCTGGCTGAATCGGTTTTCTGCGGCGCCTTCCAGCTCCATCAGTAGCATCACAATCCGTTAGCACCTGATATGACAGGAGACGGTGGATGCTCCGACTGATCACCGACAAGCAGCTCCGCCAAAAACTCGGCGGCTGCTCCGACATGACGATCTGGCGCCTACGGCGTGACGGCAAACTCCCGAAGCCCAAGAAGCTGGGCAGCCGAAACGTGACACCCGAGGAAGAGGCAGACCAAGCGATTGCGAAGCTGATCGGACTGTAGCTGCCTGCAATGCCGCCTCGATAACAATTCGCCTGGCTGGCGCTAGCCGTCGGCAGGCCAGACCTGACGCCCAATGCTCTTAAATTTTGCAAGCGAGAGCGCGCCCCGATCGTTGCGGGCCTTGCTCCCCGGCGCCTTCAAGGCCTCTTCGATCGCTGGCCGCTCAGCCGCAAAGATCCAGCGCAGATCGAAGAGCTCGTCCATGACGACCAATAGGACCACGTCCCATTCGTGATCCAGCCGGATCGACCCAAGACGTTGCCCTACAAGTTTCTTTCCGCGTGGGATGCTCCGTGCCTTGATCTGGATGCGGCGACCTGCCGAATCCGTGGCGTCGAATCCAGCCGTACGCGCCTCGGCAAGCTCAAGCTTAAGCTCACGTGCTGCAATGTACTCGCCATATTCGCCAGTGATCCCGAGCGGTTTGCCTGTCAGCTGATAGTAGTCAACAGCCGCGGCCCGTGCCTGCTCGAGGACTGGCCCGATGTCCTTGAAACTGATTGAGCTGCGCGTAGTGATCTTCAGTCTCTCCGCGGCAGATGGAATGCCCTTACAGTCAAGACCATCTCTCGATTCTTGTCGTTAAGATGTGCCAGCACAGATCGGAACCTTTACTCGTCATTGTCATCAACCCCTCTTTTGAAGTTTTTGGGTGCGCAACAAAAGGGGCCGTCGCTTCCAGCGTCTCCACCCACACGGTCGAGGAAAGCCTCACCTCGCCAACTGCGCTGCTAAGACCGTCGTCGTTACGACTCTTGATAGAAGTAACTTGACGGTCTCCCCGTCCTGTCACCCGCCCTACTGCTGATGCCCCTGGGCGCATCCAAGCATTCGCTCAAACATCTCGGCCTGTGCCCTCGCGTCATCAAGTGCATTGTGGGTCTGCTCCGCTGTGCCCTTGAATCTATCCGGAATCCGGCTCGATCTCGTGTCCTCCCAGCTGCCACCCTTCAACCCCATGAAGTACGACTTGATGTCTATCGGTCCGATGCCAAAGGGGTTTCTGCCGAGGTACGTGTGGAAGTACCAATTTACGAACGCCCAGTCGAATGCCGCATTGAAACCCACAAACACCGGTGTCTGTCCGCCGGAAATCGATTTAACCCATTTTTCGAACTCGGCCATCACGACCTTCGGCTCGCGCCCGCTCTTGGTGAAATGCTCAAGCGGTTTCCCAACAACCTTGATTGCTTCGGCGACAAACTGCTCGCTGATCGGCTTCAACTCGGCATAGAAGGACGTCTCTGGGTCTCCCACCACGCACGCCCCGATGCTGAGCATGCTGAAGGTGGGCGGGCACGGACCAGAGGCTTCAACGTCTACTGAAACGTAGATTTCAGCGTTCATCATCATCGCTAAGGCACCAAAGGCGCTCGGTCGATGTACTGCGACCAGAACGCCCGAAACCCTTCCTTTCGGTCCTCGTCTGGCTCACCGTGCTTCCAGAAGTGGCACGGTATGGCGCTTTGGTCGAACGGTAGATTCGTACCTTGTTCCGCCGTGCAGAGCACGCGGATTTGCCGCGCAAGAGCATACCCGAGCTCAATGAAGCAGTTCGGCCGTTCGCCGGTTACGTCAACGATCGCCACCGTCGACTGGTGCAGTCGCTGGAAGACTTCGACGTTCAAAAACCCCGACACCACGCGGTCCTTCCCGAGATCGACTCGCGCTAGCCCGCGATCATCGAGCACCGGATCGACTACATGCCGGAAGAAATTCTCTACCCGCTCGTATGCCTCGTGTTCGGGATTCAGTAGGCGGACGTAGAACGCCGTCGGTGGTGCGAGGCTCGTGAGGATCTCAATGATGGCAGCCGCCACCACGCTGGCGGGAGCCTTCCCCTGGTCGGTAGCGATCTGCGCCAGCCTTGCGCCTTCCGTTCCCGATTCCCCTTCCCGGAGGCGGATGAAGCCCAAAGGATTGGCCCTAGATTCTCGGGCAAGCCGTTCTGCGCCTCCAGTGCCGTCTTCTCTGCTGGCTCCCAGGGGCAGATCAAGAGGGACAATCGCCTTGCAAGCCTTCTGGTATTCCTGCGCAAGGTGCTCTACGCCCGTTCCGCCCCCAATGACAAAAAGCGCATCCCCGTATCCGACCTGCTGCTCCCGAATCATGGTCGCCGAACGCGCCCCGGGCATGATTCGCTTCACGTCGAGGCGCCCGCTTCCCAAGAGCTCAGACCAAAGGTCCCTTCTCGAATCGGGAATTTCCGTCTCTCCCTTTTCCGACACGACGGCGACAATCGGGCGGTATGAGCCCATCGCTTCCGGGCAGACTCCAGACTGGATCGCCTCCGCGACCACCTCCAAGACTGACCAATCGAAGATTTGTGCCGGCCCTACTTCCAGCATCGGTTCCTTTCCTACGCCAACGACTGCGCCTCCTCCCCGTTCAAGCACTCCACGCACAACCTGCTTGACGAGGTCGTGGGCATACGCAGCGATCGAGCTGTCCGTTCTGGGCCCGATGCTACCGGCAATATGGAGTCGTTTCCCTGCGAGAGGTCCGTTCCGTGTCATTGCGTACTCGAGCTTGAACAAGAGCAGTCCCGCGAGGCGGCGAACACCATCACATAGTCCGAAAAGAGCGTCGCGTACCTCCACAACACCACATCAACTACCTGCACCGGCTCACCCAGATGATTTGATATCAGCTGGCACAACTCAAGTGGCGAACCGAAGCCGGCCGCATCGGCAATGCGTTGAAGGTGCCGATCGGGCTTTACCACTGGCAAGCCAAGGTTTTTGGCGAGATGGAACGCCGTAACAGATCCTATGTACGGCAAGGTCTGGAGAAACCGTACGTCGTCGCGTTCGATTCTGCGACGTACACGCTCGAAGCCCATGTCGTCAACGATCGACGCAATGTCTAGGATAGCCGTCACCTTCCGGTCGTTGTTGAAGACTTTGAGTGCATCGCGTCTGCAGCGTCCACGGTTGGCCTTGATCACGGCTGCAGATTCCATCCCGAGAAACGCTTCGCAGAAAGGAACGAAGAGCCGTCGGACAATGACCTCCCGGAATCCCGCCGACAACACCGTCCATGCAGACTCACGGAGGAACTCGGACTCTCCGATCCGGTCAAGTCGTCTCTCCGCTTGCCAGTCGATCTCCCAGGCGAAACCCTGGGCAACCACTGCGTCCTTTGCATTAAGATAAACGTCTAGCAACGCAGCGGACTCATTGCCACCATAGGGCGCGTTCATGCGCTCTTTGTGTCCTCCACCCAAGATTACGTCGTTCTCGCCTTCCATCTATGTGCCGCCCACTAGATCTTTCCACGCATCCACGCTTTTCGATGCATCCGCGTTTTGGAGTTTCCGCTGGACTCTCTGGAGTGCCTGGGACACGAGGCGTCTCGCCTGGCTATTGACCGCACCGAGATATTCATCAACGTGGACAGATTGCCCGCTTCGATCTGCTATCGGGGCCTTCACCAGCTCCGCAGCTCGGTCAAAAAAATGAGCGACCATGTCCTTATAAGTCCTCGGGCCCTCGTAGTTCTTGAAGGCTTCGATAGCCAGCGATTCTACGTGGTAGCCGGTCAGCTGCTGTTGCTTCGGGAGCGTCGCGATGATGGCTTTTGTGACCTTGATTGTCGGGACGAGCTTTCCATCTTGCGCCTTGTTCGCTTGCGTTAGTTTCTCCGCGAATGCTCGCGGATTGATTTTGGACCAGGAGCGCCCGTCTGACGCAGCGATCCGATAGCCTTCGCCGTCCCGCATGGCCGGCACCAACTGAACCTCCTTGCCACCTACGGTCACCGTGACCGCCAGGTCTCCGACCTTCACGTTTTCCTTTCCAAAGAGCTCTCGCAGACGTTCTGCGAAGCGGCCTTTCAGCTGTTCCGGTGATGTTCTCCCGGTGTCGCCTGGGTCAATAATCACCAGCGCGTCTGTGTCGCTCAGACCTTCCAAGTACGTGTGGCGGGAAACTGAGCCGCCGTAGACTAGGTCTACGGTCCCACCAATCTCGTCGGTCAGTTCTTTCTTGACGTCATCGAGGACTTCTCTTGTGCCTGCCACATCGCGGGCATTGAAGTCCTTAAGGAACTCCCCGAGCTGCTGATTCACGCCCGTCTCGTAACCCTCATCTCGAGTCTGGGCTTCCGTATCGCGCAGTCTTCTGGCGAGCTCGCCGGGGTCCGCGCCGCCCCTGAAATAACCACCGCCAGAACCCCCCATCACTCGACCCTCCCCAGCTCGTGCATCATTCGTTCCGCGGCACCCCGCACAAGGTCCCGGTTATCGCTCAAGTGAGTCCAATCACCCGTCTCCGCTAATCGTCGGAGCGATCTTTCCAATTGGTCCAGGTATCGAAGGTTGTCTTTGATCGTCCGCACCCGTGCCTCGTCGTCATTGATCTGCAGACCGTACGCGACGGTCGCGTTGTTGTGGACATAGACGCACTGCCCCGCGCTATACGCGTATCGGGACCACGTCAGCCCATCGAACACCTCTGCTCCTGCAGCGAAATAAAGGCAGACCGAGAGGGGATCGAGTGCGCCAAACACGTGGATAGGGATGCGCACTGAAGCATCGTCGAGTGCTCGCCGAAGGCCGGCGATGCGGAGCATCCGCTCGAGGGGGGAGTTCCCGAGTTCTTTCTCGGTCACCCCAAGAAGCTGAAACGCGGCAAGCTCTTCAACCTGCGTCTGCAGCGCCCGGAGCGCAGCCTCCAAACGCCGTTCCTCCCGGGTTTCCGGCTTGAGTAGGAACGAGTGCAGATGGCATGGTCTGTCCAACGCGGCTTGCTTCGCATCCTTCAGTTGTTCGGCCACTGGCCTCCTGTGATTTGAGTGGTCATAACTCACCAGGACCGCCGGGAGGCTAGCTGGCCAACGATCCCAGATCGTCCGCAGTTTCTCTGCATCCCATTCCTCGGACCGATGTACAGGCTTCGTAACAGTCGACAAGTCGTGGTCGTCGGAAACCTCGTAACCCCCGCTGTCCAGGAACATGAGGTCCACAGTAATCGTGAGATCCTGCGGCTCAGGTACGTACCCGTAGTGGACGTCATAGGCGCTGACAAGACAGGTCCTCGTGATGAACGCCTGAGCTGCGTCAAGAACCCGATGCACTTCCGGTTTTCCACCGTGTGCGAATCCGAACGCCTTGCTGGAGAAGGAAGGGACGAGCAGCGGTGTCTCCAGCGAGGCACCGGAGGCGGGATGGGTCAGTTTCGACGTCCTACATAGCATCGAGCGCCTCCCGGTCCATGCAAGAAAGGCACTTGCCGCAAGGAGGTACGCTGCCTTTCTCGCAGCTGTATGTCGATTCGACAGGCACTTTAACCTCCTTGCAGAATTCCCAGATGACCTGCTTGCCCCACTTGAGGAACGGTGCAGCGACCTTGACCTTGCCTGCCGCATACCCGTCAACGACCGTCTGAATGCTTTTGAGGAAGCCCTCGCTGCAGTCGTAATACGGTGGCCCTTCATGAATACCCATCGCAATCATTCCGGGGCGTGCTCCACCCACCAGAAGTGCCGAGAACACAAGGAATGCATTGCGGCCAGTGATCTCACCGGACGAGAAGGTCGCCCCCGACTTGACAGCCATTATCGAAAGGTCGACACCATAGTGCTTGCATACCGCCTTTGCGGCACGTGACTCCTGCCTGGCGGCGGGCTGACCGAAATCGACAAATAGGGCACGGACGCTGAACCGCTGGCTGAGGTAGAAAGCGAGCAAAGCAGCGGAGTCGATGCCTCCGCTGACAAGGACTGCCACTGAGTTAGTGGGTTCTGTCACGGCTCTCGAACGTTTCACCTCGATGGTTGAGCGAGTCGGTTGCCGGGCCATAAGCATCATTCCTCAATCTGAGACATCAGCTCCAGCCGGCGCGTAGCCTCCTGCATCACCTTGATGGCTAGCCCGTTCTCGCTCAATCTCCCCGGCCTCCAGAAGCGACTTCGTCAGCACTTCGAGACCAGGTTTTTCGTCTTCTTCTGACATCGATTCATGCTCCCGCAATCGACTGGTTGCTGTTGCGCCAGACCAACTATCACGCCATTACTTATTCCTTCTCAAACCCCTGACTCGTGAACTTCAGTGTGCGGCTGTTCTCGGTCACTGTCCGCACTACGTGATCCGGGGCGCCAGACGGAATCTCCGCCTCGACCTCTAGCGTGACCGTGACCTTTGCCCCGACAAGACCGGCCAGGTGCGAGATGACCTCGTCGGCGATCCGGCTCGCGTCACGCCCCACACGGGTGGCGTCAAGTTCCACCGTGCCGTGAAACCGCTTCGGCTGAGCTGCCTTCGGAGGTTGTGTGGTTTCCCCGCCGGCGCCGGTGTCCGCACCTTCGCCGGTATCCGCGCCCGTTCCTGTTTCGCCACCTGGAACCGCTGGTTCGCCTGGCACCTTCGTGCTTTCAGCATCGAGCTGCTTACGAGCGACATCCGGTTTGACTAACAGTCCAGGGGCGTCCGCGTCCGGGAGCGTCGCCACCTGGCCGCCGCGAAGCCCGCGGTAGCGGCCGGCCTCGTCGTCGTAACTGTCCGCGAACGCGAACGCGTCCTGCTCCCAGGTCAGCAACGCGATGCCGTCGCCGATAGCGTTGAGCAGTACGTGTGGCTCGCTGACCCGAGGGAGATACAGGTACTTAGCAAAGTCCTCAACGACCTGCTTCACCGACACGTGATCACCGCGCCACAGCGGGACCCGGTCGAGTTCCATCCGCAGGCGGGTCGCGGCGAAGCCCGTGACCAGCAGCTCGTCGCTTCGGAGCTTCTTGCTGGCCCGAACGGCCAGCGCGTCCTGGCCGGACAAGCGCATGGCCTGCCACTCGACGGAGGCCTGCGGGTTTTCCTGGACCGGGACGAGCAGCCACTGGTACGTCTCGGGTACTCGTGCCGACACCGCACTCGATGCCGCGTCCCTTTGCGTCTCGGCCTGCTTCACCTGGTGCGGCGACAGGTCGAGCTGCTCTCGCTCAGCGAGAATGGACTCCCACGCCAAGTAACGGCGCACCGCTTCGTCCAGGTCCTGCAGCCTCGTCTTGTCGGCTGCCAGAAACACTAGCGTATTCCGAAAGAGACGGGGTGTATTGCCGCGACTCTCCAGGATGGCCTTTGCCGCGACCTCCGCCGCGTTCCCTTTCTCCTTGCTGTAAGGATGGTCGATGCCAAGCACGACAAGGCGCGCGTCGAGATCGTCGGGCACATCCTGGCCCGACTGAGGTAACGGATGAACGCGACTGAAATCGCCTGGTTTACGCAAGTCTGCGCGGAGCCGCGCCCCGAGCTCCTGCACGACCTTGTCCGGGTCGCGCTTCATCTGCTCGGCGCGGTCCTCGGCGAGCTTCGTCACGGTTGGTTGCGTGGAATACCAGTAGCGCGGTCCATCCTGGTAGAGGTAGGTCGCTGCCCCGGCGAGCCGGCGCAGGGCGTCACCGAACACCGCCGGCGACTCGCCCGGCATGACGCAGCCCAGTTTGACGCGGCGATCTTCGAGCCCCCGGTGTGCTGCAGCCGCGGTCGGTGCAGACCCCAGGTAGATGGCTCGCGCGACCCGACGGCAAGCAGCGAACTTGCCGAGGTTTGGGACTTCCCCGTCAATCTGTAGAGGGAGAGAGCTCGGGCCGTCGACATCCTTCTCGATGACGGGAACCCAGTTGTCCGTGAGATATCGGGTCAACTCGAACTGCACGCGCGGATCGTCGATCGCGATGTTCGCTGGGAGAATGAGCGGGTTCCGATCGCCTTTCTCCCAAAGGCTATGGATGACCGCCGCCATCAGGCGCAACACGCCGCGGGTGCGCTGGAATTTCACGAGCGTCGACCAGTCGGTGTAGAGCCGATCGAAAATCTCCGGGTGAATCGGGTACGCGGCCTTGATGCGCTTTTCGTAGTCGCTGTCCCGGCACTCCGGAGGGAACTCCTGGTGCTGTGTGCGATAGAGCTCAGCGAATGCCCGGGCCACCACGTCGCGATCCTTGAACTGTGTCGGATCCGAGAACGGCTCGAACAGCCGGCGCCGAACAATCTCGAAACCTTCTTCTGCGCTCGCTGGGCGCCAGGATGACTCGATGCGGCCCACGACGTTCCGCAGACGATCCAGAGCTTCGCGGCCTCGCTGGCCCCCGACTTCTACATCATCGGCCTGAGTGTGAGGTGATCCAGCCGTGTCCGACGCAGGCAGGCTGATCACCAGCAGGCAGTTGCCAGCCAGTTTGGCCGACTCGGTCAGGGCCTGGGCAAAGCTGAACTGAGTTTCGAATCCGCCGGCGGGCAGATCGCTCTGGTCGTGAAGCTGGCGTGCATAGGCTACCCATTCATCGACGAGGATGAGGCAGGGGCCGTACTCCTTGAAGAGCTCCCGCAGCGTGTCGCCGGGGCTGGTGGCCTTCTCGTCATCCGCGGCAATCTTGGCGTACGCCTTCTTCCCGCCCAGCTGCCACGCAAGCTCGCCCCAGAGAGTACGGATAACCGTGCCATCTTCCTTGGTGCTTGGGTTCCCCGGAGAGATCTTGTTGCCGACCAGCACGACCCGTCGCGCTTTCGGCAGCTGCGCGGCCTCTGCCTCCTGCATGACGGTGTCGATGCCGGCAAGGTCTGTAGGGTTCGCACCCGAGAACAAGTGATAAAGGGCCAGCATTGAGTGAGTCTTGCCGCCCCCGAAGTTAGTTTGGAGCTGGACGACCGGATCACCACCTTTGCTGGTAAGACGGTGTATTGCACCGACCAGTAGGCCCTTTAAGCTCTCGGTCAGATAGGTGCGCCGGAAGAACTCGACGGGATCGCGGTACTCATCCGTTCCTTCTCCCAGATGGACCTGCCACAGGTCGGCAGCAAATTCGGCCTGCTGGTATCGACCGCTGGCCACATCCTTGTGCGGTGTCACAATTTCCCGCCACGGTTTCAGATTCGCCGCGGCTGCACTCTCAATCGCCGTCCCGGCCTGCTTGCGGCGTTCGCCGCGCGCCTGCTCGTCAAATCGAACCCGGAGCAGTTCCATCTTCAGACGCTCTAGGTCTTCCGACTGTGGCGCCGAGACGGCTGCAAGAAGCCGCCCAACGGAGTCGAGTGCGCGGTAGGCGTCATCACTCGAGAAGCTCTCCTGGTGCGCCCACTTGTTTCGGTGGCCACGGAGTTCGCCGACGAGGCTGCGCTCCGCCGGACCGAGAATCTTGCGAAAGACGTCGTTCCAGGTCTCCCACATTAGCTTCTATAGCGCGGCGTCATCCCATTCCGGAATCGGCTTGTTCGCCAGCACCGGATCCTCGGCGTAGTCCCGGAGCTTGTGTGCGTCGAGACGACGCGACTCCATTGCCCCCTTGATTTCGCGTTCAACAAACGGCCCGAGTCCCGTTTTCAGGAGTTCAAGCGCTTTCCCAACTCGTTCGTGATTTGATATCGCCATTCGTTACTCCGGGGACCCGTCTCTAGAAGCCATCAAGCTTCTTCACCGGAAAATAGTGATGTCTGCCCTGGCTCCTCGACTCTCTCCTCACGCACCAGACGCATGATCTCGGGCCAGCTCTGAACTAAACCGTTGTACGATAGTGCCTCGGCCGCGCGCTTCTTACGCTCGCAGAGCGTGTACAGCCGATAGCACAGCTCGCGCGCTGCCTCGGCCTTCGCGCCAAGTTCTCCGGCAAGCTCCGCGGCGGCGCTTTCACCTTCCGCCTCTAGCACACGAATCAGGTGGTGGACCATCTCCCAGGCCGTCAGGCGCGGGTCGTTGCTGGGGTCCCATTCTGCGGGCAGCTCGTCCGGCTTCAGCAGCCGCACCTTGCCCGCTTTCGAGGAGAGAATTCCGGCCTCGACCAAGCCCCCGACGCTAGTATTCTTGGCCTTGGAAAGCTGCTCGGCCGCACCGTATTCTCCCTCGGCAAAGCCGGACTGCTCGAACCAGGTTAGTGCCCAGCGGCTGTCGGCGTCGAAGTCGCCTTCCTGCTCGGCCAGCGCCTCGTCGAGAGTTTGATTGATCAATGCAAGCGCTTCGCGCACGCTTAGCGGTTTGCCCTCGGCGTCGAGCACCTTGGCGTAACGGGTATAGACCGCCATACCTGGACCGATGGCTGCCTGCGCTAGATCCACCGGCGCGATGTTGCCACGCTGCAGGTGGATCAATGCCTTGGGCAGCTCGAACTTGAGCGCGGTGATGAAGTCCCGGCGCGTGGCGGTTGGGGCCTCAGCGACCCGCGAGCGGCAAACGAGAACAATGCTCGAAGCGAGGGCGTTGGTACCTCGACCTATGTTTCTCGTTGCCAGCTCGGATCTCATCGGCCACGTGCCACTAATACCGAATCCGGCGCGGATCACCGCGTCCAAGAAGGTCTCCCAACCCGTTGAAGCCATCCCTTCATCGCCCTTTATCTCGGACTGCTTGAACGCGTAGTAGATGGTGACGGGAAAAGCCGCGTGTGACTGATCGGCGAGGCGATGCATTGCCTGCGTCATGCCATCGAGGAAGAACGTTTCGGCCTTCTCCTTGCTGCCGTGTCTGTAGGGCGTCGCCACAAGCTCCTCCGTCTTCGGAACAGCGAGTGTCGCGAATAGGTCAGGGAAGACGGCTCGCAGGGAGCGCCGCAGCCAAACATAGAAGAAGTCCGACAAGTCAGCGTAGCCGATGTTGTCGTAGTAGGGTGGATCAGTCGAAACCAGGAAATCTCTACTTAGTGTTTGCGATTGTGCATTGCTCTGGACTGCAGTCCCCGGGACACTAGCCAAGAACTTGTCGAGAACCTCGCTTAGCGAATACGCAGTTCCGAATATGTCGCCTCCGGCACCCGCAAAAGGATTGGTTTCAGCATAGTCCCACACCATTGGCAGCGCCTGCCGTCCAAATGTCCCACGAAGGCGGTCCATTCCATGTTCCCAAACGCATAAAGCTGTATTGCGGTCCGCAGCCTTGCTTAGTGCGAATCCGAGATACGTCTCAACGGCCTCGGCATAGGCCGACGCCCCGCTGCCACCGTCCTTCAGCGGTTTGTCCTCGGGCAGGCCAGCCGCGATAGCGTCGGCCTGTATCCGCTTGTGCATTTCCTGCACCAAGTCTGAAAAGGTCGTCAGCGCAACGAGTTGGCGCGGGGTAAAGAGGTCGCCGTACGTTGTCAGACCGTACTGCACCGTCCAGAAATTGCGTGGATCATCTGGCAACGCGCTATCTGGCTGCCAATCCGGCTTTGCCTCAAGCGCCACCGCCTCCTGCTCCGGTGTCGGTTCAAGATAAATGCGCCCGCGGTCGCCCTCAGTCACGATGGCCATCAACCTCGCGCCCATGCGTCCGGCCCTTCCCTCGGCCTTGACATAGTCACCGTCCATCGGCGTTCCCGACATCAGGCACCGGAAGTTCGCGCCGCGCGAAAGCTTGGTGCCGCTCTTCATTTCCGCAGCGTCCTTGGGCTTCCCTACCTTCACCGTAAAGCGGTAGCCATCGCGTTCGATCACCGGCTCGACGTAGGCCTCCTTGCCCGCCTTCGTGGAGAGCATGAAGGTCGACGCGAGCGGCACGTCCACCTGTGCAAAGGCCGGATTCGGGCTTTTCACGGTGCGCACCCACAGCCAGGCGATGACGGTGAGCTTGCGGCCGGCGTACTGCTTCAGGTCCGGCCGCGCCGTGACCATTTCGGAGGTGACCTCAACCTTTGGATAAAGGTGCCCAATACGCTTTTCGGCCTCGTCGCGCATCGACCTGCCGTAGTGGCGCACATCCTCCGCCAGACCCTGTGCACCGGTCCATTCCCGGGCAAATAGGTTCTTATCCGAACGGGATTCGGGATTGACTGGCGGTTTGCCGGCGAACTTCGGTGGGATCTCGATCATCGCCTTGTTGATCAACACCGCCACCGGGTTCAGGTCGCTGGCATAGGCCCCCATCCCAAGCCGCTGCGCTTCCAGCGGCAGCGCGCCGCCGCCTGCGAACGGGTCGTGAAAGCCGGGCAGCTTGTTCCGGTCGAACAGCTCTCTGGCCCGTGGGTGATCCGCGTTCTCCGCGCAGGCCCGCCGCCAGCTCTGCCAGATCTCCGCGCGCGCCTTCTCCAGCACTGCCTCGTTCGTGGTGTTCTCCCACAGCACCAGATCCTCCAGGATCGCGAACAGGCGGTCCCGCTCGATCTCGGCGACGACCTCGGCCAGTGTGGGCTCGGGTTCAGCGATCGCATCGTCATCAGCCAGAGCCTGCTTGGCCGCGTGCTCGGCTAGCCGTCTCTTAAGCTCCCGTTCCGCTGCCCGTCGTGTCTTGGAATCCGAAAGCAGGACGTCCACATACGCCGACGGGTCGTCGACCATCTGCGCGAAGATCACTGCACGCGCAGCCGCTAACGGTCGCCGAGCCCACCACAGATGCAGCGTGCTGGGATGGCCATGCCTGATGGACTTTTCTCTTGCGGACGCCTTGTTGATCGCGTCGAGAGGAAGGGCGACTTCGATCAGCTTCTTGTTAGTCTTCATTTCCAGCGGATTCCGGTCACTAAGCTCACGAAGGCTGCTGCGCGCGCACAAGCAGCTCGGCGAAGTCGTAATTGACGCTCGTCACACCAAAGTCCGGCTCACGTTGGAACGGCTCCCTAACGTAGTGCACCCGGTGCTCGTCACCATCGAGAAACTCGACAATGCCCAGGATGTAGTCCTCAGGCTTGTTGAGCGAATAGAGGATCTCATTTCGCGTCACGGTGATCGTGGGCGCGCCAGTGACCCGCCCCTTTACCTCGATGAACCTGAGCCGGCCGG
Source organism: uncultured Pseudomonadota bacterium (assembly GCA_937983055.1). Taxonomy (GTDB): domain Bacteria; phylum Pseudomonadota; class Gammaproteobacteria; order Burkholderiales; family Eutrophovitaceae; genus CALJLA01. The sequence goes on from CALJLA010000024.1 coordinate 30,035, forward strand.
TGCCTGGCACCCGGCTCTCGATGTCGTAGCCCAGCTTCTCGAACTCCCGGTCCGTGGGATCGAACCCAAGCCCGCGCTCGACCTCCATGATGATCTCTCGCGCACGAGCCGCGGACGCTTGCGTGTCCCCTGGTGAGGCGACTGGACTGGATTCGACGCCTTTCAGTTGATTCACCAGCCCCTGCGGCACAACGAGCACGCCGCCCAGCACCACAGGCGGCAAGGGCGAAATCTGTGCCTCCAGCTTGAGTTCCTCCAGGCGCTTCTGGAGCCTTGCCTGAAGGTTGTCCGCGCGCTTGCGCGCCTCGCCGGAATTCAGCCGCGCACCGGTCTTGCCGGCTTGCTCTTGGAGCTTCAACTGCTCTGCCCGATGATCCCAGTAGGTGATTTCCTTTGTGAGGCGGTCTTTGACCGCGGCTTCTGTCTTGGCGATCAGCGCCAACTTGGCATCTCGAACTTCCTTCAAATGCTCCGGGACAACATTGGCGACTGCGTAGCCCTGCGCCTTTGACTCCATGTCGCGGCCAAGCCAAGCGCATTCAGGGTGGTCGAGAATCGATTCGATGTCCGGATCGCTATCGGTGAGAGGCCGGTAGTCCAGGTAAGGCGCGTAGTGGACATGGCGGGTGACGCCGCCCTCGTCGAGCTCGACGTAGAGCATCCGCTTGGAGATCACGCGTCGATCGCCCGAGCGGGTCACGCTGGCATCCTGAATCGCATGCTCCAGATAGAAGAGCACACGGGGTTGCATACCCATGTCACCTTCGTCGACCAGGACCGCGCCGCGCTTCAGCAAATCTCGATGGCGCTCCAGGGTCAGGTCGATCACGGCGTCCAGTAACGGATGACCCGGGCACACGAAGGCTGCCAGTGGCTGTCCCTGCGGCGCTACCAAGGACTTCTCGAAGGCGATCCGTTCGTAGCGGGGCAACACCGGCTCCCCGATCCCAATCAACCGGTCCCGGTTCCGAACCGGCGCCGGCACATGGGTAACCTCGTAGCGCCGGGGCTCACGTTGCTTGGCCGACCCGCCGAGCCGTTGGAACGCCTCGCGGAAGAAGGACTCGATGTAGTGTGGCTGCAGGCGACGCGCTTCGGCGCGCTCCATGTCCTCCCGGATGCGCTGAACCCGGCTCGCATCCATGGCGTCTTGAGCAAGGGCGCGCTCCTCCAGCAGGTCCTGAAGATGGACTCGGTCCAGCGCGTGGTCGACGGCCGTGGTTAGGCGGGCTCGCACCTCTGGCTGCTCGCCATAGCGGATTGCCTCGACGAGGAGGTCGCGCAACGGGCGGCCCTCGAAGTGCAGCTTGCCGAGGACGTCGAAAACCTGGCCACCCAGCGACTGCCGGGCCTGTTCGAGTTTATCGAGCAGCTTCCGATAAACGTCGCCTTCGCGAGTCTCGTCCGCCACCAGGTTCCACAGATGGCAGACCTCGGTCTGGCCGATGCGGTGGATACGTCCGAACCGCTGCTCCAGCCGGTTCGGGTTCCAGGGCAGGTCATAGTTGACCATCAAGTGTGCCCGCTGGAGGTTGATGCCCTCGCCAGCCGCATCGGTAGCCAGCAGAACCTGGACCTCGGGGTCGTGGCGGAATGCCTCCTGGGCCTTGAGCCGATCTTCCCGGCCCATGCCGCCGTGGATCACGACGACGGATTCCTGGCGGCCCAGCAGCGTCGTGATGCGCTCGTGGAGATAGCTGAGCGTATCGCGGTGCTCGGTGAAGATGACGAGCTTCTGCCGCGGCGACGACTTGGGCTTGGGGATCTCTCCCGCGCCGTAGGGGACGTCGGGCTCCGCGATCTGGCCGGCCAGACCGCCTGCGGTGAAGATCTCGCCGAGAAGACTCGCGAGTTCCCGCCACTTGGTGTCGGCGCCGCTCCGCCTGACAGCGAGTGCCAGGCCCTCCAGCGATTTCAGCGTCTCGATTTCCGCCTTGAGCTCGGCGATGGACCGGGCGGCCGTCGCCTGGTCGAGGATCTCCTCCTCGGTGGCCTCGACTTCGTTGTCCGGTGCTTCATCGAGGTCCTCGACGTCCTCCGGGTCCAGCTCCGGACCAGCGGCCGCGAAGGCGATCGCCACCTGGCCGCCTCTCTGCAGGACTTCGAGCTCGCGTAGCCGACTTTCCAGACGTTCACGGCGTCGCCGAAGTGACTGGTAGATCGCCTCAGGCGACGACGCCAGGCGACGCTGCAGAATGGTCAGCGCGAAGCCAACCGTACCGGCCCGCTTGTCGTTTTCGAGGGCCTCGGCCCGATTGAACTCCTCGCGGACGTAATCGGTAACAGACTTGTAGAGGTGCGCCTCTTCTTCCGAGAGCTTGTACGGGACCGTGTAGGCAATGCGCTCCGGAAAGAGCGGTGTCCCGTCGAACTTCAGCAGGTTCTCCTTGACCATCCGGCGCATGAGGTCGGAGACATCGGCGACATGAACGCCATCGCGAAAACGCCCTTCGAAACGGTCTCCGTCGATCAAGGCCATGAACAGCTGGAAGTCCTCTTCCTTGCCGTTGTGCGGGGTCGCCGTCATGAGCAGGAAATGCCGCGTCAGCGAAGACAGCAGTTGGCCCAACCGATAGCGCTTCGTGTACTTGACCTCTCCGCCGAAGAAGGTGGCCGACATCTTGTGCGCCTCGTCGCACACGACCAGGTCCCACCGGCAATCGGGCGCCTGTAGCTTCTGCTGCACGTCTTCGTTGCGAGAGAGCTTGTCGAGCCGCGCGATCACCAGGTTCGTTTCGAGGAACCAGTTGCCGGTGCGCGCCGCCTCGAGCTTGTCGTTGGTCAGGATTTCGAACGGCAACTGGAATCGGCGGTAGAGCTCGTCCTGCCACTGCTCGGCGAGGCTGCCGGGACAGACCACCAGGCAGCGTTGCAGGTCACCGCGGGCAATGAGCTCCTTGATGAGCAGGCCGGCCATGATGGTCTTACCGGCGCCGGGGTCGTCGGCGAGCAGGAATCGCAGCGGCTGCCGCGGCAGCATCGACTCATAGACGGCGGTGATCTGGTGCGGCAGCGGCTCGACGACGGAGGTGTGAACCGCGAGTACCGGGTCGAACAGGTGAGCGAGACGGATGCGCTGGGCTTCGGAGACCAGCCGGAACAGCGCGCCATCCCCGTCGAAACTCCAGGGCCGGCCGACCTCCGCGATTTCGAGGCGCGGTTCGTCGTGCCGGTAGAGCAACTCGTTAGCGACTTTCCCGGTCGGTGTTTTGTACGTCAGCTCCAGCGCCTCGGAGCCGAACCACTGCACGCTGACGACCGTGACCAGTCCGTCCGAGAGGATGCCGCGCACGGCGGCATTGGCCTGGAGCTCTTCCAGCTTCATTGGAACCCCTTATCCTCCATGCGCCCGTCGTACGTCACCCGTCATTTGCCTCATCTCCGCGGTTGCCGCCGCCGCTTCGAACCCATTCATCGATTTCTTCTTTTCTGAACTTCCACAGCCGCCCGACCTTGTGCGCGGGCATCTGCTTGCGGTCGATCCACTTGTACACGGTGTCGCGCTTGACCCCGAGGTACAGCGCAATCTCGTCGACCGAGAGCCATCGGTCTTCAACCATCTAATTGTTTCCCCTGACGCAAACCCGGCAGGTCATTGCGGCCGCGGCTGGATCTCCCCCGAAACCCATCAAGGGAAGAGTTGTCCAATTGGTACGGCCAAACTAGGCCCCATGCTAGTAGAATTGGGCGGATCGAACCAGCAGGAAATGCGAGGATCGCAGGTCTTGCCCGAAGAAAACGACAGGAATACAAGGAGTTGGGGGCTGATCTGTCCGGCACGTGCCCTCGGCCGCAGGGTAGACTGCCATGAAGGTCCGGCAGTCGCGCCGCCGTGGCCCAGCCAGCATTCAGGAGGCGAATACGTTGAAGAAGGTGTTGAAAGCAGGCGGCAGGCTCACGATCGCGACGATCGGCGCGGGCATCGGAGCGCTGTTGGCCGCGGTCCGCTTTCTGGCCGGCGCCGCCGAGACGACGCCGGCGGACGATGAGCTCAGCAGCTCCGTCCGGGGCGGCCTCCTCAACTACAGGACTGGCAAGTTCGACGACGGAACCGATCCGGCCGGCATCTACAAGCCTGATTAGGCTCCCCCGACTCTATTTCCGGATCCCTTTCGACAGGGCAGCCTTACCGATGGCCCCGCCCTGACGGCCGGCGTCCTGAGCAGGATTCCGCATCGCGCTGGTCGCGACCTCGAGGGACCGACCCACCTTCAGCCCCGCCCAGCCCATCATGCCCGTCCAAAGCAGGGGCAACCCCAAGTAGAGGCTGGTCGTAATCATGTTGAGCAGCATGCGCTTGGCGTCATGCTCGCCGGGATTGGCGAAGATCTGCAGGAACACGTTCACGTTTGGGTACATGGACAGGATCAGGTTCTGGTCCACCCACATGGCCAGGTACCAGAGCACGCTCCAGAACTTGACAGTGAAGATCGCCATCGCGCCGACCACCATCATCGACAGCGAGTAGCGGGACAGGACCACGATCATCGGTAGCAGCGCGTAGATGCCGAGCAGCATCAGCGCCTGGACCATCGGCAGCGCCTGCAGTACCGCGGTCATCGTCACCGAGAAAAGCCCCGAGGCGACGAGCACCCCGCCCGTCGCGAGGCCCCCCTTGGCGATGTTCTCGGCCGTGGCGAGCCAGCCGGTGTTGGCCGTGTTGCCGGCGACGAGCTCATTGCTGGACCAGGAGGGCGGCGCGTTGTTGAGAACCGTGCGGACCACGGCATCTTCCTGCTGTTCGCTGGCCAGGATCGGTGCCACCGCGACGACCAGGCCCGAGAACCCCGCCGAGGTCGCGTCCGCCTCGTTAATGAGCTTCTCGCGCAGGCCCTGGGCGCCGTTCTCCCACCACTCCTTGCACGTGGGCTTGCCCCAGATGGGCGGTGAGGCGGGGTCGTACTCTGTATCGCGGGCCGGGTTGTAGGCCCAGCCCGGAATCTGTTTCGACGGGCGCAGGGTGTCGTAGTAGCCGGCGGTGTCCCGGTAGACGTGCGAACCCATCCAATCCGGATCGTCTTCGCCGTAGGTCGCCAGGATTCCGGTTACCGCGGCGGTCGCCGGCCGTTCCGCCTGGTACTTGGAACGCGCGGCCACGTAGCATTCGCTGAAGAAGTCGCTCGTTTCCTGCCGCAGCCGGGGATCGGCAATGGTGGCGAGCCGCGCCTGTTGTTCATAGGTGCGCATGTCGCTCGCGGCGGGCAGGCCTTCGACCACGGCATGGTTGAATCCGGAGCTCATGGCCAACACGGCGTACCACCAGACCGGGATGTTCACGGTCGCTGGCGAGCCATTGAATCCGGCCGCCCCGTAGGTACTCTGCGGTGCCGCCACGGTGGCGGTCGCCGGCGTCGGGTCGGCAAGTGTAGGCTGAGGTTCGTAACTCAAGGTCCCGGCGTTCAATGGCGTAAGTGCTGCCGGCTGACCGGCCAGCACTACAACGAGCAGCGCCAGGAAGAGCTCGATCTCCATACGCCGCAGCGAAAGTCCGGTGACCGTGCCGAACTGACCACCCTCGGCCGGGTCGCGCCAGTTGTCGATCAGGATGCCGAGGAACGGCAGGTAGACAATGCCAGTGCCGACCAGCACATCCCACAGCACGTCGTAGAACGCCCAGCCGAATAGCGTCGTGAAGAGTTCGAGGTAGCTGTCGACGCTCATGCAAGGGGCCCCGAAATCGCGCCCAGGAAGCGACCGATCAGGTTCTGCCCGAGCACGAGCTCGATGACGATCAGCCAGCCCACGACCCGCCAGCGCAGCGCCATCCAGCGTGCATGGGTACGGTCGTCGTACCGTTCGGCTCCGGCCCAGAATGCCGGCAACCAAGGCCAAGCCAGTGCCAGCAGGCCAATCAGCGCGAAACGGATCGCGCTTGCGAACGGCTTCGCCGCAGCGACCCGCTCAGAGACGGTGGAGAGCGAGTTCAGCTCCACTACCTGCCAGAGTGCCAAACCGACGGCAATCACGCCGCCGACTGCGACCAGCGACAGCGTGAGAAACCAACGGCGGCGCAACTGTGCCCCGTTACTGAACGCGGCCATTGCTGAGCGGCCGGGGATCGATGGGCTCCCCTTGCGGGACGTTTAACGACGCTTGGCGGCGTGCCGCCGCGCGTTCGAGCAGTACCGTCACGGTGTCGGAGACCACTTCGCGGCGCACGCGGGTCTCGAACAGGAGGCTCTCGATCTCCTTGTCGAGCTCGGTGATCGCCGTGTCGGCGTGCTGCCGCGCGACCTCGGTGGCATACACTTCCGGCACCTGACGGCCCGACAGCAGCAGCCGCCGGGCATACAGGGCCTTCTCCACCGTGCGCGCCGTGCTGATCTCGGACACCAACCGGCCGATGATGAGCCCCTGCTCAGTGGCCGGCATCTCGCGGATCGCCTCGACCACCTGGCGTGTGACTGCGACGCCAGGGGCGGTGACAAGCTCGAGGTTCGCGAGCGTCGGCGGTGTCGCGCCGCTGACCAGGTTCGCGAGTTCGGTCGTCACGGTCGCCGACTCGCTGTAGAGCTTGGGCAGGAGCCCGGTGCCCGGGATGCTGTCCTTGCGGCAGGTGTCGCAGGTGGTGACGATGTTCTCGCCCACCACGTCGACCACCCAGTTCCTCGCGGCGACCGGCGTCGGCCAGACCTCGGACAGCCGCGTGGCGGATGCCGCGGGCACGGGGGCGGTCGAAGTGATCGGCCGGTTCATGTTGATGTTGTAACCCGCCTGCACGATGTCTCCGGTGAAGCGGAGCACCGGCTGCCCGGCGCCGCCGGCCTGGCCACCGATCCACGGCACACCGTTGTCGCCGTTCGAGGTCTCGACCGATTCCTTCGCGGTCACGGCGTCGTTCCCACCGATCCCCATCTGTACTTTCCAGTCGTTGCCCTTGGAGAGCGTGACGAGATCCGCGTAGGGGTTCTTGCCCTGGGCGATCTCGGCCTCCATCTGCTCGCAGCTCTTGGTCGCAAGCTGCATCGTCTCCTCCGCCTTCAGCAGCGCGTTCTGGAACAGGTCGTAGAGGCCGGGGTTTGCCCGTTGCAGGATCAGCGCCGGCAGTGCGGCGATTGCTGACGACGCGGCGGCCGTCATGGCGTTCATCATGTCGTCAACGCCAGACTTGATGTCGTTCAGGGTGTTGGTGACTGCGAGTACCGGGTCGAACTTGCCGCAGCTGTAGCCGAGCCCGAGCTGGGCGGAACCGCCGAGGGTCACCGATACCACCGACGGGTTGGCAGGAGCCGAAACCGGTTCGGCTCCGCCGATCTCGTAGTACCAGAGGCTGTCTTCGGTCGGGCCTTCGGCGGCATGTGCCGCGTGCGCGGTCAACGCTGCGACGAGCATCGCGAAGGCGGCGAGCCTCGAGCTTCCGTGGTTCGGGTATGTCATGGCGGGTACGAGATCCAGTTGATGTCGAACAGAAACCACTGCCCGCGGCGGCTGCAGCACTGGTAGGGTCGCCAGAGGTTCCAGACATAGTCACCGGCCGCGTCGACCCGGCCGCCTCCCCAGCCGGAGAGGCTCACCAGGTCGTTGGTACCGAACACGTTGCAGCTCGCCTCCGGGCGCGGCGCTAGCATCTGCCAGGTGCCGGTGCGAGCGTCCTTCTCGACCAGCGGGCCCGGCGGCCAGACGCGTTGGCTGCCAGAGCTGGGCTCGGTAAGCGGCACGTAGACATGTGGCTGACCGGTACGGGTCACGATGTCGCCAGCGCGCTGGGCGGTGACGGCGGCAGCCTTGGGTTCGTCCGCCTGGGTGGTCCAGCCGGTGCGAGGATGCACGCTGCCCCAGGTCTGCAGTGGGAAGGTGCCGACCTCCCGCAGCCCCGGCACCCAGCTCGCCGCGTAGAAGATCTCCGGGATCTCCTGCCGCCAGGACAGGGCATCGAGCCCGGACTGGAAGTACGGGAAGAAAGACGTCGTCTGGGATTCGCAGACGAGGCCGACGCCGGCGACGAGGCCGGACAATGTACTCAGCGGGTGGCCGATAGCATCGCTCTCGCGGAACACGAGATTGCGGTGATCCTTCCGGTCGCCGGCCCCCTCGGTGCGGTTGCCGGCGCTGTCGATCGGGACCGGCAGAAAAGCACCCAGCAGACCGGTTGCAGCCGTGCGCTGGGCGAGGCCGAGCGTTGCGCGGATCTCCGCCCACGGATTGCCACCGAGCTCGTTGTAGACACTGACGACCAGGTCCGGGTTGTAGTGCCCGACCTTGAGTGAGGTGCGGACACGACAGCCGGTCCAGGAACAACGCAGCCAGAAGCACACTCCTACCGGCATCCAGCGCATGCAGGCGAGGGTCGCCGCCGTGGTCTGGGCGATTATACCGGGTGTCGTGACCGTTGCTGCTTGGCTCCCGGCGGATACCAGGAGCAGCAATGCCAAGCCGAGAACAGGGAGGCGCTGACGCCTCATCGGGTCTGCTCCCGTTGCCAAGCTTCGTAATGGTCGAGCGCCTCGACCAGATCCGGCACGCCATAGACGACGGCGCGTCCGTCGAACACGATGGCGGGATAGCGATCGACGCCGTACTGCACTGCCTTGGCAAGCCCATACGCCGCGTTCTTCGCCGACACCATGCGAGCGTCGTCGAGGTGCTGGATCCGACGGAGCGCTGCCGCCTTCGCGGTGTCCGGGTCAGCAGGGAGGCCTTCAGACAGCTCCGATTCGAAGCGTTCGAGGCCGTCCACGGCGTAGATCGTGATGGTCGCGGTTCGCAGTCTCTCGTGCTCGGCACCAACGATCGGCTGCTCGCTTGTGGCGAAGGCCTCGATGACCAGTGCGTCGCTCGCCTCCGCAGGCGCGCTGAAAGCCAGGGGCCCAAAGAGCGTCAGTGCAACCAGGGCGTTGGATAAAGCGAGCATGTCTCTGTCTCGAATCGCGGGACGATGCTCGCCATCGTCTGCGCGAACAGAGACCCGAGGAAGAGAAAACCCGCGCAGCCTGAGGTCTGGTTTCTGGCCTGTTGGCTGGAAATCAACCGCCGCGTCGAGCCGCGATCCGCTCGGCTACCATGTGCACCGCCTCGAGCTCAGTGCAGCCACGCTCGCGCATGATCGCTGCCCGCTCGGCCTTCTCGTGCTTTTCGGTCATGGCCAGGGCCAGCGACAGAGGTGGCGGTACGCTGCGGAACAGGGCCTCGAGGTTGTCCGCCAGCACAACCCCCTCGACGTACTTACCGGGTTCCTTGCGAGCCGACAGCAGCAGACTGCGCTGCTCCTCATTCAAGTCCTTGAAGCGTGCGATCTGCTCGACCTCCTCTTTCGGCATGACGAGGCAGAGCCACCACTCCATCATGTTGAGCATCTTGCGGCTGGCGTCGGGAAAATCCTCGAGGTTCTGCGTCGCGATCCAGAACCAGGCGCCGAGCTTGCGCCACATCTTCGTGATCTTGACGACGTAGCGCGCGAGCAGCGGATTGGTCGTGATGATGTGCCCCTCGTCGGTGACGACGAGTGTCGGTCGTGCGTCGCTCTGATGGCGCTCCACCAGATCGTTGATGTGACTCATCATCGAGATGTAGGCCACGGTCAGCTGATCCTCGTAGCCTTCGCGAGCGAGCATGCCCATTTCCAGGATCGTCACGTCCGCCGCCGGCCAGGGCTTGCCTGGCCGGTCGAAGAACTGTCCTGCGAGCCCCGAACAGAAGAGCGCCATGCCGTCACCCATCTCGAGCGCCCGGTTGCGCCGGTGCTCCGGCAGGCCCGTATCGCGCCCGATGTTGGTCAGCGCCGCGACGACATCCCGGGTCAACACCTGGTCGCGACCTTGCTCGGCCACGGACTTGGCTGCGAGCAGGATGGCATTCCGGATCAGGAGTCGATCCGCCCGGGTCATGCGCGCGTCCTCGCGCTCGTCGCCGCCGGTGATCATGATCCGCGCGGCAATCTCCATCTCGCCGAGGATGTCGCGGCCGGGGCCATCGCCTTCTTCTTCGTCGTCGTCCTCATTCTCTTCGAGCGCTTCCGTATCGGTCACGAGCTTCACGCGCCGGTCCTTGTCCAGCAGCCGCAACGCATCGGCGAATGGCGGTAGGCTCACATCGGCACCCGGGTTGAGCGTCACCTGGTTGACGTCGAGCCCGTGGCTGGCGAAGTGCTGCCCGAGCAGCGAGAACGAACCGCCGGCCTCGATGATGAAGATGCGCGGACGGTGAATCGCCGCCATCTGCTGCAGCAGGTAGACCAGCAGCGCGGATTTGCCGGCGCCGGTCGGGCCGAGGATCAGCATGTGCGCGTTCTTCTTGCGATCCGCCCGGTGCAAGGGGTCGAAAACCAGGGGTTCGGCACCCCGGTTGAAGAACACGAGCCCGGGATTGCCGGTGCCGCGCGAGCGGCCATAGAGCGGCAACAGGTTTGCGATGTGCCTGGAGAAGACCAGGCGAGACCGGCGGCTGACCCGATCCAGTCGGGCGTCGTAGGCCATCGGCAAGTTGCGCAGGTAGCTGTCGAGTGCCAGCAGATCCGCCTCGCGCGCAATCGGCTGCAGACCGTTGGGCAGTAGCAAAGCGTTCAGCTGATTGACGTTCGTCCGCAGGTCCGCGAGATCCTCGCCGCGGATGTAGAACGCCAGTTGCAGGGGATAGAGCTTGTTGCCGGTCGCCATCTCACGCTCTACCGCGCCGGCGTCCTCACGCGTCAACTCGGCTTCCGCCGAATCGCCCACGGCGGCGCGCTTAACCAGCCCGATGTGGTTGCGTACCAGATCCTGGGGCTTCACCGTGATGGTCAGCGCCATCACGGCGTGCTCGGGCAACCGGTCGAACAGGGAGAACACATGATCCCCGGAGGGGCGTTCTGCCGTCATGTGGCCGATGTCGGGCGCCCGCCGGAGCCCCTGCACCGTGACGATGGTGTGCGGCAGCCCATCGAACCACCAAGTAGACGAGTCGTTGTCGGACTTGGGGCAAGAGAGCGTCAGAACCTCCCCAAGATCCGCACCGAACGGCAGGTCCTCATCGCCGGGGTACGGTGCCACGGCGAGAAGCTTCTCCACGGCGCCTTCAGCGCAGTCCGGCCGTGGGTTGAACCATGGCAGTAGCCAGCGGTAGAGATCCTCCCCCGAACCGCGGCGGCAGCGGATCCCGGCCGCGGCGAGCGCCGCCGTCCATTTCGTGGCGACGTCGTTGAGCTCGGCCTCGACCTCGAGCGCACTCGGCACCCGGCCGCGTGGGTTCAGGCGCCGATAGAGCGCCGCCCGAACGCGCCGCACCTGGCCCCGCCAGGCAGTGCCGGTCAGCGCCGAGTCCTCGAACAGGCCACCTGGCCGGCTGATGCGGGCGCAATGGGCCTTTAGCAATTCGAGGTAGTGCCGGGTGTACACGCTCTCGTTGGCTCCCGGGGGCACGTAGGCCTCGACCTGGCGCAGCAGGTCCGACAGGCTCGGCTCGTCCTGCACGTAGAGCTGGAGGATCCAAGGCGCGTCGTCTAGCTCAGGGATGGCTTCGGTGATCGCGGTCTGGATCGCGTCGCGCAGCTCCGCCATGAAGCCCGGCGTCCGCGCCTCGGTACCTGCCGGCGTCAGCTCGAACAACGCGCCGACACTGACCCCGTCCTCGAGCAAGAAGCAGCGGCTGTCCGGCAGGTACTCGACCCAGGGAAGGAAATCGGAGAACGACGGCGGTCTGGCGTACAAGGCCTTCACCTCGGCCGTCGTGAGTGGGCGTGGCTCGGTCGCAGATTCCGTTGAAGCCAGGCGGGGCGTGGTCAGGGAGAACCCGGCCATGCTCAGCGCTGCCCGCTCGGGACTTCACCCGGCAGTGCGTACTCGACCCGCTCGTAGAGCGTGAAGGTCGTGGCATAGCCCGGGACCGGCACGCGTTCGGACCCCGCAAGATGCGGGAACACGTACATCACCAAGGTCGGGTTGGGCAGCCGAGGGAAGATCGTCTCGAGCTCGGTGTGCGCGGTGCGCGAGTAGCCGGCCAGGTCGACGTCGTCGTCACCCAGCGGTCGCGTGCCCAGCTCTCGGCGCAGGACATAAGGATCGTCGGCGCCCATCCCCTCGAAGTGCGCGTCGTAGATCGCCTTCATCGACGGCCCGTCCTGCGGCAACACCGACTCCTTGGTGCTGGCGCAGCCGCCGAGCGCGAGACTAATCCAGCCGATGATGACGATCGGGCGCAGTCGCGAGTGCATGATTCAGTTTCCTGCCTTGGGGATCGAGGTCGATGGCGAGTTCGCGATCGACATGGATGGCTACCGCAGTACCGGCCGGCACGAACACCGCATCGAAGCTCTGGGACTGACGTTCGAGCAGCCACTTGGCGACTTCCTCGCTGCCGCCGGACACGGTCTTGCCGAGCACATAGGTACCGACATCGCCGGTGACGCTGTCTGTCACGCTGCCGAGGTTGCTCACAACCGAGGTCGTCTCGGCGGCGGCTGCCGCGTCCGCTGCTGCCTGGATGGCTTGCACGCCAATCCGCTGGGTCAGAAACGACGCGGCATTGGTCTTGCGATCGCCGCTGATGCACGGGATGCCCTGGACGTCCGAGATCCAGCCCAGCGGCTCGTCGCGTCCGCCTTGCCCGCTCGCCTGGGCGCTGCGGTCGTCGCTCGAGATCGTGCGGATGGTGCCGTCGTCGAACACGAACGTGACGGACTCCAGCCGACCGGTGACGCAGGATAAGGTCCAATCGCCGACCGCAGTACCGCTCCACACCATGCCTTGCACGCCGGGCACCGTCAGGCCGTTGGCGGCCAGGTTGTCCGCACCGGTGATCACCTTGAACGGCATCGGGTCGCGCACCTGGCCCTGGATCGGGATCCGGCCGACGAGTGCGGTCATTGCCGTCGAACCGATGAGCGTGGCGTTGCGGGGGACCGTATAGGCGGGTCGACTCTTGAGCGCGTCCACCTCTTCTCGCGCGTTGGTCACGACCTGCCCGGTGCGAGTGCGGGCACTGTCGAGATACCCGCCCGCGGTCTGTCCGGCTCGGTCCAACAATCCGCTCTCTGACGTGGCCGCGGCCGGCACGTCGAGCGGCTCTACCCAGATCAGGCTCGGCGTCGGCCCTTGCGTACTGACACCCTCGAGACCCAGTCCCACCGGGATGTCGCTACCGCTGCCCGGCTGCGCCCGGGCCACCGTCTCCGCAAGGCGGTCAACTCGGTCGGTCAGCGACGCGAGTACGCCGGAATCGATCCGGCCCTGGTTCTCCGCGTCCCGCTCGCGGGACAGCAGCTCACGGCGCAACCGCGTGGCGACGTTCTCCTCGATCTGGGTGCGGTTTGCGACGAGGGTCTGATTCTCCCTGGCGAGGGTCGCATTCTCCCGGCGCAGCGCCTCGACCTCCGCGGTCATCGCGGCGACGTTGGCCGTGAGGGTCTTGATGGTGTCGGCCGGTGTGTCGGCGTCCGGGGCCGGCGCTGTCGGCACGTTGTCCAGCACCACGCCGCTGTCCTCCTCCCGCGAGCAGGACTTCAGCGTCACGAACGCCAGCATCAGCACGACGGCACCGCCGAGAATCGGCAACAGGCGATTGGAGGTTGCGGCTGGCATGACCGGTTACCGCAGCGAGGCCGCGAACGGCCGGTCCGAGATCAGGTACACCACCGTTCGATCGGCCTCGCTGCCGCCCTCGTGCAGCCGGTTGTGTTGGAAGGCCGCGGTGAGCCAGCGACCGCGCAGGGTCCGCGGGTCCAGGGTCTGCGGCCGGTCCGTCTTGTTGGTGAGTTTGGCCGCGGTGACATAGAGAGCGCCGGCCCGCCAGGAGACGAGTGGCACAGCCTCGACGGCGTCACCGCGCACCAGCGCCACCGGCTCCCGCTTGATCGGCAGCCGGACGACGCCGGGAAGCTCCTGGAGCAACCGTGCCGGGGCGTACATTTGTTGGGCGGCGAAGCGCGTCAGAGTGACGTAACCGTATTGCGGTGGACCTGACGCCACCGTCGGCTCTGAACCGTTCGCAGGTGCCCCGTCCGGCAGATAGACCTCAATCGGGCCACTTCCGTCGCCTTCGGCCACCGCGGAAATGTCGAGCAGGTAGACCTGCCCGTTATCGATTCCACGCACGATCACGCGGGTCGCGGCGAACGGCTGAATTGCCAGCAGGTAGAGCGTGCCGTCGATGCTCTGTACGCGCAGCGCCCCCTGGAGCTGTAGTGGCACGCCGACCTTGACCGGACCCGGGAGATGGACGAGCCGCTCGGCACCGACTGCGAGCTCGACGGCAATGGGCGTCTTGCGCCAGGCGATGCGTTCCGGAGTATCTGGCGCCGCGTTGACTCCCGCCGCCTGCAGCAGAAGGAGTACCGCGAGCATGGCGCTCATCCAACAGCGCCACTCGGTCGTTTCGGCTCCAAACGCGCTATGCGCCACCATCGGTACCTCCATCGTCGAGCTCGGCATCGGTCAGCCGGCGCGGCCCCTCGGCGCCGAACCCGTCGAGGGCCAGCCCCCAGGGATTGGCTTCGAGGTCGACGGCGTAGCGCACGACGCGCAGCGGGTAACGGATTGCGGTCCGCTTGACGGTCATGCCCTTCACCGACTCCAGGAGATCGAGGTCCAGCCAAACAATCCAGGCAGCCTCGTTCAGCAGATCGACGCGTCGTTCCTCGTAACCATGGCCCGGGATCTCCTGGACACCGCGGACCCGGTAGGCGAGCTCGCCTTGGCGGCCCTTTTGTTCGAGCTCGGCGATCAAGTCGGCGCGATAACGGGGGGTGAGATAAGGCGAGACACGGAAGATGGCTCGCCCATAGTCCGTGGCGCCGTCCTCCGGCCAACGGTTGAGCTGCTGGAAGATGTAGAAGGCGAAGGCATAGACGTTGGGTGGCGATACCTCGTCCACGGCCAGCGTCGCTCCGGAGCGCAGGTCAGGTGGGATGTGCACGGTGAGGCGCTCGGGCGCCCGGCTCCAGCCGAACCAGAGCGCGGCGATGACGAGCACCTGGATGGCGATCACCGCCCAGAGCGAGCGCAGGTGCGCGCGGACGTTATCGATCTCGTACCGGTAACGTCGCATGCGCCGTCCTGCCGATATCCCATGCGCCGCTTCGACGAACGAAGGACGAGCGTCGTAATCCGTGGTCGTCGAGCCAGAGCACGATCCGCTGCTGGTAGTAGCCGTCCGGGCGGTTCCTCTTCAGCCGCTGGAACAGACTCGCCATGAGCAGCACGGTCGCGACGATACCGACGCCCGCGATGCCGAAGCCCATCGTGACCGCACCCGCGAGCCCCGCCAGGATCAGACTGACGGGTAACCACACGAGTGCGGCCACGCCTACGATGACGCCAAGTTCGCTCGACGAGCAGCCCTTGAAGATCGCGGGTTCGGCATTCAGCCGATCGGCGAGGATGTCCTGACGGTCCGCCATGCCGGATCAGATGACGCCGGCCGCTTCGGTGAGCAGATAGCTCGCGAAGATCAGCACCACCGCACCGACAATGCCGAGCACACCGACCTCGGCCCACTCCGCCTTGCCCTGGCGCGCCTCGTTGAACTTGGCGAACGCCAGATAGGCGACCCAGAGGAAGCCCAGCACCGCGATCGCCAGACCCAGCACCAGACCGCCATCCTTGATGTAACCCTGGATCAAGGCGATCCAGTCGCCAGCCGCCGGCGCCGTACTCGGCGCGACAGGGGTTGGCAGTGCCGCCCACACCGGCGGGTTGGCGGCGAGACCGAGGAGACCCAGCAGCGCCACCGTCCTCTTCTTCACTTGTGCGAACATCATCATTTCTCCGAAGTTGCGGGGCGGACCCCTGATCACCACATCCCGGGCTTCGCACCCGGACCGATACGGTTCCGGTCACCCCGTCACCGCAGATAGAAACCGAGCACGAGCAGCACGATGCTGGCCCGCAGCGCCGCCCACACGAGGTCGAACAGCGCGACCTGACCGTCCTGCCAGGCCCGGAACGTCCCGACGGTCACCCACATCACCCAGACGAAAACCAGGACCAGCACCACGCTCGCGATACTCGTGAGCAGCGTTCCGGCGGTGACGCCCGCCCCGGCCTGGAACGCGGCGTTCTGTGCAGGCGTCATCGCTGGGCGTCACTGCCGGTAGTCGCCACGCAGCGGCGGCACCTTCCGCGGCTCGTTGCGGGGCGCGTCGATGTGTTCCTGGATGCCGGCGCGGATCCGCTCGAGGTCCTGGCGGAGCCAGTCGTAGCGGAAGCGGATGCGGGTGTCGGGGGTGGCCTGAGATTCAGCCGTCGCGATGACGGGCTCGAGGGATTCGATCTCGTGGATCAACCGGGCGAGCGCTTCGCGCTCGGCGTCGGGATCGGCCAGGGCTTGCGACGCGCCGAGCAGCAGGCCCGCTACGACGATCACCGCTCGCCAGGATGCATGCATGTATTCGTGGGATTGGCCGTGCATGGCGCGCATGCTCCGATACCAAGGGAGATGAGGCTATGCGAAACCCCGTCAACTCACTGCTCGGTTTCTTGGCCCGCATGTCTGCAGCGCCGAAGGCTATCCTTCAGGATGGCTGAGACCGGGGTTCAGTCGTCCACGTCCGGGTGCTCGCCACCGCCCATCCAGTCGCCGGTCGCGAGCCAGACCTCATAGAAAAACAACCACAACGACGCCCATAGAAGAACGGTGTCCACAAGCCACAGTCGCCGAGACCATTCGCCCTTCCCGGGTCGCCACAGGCAGAGCTGGGAGCGTTTCACGGAATACAGGTGGGGTGGCGGTTCACCGTTCCGCTCGCTAAGCAGAGGTGACTCCACGAAAACCTTCGGCGAAACCTTCGTCGATCTGTAGGCTTCGATCCGAATCCGGTATCGGTCGCTGACTGGAGTCGGTTGAAGGCAGCCCACCCAGATCAACCGCCGTCCGCCTTGGTCGATCCGGAAAGTAGAATCCGGCTGGGCTTGCTTCAGGCGGACCCCCTGTTGTGCGAGCGTCGGACGCCGAGGGGGTGGACGCATAGATCAGGAATCCCGGCCGAAGAACGTTTGCCGCGGAATCGGGCGCGCTTGAGTAGACGTGACGCCCAGGGCGCCGGTTGCGGCGAGGCCCCTGAGCCCGGTAGTTCGCTGATCCTGAATACGTGCCCCGTACCGTCGAACCGCCTCCGAACCCGCACGCTCTCCGACGAGGGGAGCGAGAGCCTTCACGGCCTCTGGCAGGCTTGTGCGCGAAAGTCGCTCCAAATCGCGGCTGGCTGCCTGCAGCCACTGGAAGAACCGTTGCTTCTTTCTCGGCTCTTCGCGCCACTTGTCCGCAAAATTCTCGAGCGGATTAACCGGGTTTCTGACGACGGCCTCGCCCGCAGCATCGGTCTCGATGAACGAGGGCATGCGAAGGATCAGGTAGTGAAGCGTGTCGAAGACCGAATCCTGGCCTACATACGCACTCGCGGCGAGGGTAGTGATGATGATTGAGATGGGTGCATCTTTATCATCGCCAAGACTCAGGTCCCGGTGACGTTTGAGGATCTGCACGGCAAGCTGAAGCGGCGTCTTCGTCGAGGTCTGCGGCGACGGCGGCGGTGCTTCAACATCGGCCCGAATACCCTTGCTCGCCGCAATCGAAAGCCGGGAGCGCTCCGCAAACCAGGCTGCGTAGCCTTTCGGATCAGTTTCCTTCCACGCCGCGAGCTCCTTGTCCGGGACTAGCAACGCGGTACCGTGAACGAAACGCGGGTCGGGCCGACCTGGCAAGATGTCCATATGGAACTCGCCGGCATATACGATTCGCCAACAACGGTTCTTTTCCTCCAGGCGTTCACGATACAGCGCGTTTTCTTGCAATCGCTGACCGATGGCGTGCTTTAGTGCCGCTGGACTCATCCCGGCACCGATCTGTAGCTGACAAACGAGGTCTAGATCGAACTCGTCCCTGCCCACGGGTTTGGTTGCCGTCCCGATGGCGATCGATCCTTGCGGGTATATCAGCGGGTCGGCCGGCGCCAGGAGCGTTCCCGGCTTGTTCAACCACGTTCCGACGGCCTGGTACTTCTGAACCGCGTCGTCGTATTGTGTCGGCGTCAGATCGAGCGCCTCTGCACCGTACGTCAAGAGTTCGTCAAGCTGAGCGCGCGTTGATAAGTCCATGTCGCTTGCCTCGAATCGGGTTGATCGGGATGAAGGGTTCTGCAGCGTGATCGAGAAAACCCCGCTCATGCAGATCGGAGACCGTCCGCCGGAATTCCGCACGCGCCAAGCCCCGCAGATCCTCAGACAAACGGTCGAGGCGGTAGGCGTTCGCTGACACCAGAGGATCGATCTCGAAGTAACGCTCCGATCCAAGAATGTGGCGAACGCCCCCGCTGGCGGCCTGGGACTGGCCGCGCATCATCAAGTTCACGAACAGTGAAACCTGTTTGGGCCCTAGCCCACCGGGGTCGCTAGGGTAGTCGTTAGGCGACGCAACTTCCGTGGTCGTACCTATCCGTAGCGTGGCGATCCGATGCTGCGGCACTGCCAGGTAGCCCAGTGCTTCATTCACTGCGATCTGCACCGGGTTGTTCGCCCATACCCCGCCATCGATGAGACGCAGCCCACGTTCCAGCTCGAACGGTGGCAGGTACGTGGGGGCGGCACCGGTCGCCCGGGCGACGACCGCCATTCGTTCATTGCAGTCGATGAGAAGCCGCGGATGGTGGGCTGTCTTGAAGATGTAGATGCCGCGCTCCGCGTGGTACGCGGGAATGACCAAACGGGTGGAGCTTTCGCCGAGCAGGCGCGCGCCGAAGTACTCGTCGAGCACGGATTCGAGCGGCTCGGGCCGGTAACGACTTCCGAATGCCTGGCGCGCGCGGCCGACGGCCTCGAATACCTCCGCCGGAAAGATTGCTGGCCCATGTTGACGGTAGAATTCGACAATCTGCGCCGCCGGGAACCCCGCGCCGAGCGCGAGGGCGATAATGCCCCCCGTACTCGTCCCCGCAATCAAGTCGAATGACGAAGTAATGGGACGGCCGACGTGCTGCTCCCATTCCGCGAGGAAGCAGGCCGAAAACAGGCCCTTAAGTCCTCCTCCGTCGAGGGAGAGGATCTGGAACCGTTCCGCTGGAGCTGGGGTTGAGGACTCTTGCACTTGGCGACTCCGACATGAGAGACTTGTCGAGTCCATAATACCGAGACTTGCCGATATCGACAAGTCCTAGATTGCTATCTCGACATGTCAGACGATCAAGTTGCTACGAATCCGTTCCCGGCCCGGTTGCGCGAGACCAGAAACCTGCGAGGCCTCGACCAGGTCGAGCTGGGTGAACTAGCCAGCATCCCGGCAACGTCGATCTCCCACTTCGAATCGGGGAAGCGGAAGCCCAGCCTCGACAACCTCCGCAAGCTGGCCGACGCCCTCCAAGTCAGCATCGACTACCTGCTTGGACGAACCGACAATTTGTCCGCGCACCTGGGTGCGGCCGCGTATCGCCATGAAGATCAGATGAGCCGGGAGGACCTGGATCTGATGGAGACGATCCGCCAACACCTGGCGAGTCGAACTAAATCGGAGTCATAGTGGCGGATTTGGCTCGGCGTACGGCCGGAAAGGCAGCTGAGCGATTCCTGCAAGAACAGGGGATCACCTCGCTCCCGATTGACCCCAGGGCGATCGCCGAGGCAATCGGGATAGCTGTCATCGAAAAGCCAGATACGTCGGCGGGTGTGTCCGGTGCTCTAATCAAGGTCGACAACCAGTTCGTCATCGCCTTTGCGACCCACATCCGAAGCGAGGGCTTTCGGCGCTTTAGCATTGGCCATGAGCTCGGCCATTACCTGCTGGAGGGTCACGCCGAGGCACTGTTGCCGGTAGGGCAGGAGATGCACCAATCACAGGCTGGATACCGTTCGGACGACAAGTACGAACGGGAAGCCGACCATTTCTCCGCACGGTTGCTCATGCCGAATCCAATGTTCGCTCAGGCCATGCGCTCAGCCGGCGAAGGGCTCGACGCAATCATGTCTCTGGCGTCGCTTTGCGAAACATCATTGCTGGCGACAGCCAACCGATACATCGAAGAGACAGACCTACCGATGGCGATGGTCGTGTCATCAGGTCAACGCATCGAGTATGCGTTCCTATCGGACGAACTCAAGGAGTTCCGCGGCATCACCTGGCCCAAGAAGGGCAGCGCCGTCCCAGCCGTCCCGACGGCAACGTTCAATCGTGTCGATGCAAATGTTCGTAATGCCCAGCGCGAAAATGACGAATCCGATCTGCGAGACTGGTTCGGCGGTAACAGATCCGTTCCACTGACCGAAGAGATCGTTGGCCTCGGCGACTTCGGGCGAACTCTCACTGTCCTATCGACCGATACGTTCGCTGACGACGACGATGAGGACGTAGATCTCGAAGAACGCTGGACTCCACGATTCTAGGTACCTATTCCTGGCCGAGGAGCTCACCTTCCTCGTTCAAGACGTACGTGGCTACGGCAAAGTGAAATCTCGGACCCGCGTGATCGTGAACGATCTTCAGGTTTCCACCGCACTCATGTCGGAAATCATGAGCAACGTCGTCGGCTGAATCGAACGATAGCGGGGCCGTTCTGTCCGACCAGCACTTCAAGCATCTTGCTCTCGCTTTCCTGCCCTTCGCGATTTCGAGCAAGCCGGCCAACTCGGCGACATCTTCGTCCAGACGTTCAATCGAGTATTTCAGTCGTCTACGCTCTGAACGATGCCGGAGACCTGCCAGCAGACCACTATCCAATTCTAGCAGCCGGCCTCTCTGCTCACGCCTTTCGCGTTCCTTGGAAACAAGATCCTCCCGCAGATTTTCTTCATCGATCTTCTCAATGTCGCTGTAGCCCGAGCAGTCGAAGCACCAGCCTTTCGAGCGGCCCGTCTCAATCGTCTTGCCGTTCGCCATCTGATATCGAATGCGGATCGGCCGATAGACCTCCCGCGTTTCATAGTCGCAGCCCGTGCAAAACACTCTTGCAGAATCAATCGACATGGCCCGCCTCGACGGCTTTTCTTGGGATGAGCGCTAGCTAATCTAATTCTTACAGATACTTCTTGAACGTGCTCGCCGTGACCGCCACGCTCAGCGCGAACAACGTCGCGAAGGGCAGCACGACGAAGCTCGGGTGCAGACTGAATGGCAGGGCCAGATAGATCACCCATGTGAGAACGAGTAGTGGCAGGGCCGACCGCTTGGCCCAGTGGTAGACGAAAGAACTCTCGCGTCCCCCGCCCCACCGGCGCAGATCTCGCTTCACCAGGCCGTCCACGATGGCGACCAGGGTGAACATCACAAACACCGGCATGGCGAGCGCCAGAACCGCCAGCCGGACCGAGAAGACCTGGGTCACCTGCATCGCAGCAAGCACGTACTCTGCGACCGGCTGAAACGCGGCATACAACCGTGACCGCAGGCCGGACTCACCGGGCGCCGGGGCCCGCCCGATCCACTCGATGAAGTCGGTTATGCGGGTGAACTCGAACAGGACGTAGTAGGTCCGATCGGCGAAAGTCCTGGTGAACTGAGCAGGATCCGAGCTGACCAGGCTGCGCCCGAAGTCGGCCTGCAGAAACCCGATTTCGGCGGCCAGCATGTCGCGGCTGTGGTCGAGCCCTTGCTCCGGCCACCAGAAGGCCATGCCCACCCACTCGGTGAGTATCGAGAAGACGAGCGAGAGCAGGAGCCACTTGACCCCCTGGGTGAGGGTCGTGAGGAACCGGGAGATGAGTCCTTCCCGAACCTCCCGCCGCCGCGGATCGGCGGTCGCTTCAGCCACCAGACTCGGTCTCCGGAGTCACCAGCGCATCGGTATCGGCGATGGCGTGCCACCAGGTCTCCCGCGTGCGATACCAGTGGTCGTTGGTGATATAGGTGCGCTCCATCTCGTTCGCGATAGCGGCGATGTCTGCCGGCATCGCCGGGTCGCCGCTGTCGTCAGGCAGCGGCATGCGCACCTTCCAAAGCCGTCCACCTTCGAGCAGGGCGAAGGCCTGGCCCTTCGGCAACCGCACGAGCTCCGCCGGCGTCAGCATGGGCACCTCGGAGACGCTGATGCGGTCCTCGTTGCGGGACTGGAAGTCGATACCTGACATGGGATCTGATGAGTCGTTGACGCCCGAGACGTTCATGAGCGTGAACACCTCGACGCGCGGCAGCTGATCGGTGAGCATCTCGGCGGTCGCGAGCTCCTTCACGCGCAGCATGGTCATGGTGTTGAAGTTTCCGGCGACCTGGCCGGCCTTGGCGCGGCTACCGATCTTGGCCTCCACGTCGGACCAGGTCTGGGTGTAGGCGGTCACCTGGAAGCCTGCGCCACCGGCCTTGTTCAAGAGCGGCACGAACTCGTCCCCGATCAGCTCGTTGAACTCGTCGGCGTGCATCGAGATCGTCGGGACGCGGGTTGGATTCGGGATTGGCGTATCGTCGGCCGGATCGGCGACCCCATGCTTGTAGATGTGACCGGCTACGGACACCAGATCCGCGAACATGGAGTTGCCCACCGCACTCGCCACGGTCGTGTCAGTCAGCGCGTCGAGACCGACGTAGACGATGCCGTTGCGGCGGATGACGTCCAGCCACTCGAAGATCGGACGACTGTCGTCGTCGTTCAGGTAGTCCGGGGAGATGAGCTCGGAGATCTTGCCGGTCGTCAGCTTCTCCATCAGTGGGCCGACGGAGCTTACGATCTTGTCGAAATAGGTCTTGTCGTACTTGAATGCGGACACGAGGCCGTCGAGCACCGGGTCGTACAGGTCCTGCGCCTGCAGATAGCGCATCAGGGCAATGGCATCACGGTCGCGGCCCTTGAGCGCTGACGACAGATTCCGCTCGCTGATCTTCCCGGCGATCTCCTCGACATCGGTCGTCCAGTTCTCCTGACCGAAGCGCCGCAGGTGCTCGCGGGCGTACTCTACGAACAAGGGCTCGATGTCGTTGATGTAGCGCCGGATCTGTTGGTAGTCGGGCCGTCGCCCCAGCGCCACCAGCGCCCGGGCGATGATGTTGACGAAGCGCCAGGCGAACTCCTTGAAGGCCGCCGAGTTGCCCTCGCTCGGCAGCTGGTTCGCGATCCGGGTCGCCACCTCGGTGATCCGCGAAAAGCTGCCGATGGCGTTGTAACGGGCCGACACCTCGGGGTAGCCGAGATGGAACAGATAGAAGTCCTTGGTCCGTCCCGCCCGCTTCGCTTCAGCGTACACACGCCGCAACAGATCGGCATCGCCCTTCGGATCGAAGACAATGACCACGTCACCACGGCGGATGTCCTGTGTGATCAGGATCTCGGCGAGGCGGGTCTTGCCGACCCGCGTCGTACCGAGCACTAGGGTGTGGCCCACGCGCTCGACGAGATCCATCCAGACGTCCTGCTCGTCTGGCTCGACGGCATGCAGCGCCGGCGTGCCGCCAACCGCTGGCAGGGGCTTGAGCGGGTTCCACCATCGCGGTTGGCGCAGGAGCCAGGCAAAGAGGTTGAGCATCGGGACCGATTCCCACGCGACCTCTTTCTGTCGCGCCCACTGGAATAGCGCCCCCGGCTGCACGTAGTGCTGCACTTCGGGACGTATGGTGTCGCGCAGACGTTGGGTGTGGCGCTGGGTCCAGCGGAAGCCGCGACCGAGAAACAGCTTGTGGCGGCTGAGCGGAATCCGATCGGCACGGAGCTGGTAGACCGGTAGACGGCGCATGTTGCGTTGATAGCGGATGACCCGCCACGCCTGGCGTGAGCGGATCCCGGCGAGTGCGAACAGCGCTGCGGCGGCCGCGTGGGCCACGCCGGGCGGCATCATCAATGCCCAGGGCGCGAGGACCGCCATGGTGCCAGTCGCGGCCGCGACCAGGGCCGACCAGAGTTCCACCGGCGGGCGCAGTAGCGCCTCGACCGGATGCGGATTCATTGCTCGATGCCGCGTCGGGAGATGAGGACCGGGATGTGCTTCAGTCCCAGGGACTCTGCGATGTCCATCGCGGACGCGGGCAGGATCGGCAGGCCCCGCGCGATCGCGGCGATCGCCCCGAGGTCGGCTACGGACTCCGCGTTGACCAGCATACCGACCGCATGGATCTCGGCGAGCCGCTCACGATGCATCTCGAGCCACTGTCGCGACTGGGGATCCGCGCCAATCAGGAAGAGCGGCCGTGGCAGCGTCGCTCCCTTCGGGAGTGAGAGCGGACGCGGCGACACCGGCCCCGGTGTCAGCGTCGGCGTGCGGATGGGCAGGAGCTGCGTCAGAGCAGCCGCCCCCGGACTAGTGAATTGGGGCGCCTCGGCCAGCACTTCCTGTGGCGCTTCTCCGAAGGCCTCCAGGTACGGCGCGAGGGGCGCAGTAGCGCCACTGTCGTAGATGACAGCGAGCTCGGCGACCGCGAAGCCTGACCACAGGCCGACGGCCGTTAGGAAGAACTTTGCTAGACGCGCGGGCCGCATCCGGGGACTACCCGATCGCCGTGACACGGGACCAGATGCGCTTCACCCGCTCGCGGTAGCGGGCCGCACGATCGGCATCGCTCGGCGCGTGATAGCACCCGACGGCCGCCCACCAATCGCCCCGCATCCGAAAGCATTCGGCGAGGATTCCCGCGCCCACGTCGAGGTTGTGGTAGGGGTCGATGGCTGTCTCGACCGAGCGCAGCGCCGTCCTGTGGTACCCCCAATTGACCTGCATGAGGCCGATATCGACCGAGCGGCGCCCCTTGGCGAGCGCCTCCTGCGCGGCAACCACGGCTGCCTTGCGACTGGGAAAGTAGCGTCCCTCACCCTGGATGTTCAGCGTCCAGGGCCAGGGCCGCGTCGTGCGCAGGTGCTCGATATGTTTGCCACTCTCGGCGAGCGCGACGGCATAGAACAGTTCGCTCGGGATCCCGTGCGCCGCCGCGACGCGCCGGTACCCTTCTGGCACGGAGCTGGCGGCGGCGACCGGAGGCGACGCCACCGCGATCGCCACCAGCGCAAAAAGGGAGACGAGGGACGGGCTCACAGCTCGGATCCCGACAACGGTGTGATGGCCCCGCCCCGCCGACGCATGAGGACGGGGAGCGCTTCTCGCCCGGGCGCAACGCGCGCGAGCGCACCGCCCTCGAAGTTCAAGGTCACGCGGCGCGAGGTGACCCACTCGGGACGGATACCGCGTTCGACTGCCCAGTTCCGAATGGCCTCTTCGTCGCCCGCTGGGATACCGGCCAGAAATATATCGACGCCGTCGAGACGGTCGACCCTCGCCAGCACCCGCGCGAGTAGCGCATCGCACGCTGCACAGTCCGGACGCGCGAACAGCAACACGCGGTCAGTTCGACTGAGTCCTTCGCCGCTGTCGGTCTGCTGTGGCAGACGCGCGACGTCGATCAAAGACTCATCCGGGTACAACAGGCGCCCCGCAGCGTCGTAGGCACGCTGGAAAGCGAGGATGCGTTCGGCGTCCTCACGCATCATCACGGCCCACTGCTCGGCGTACTTGCGGCGTTCGGACTCATCACGCGCGTGGATGCCGAGGACCTCAATTGGCGAGATGGTCCCGGGGCTGATGCTGCCTCGGATCCCGTCCATCAGCGTTCGGTAGCGCTGCCACTCCGCTGCGGACAGGCCCCAGAGCCCGGCGCGGGCGCGCTCGTGCTCGGTGAGCGGTGTTCGCTCCAGGATCGTCGAGCTCGTCGTGGTGCTCCCTGCTTGGGTGTTGGGGGGATCGGCGGCCCAACTCGGGCTCGCAACCAGCCACAGGACCGCGGTCACGGTTCCCACGGCTACTGGCCTATTCATTACACGTGGCCTCCGGCTGGCCTGCGGCCTCCCTACCGGCGCGTTGCTCATAAGGCATGGTGAGGTCGCGATAGACCAGTTCGTGCTGGTTACAGGCCGGGCGGATTTCCTTCTCAGAAGTCTGGAGCTCAGATGCGTGCGCTTCCTGGCTGGCGGTCTTCGGCGATTGCTCCGGCAACACACCGCTTGCGGACAAGACGCCGAGGACGATCAAAATGGCGATGATGGCTTCCATGGTCAGCGCGCACCCATCGATTGATCACACCGCTCGAACGAGATCAGCCGGTGGACGGGATCTTCGACCAGCCTGAACGCCGATCCGGCAAGGATCGCCAATGCCGTGCGCAGCGGCAGCGGCCCGAGCATGCGGTGTGCCTCCGGCAGGGGCAGATCCAGAAGTTCGGCCCGCTCTGCTTCGGCGGCAAGCGGTGACGCCAGACGATAGCCGGATGGTCCGAGCAGGGTCTCGACCGCTTCTCCGATCCGAGTCACAGAAGCCGGCAGTACCGAGACCACCGGTGCTGCCAGGGGATCCCGTTGCGCCAGGCTCGGCGCGAGCTGGACCGTCGAGTAGCGCGCAACAGTGACCTCAGCCGCATTCGCCTCGAGAGGCGCAAGCACGGCGCCCATAATGCAGGCGGCGACGAGGGAAAGGTGGCGTTGATGCGCTCGTGTTCGCTTCATGATTGTCTGGACGGATTCAGAGCCTGCTCCCGAGTCTGCTGAGCGCTCTGTCCCAGCGATACGGGAAACTCTCGCAGGTGCCGCGTTCCTTTCATCGGCCCAGGTACACGGTCGTGATCTGCTCGCGCTCGTGGCCGAGCTCGCGGCTGATGACGAGCCGCGCCTCGCGGTCAACGACGCGCTGCTCTCGCGTGAGGGACCTCGAGGTCGGGCCGCCCGCAGCAGGCGCTTTCCAACCGGTGATCTCCTCGTACCTTCCCTGTGCATAGGCGTGCCGTAGGCCGTGCAGTTTGGAGAATCCAGCGTTCGCCGTGTGTCGCTCGTACACACGCAGCTGTTGTCGGTAGTTGCGCTCGGCCGGGATCAGCGAGCCGCGACCCGCAAGCCGATGGGCGCGATCCAGAACCTCCCGCTGCGCTGCGGTGCGAACGGGGATCTCGCGCGCCTTTCCGCCCTTGGTCCAGCTGTCTTTCAACACCAGGCGATCGCCCTGGTCGGCGTAGCTCGGCTGGAACTTGATGGCCTCCTCACGCCGGAGCCCGAAGGCCTGCTGCAGCTCGAGGCTCATCCGGACGTGGTTGTCCTTGACCCGATCGAGCGCCGCGCCGTCGACCTGTCGCGCCTTCGAATCCGTGCTGACAAACACACGCTCGGGGATCCCATAGTGGTCGTTCTGCCGAGCGACGACGTTCTGTCGATTCACCTTCTGCGCCCACCAGCGCAACACCGTCATCCGATTCTTGATGGTGCCGACGGAGAGCGATTCTGCCTGCCATCGGTTCACCAGCGCTTCCACATGCTTCGGCTTCAGCGACTGCGCGCCCATGCCCCGGAAGCCCAGTGCATGAAGCTGGTCCGCAATCAGAGAAAGCAGGCGCTCGCGGTTGCGCTGGGTCGCATAGCCTCCGTCGCGGTTATGGCGACAGAGCTGTTTGAGTTGGTAGTTCAGGTCTCTCACGGTGTCACGATGCTCTGGTAAGTGTTTCTGACCACCCGGCAGGCCGTAGCCGACCAGGTCCGGAATCCGGCACGGGTCACGGGACACCACTCCCGTTCAACCTGAAGATGCATGGTTGCAGGCAACACCGGTTCTCCCCTGTAGGGGATCGGTCCGGTGCGAACCAACGGGCCCGTTGCGGGCCGAGCTTCGAATACGCATCACCTCCTTTTTCGATGAGCTTGAGTTGAAGAAATGGATGGGCCGATAGGCAGTACCTCCGTTGAGTTGAGCGAAGAAAGATTTCGCGGGGTTGAAGAAGTACTCGCCGGCGCCGTGTTGGCGATCGGGCGAGTGGATGTGGAACGACGGGCGGAAGCCCGTCCGCTGAATCGACCTTGCGGTCGATGATCTGGACGATGGACCGGCGACCTGTCGGTCGGCGCGCTGGATCCGGTCCTTGGCGCGCAGGCCCGATTCGACGAGACGTCGAGGGTGGGCGACCCTCTGCCACTGAGCCGCAGTGGCCACGGATGAATCGGTCGTGGGCGGCAGTTTAGGAACGCGTCATTCGCGCGTCATCACGAAAATCGGCGCCACCGCCGCGCCGATTACGGCAGCGCCGCCCGCGTCACTACCCCGCTTCGCTCGCTAGTGACACGGGCGGCGTCGCGACGTCGCAGCCCCGGCGCCAGGCATTCGCCTGTCACAGGGGCTGCATCAAGATGTCACCGCGGGCCTGCGGAGCGGTTTCACCTGCCCACAGGGGTCCACAGGCACCGCGCACGGCGCGGTCCCGCCCTTGGCGACGCGAGTTCGATGGCTCGCTTTGCCGTGGCGGGCAGGGCCTGTGGACTCTGTGGACAGCTGATTCGGGAGGAATGAGCGGCTTCGAGCGGCGGGCGAACGATTATTACACTGTAATAATTCGCGAGCGCTGGATCTGACGCGGGTACCTGCCGGGCTCAGGCAGCTCTGGAAGAGGGTTGCCACTTTTACCCAAGTGGCCAGGGAGAAGATGCCAGCGGCTGCCGGCGTGCTCAGTCCTCGTTCGGCAGCAGGATGGTCATGACCGGCTCGCCGTCGTCACCAGGCCCAAACACGAGCTTCAGCGTGGTGAGCTCGGCTTCGGTGGCTTCGCCGTCCCGCGGCACACGGTAGAGCTCGAACAGGAGCTCGGAACCCGCGTTGGCGTTCGCCCGTGCAGCGTAGGCAGCCATGAACAGCACGTCCCACAAGCGACCGGACAGATCCTGAAGGGTCTGTCGCTCGCTGTCGGCGTCGTCCCAGGCTACGCAGTCTGCCCAGGCACCGGCCGTGATGGCGACTGGCCAGCAGAAACCGGCTTCACGGGACATGGGTCCTGCATCGATCAAGACGCCGTCGGCCAGGGCCTGGGCGCGGGTGTAGACGGAAATGACCTCCCCGAAAAACGGGTGTTCACTCGATTGATGGCTCATCTTGGTTCTCCTTGGGAATGCGACCCCGGAGACGCACCTCCTCCCTGCCGGGAAGGGAACGCCTCCCCGGCAGGTCGATGGGTGATGAAAAATGGGCTCAAAGGAGCCCGCGTTCGGCAAAGGACACGCTCTCGCCGGCGGCGACGACGAAGTGATCGAGCACCCGCACGTCCACCAGCGCCAACGCATCCCGCAGCCGCCGGGTGATTGCCTCGTCCGCATGGCTCGGCTCGGCGACACCCGAAGGATGGTTGTGGAAGAAGACGACCGCTGCTGCATTGAGCTCGAGGGAACGCTGTACGACGACACGTGGATGAACCGAGGCGCCGTCGATGGTGCCCTGGAACATCTCCGCCACCTGGATGACCCGGTGGCGGTTGTCGAGGAACAGCGCACCGAACACCTCGTGCTTGCGGTCGACGAGCTTCAGTCGAAGGAAAGACCGCGTCTGCTCCGGACTGCCCAGCGCACGACCCGCACGATAGCGTTCGGCGAGCACGGACAGCGCCAGTTTGATCACGGATTCCTTCTCCTCACGGTTGAGTGCTCTCGGCTTCAGCGCATCGAAACGATTCGCGTCCGGGAACGACTCCGAGTCCTGGTTGTTCATTAGGGTCTCCTCACAAAAAATGGGGAGACCGCCCGTCAGGGATGGCTCCCCGACGGGTTGAAGATGACCGGGTGACGAAGTCACCCGGTCGGTAGTGGCGGATTAGGCGGCCTGCTCGCTGTAGAACGGTTGGCCGTCGACCTTCGCCCAGCCGACTCGCAACAGGCGAGCCTTCAGACTGACCCCGGTCTCACCGGCCTTGTCGCCGTTCTTGTAGGTGTAGGCTTCAGCGAACAGGTCGCTGAGCGTGAACCCCACGAGCACCTTGAGCTTGCCCTCGACGGCCGGCTTGAGCTGACGCACGATCTCCTGCGCCTGCTTGCCGGACACGCGACACTCGAAGTAGCTGTACTGGGCGTCGTCGGTGCTGCCCCGAAGAGCAGCGATGGTGACGCTCCAGAAAGGCGAGCCTTCCTTCGGCGTCACCTCCCGGACACGGTTCAGATAACCGATGCCGGTGGTGTAGAGGTCGAAATACTTCGTATCTTCGTTGGACATGACGTTTCTCCTTCAAACGGAACGGGATCCGGAGAACGCGCCATCCCTGTCGGGAGCACATTCCCGGCAGGATGGGTTGAGTCGAGGTCGCGAACGACCCCTCCTGGGCTGACACCGTTGCCTTGCGGCGCGGGTGTGTGCATCGATTTCACAGCCCGACGATGCATCGGGTGTCACTGAGACCGCAGTGACCACGGATGAAACCGGCCTCAGGTCGGCTCCTGACAGACGTAGCGCAGGTACTTGAGCATCCCCCGCGCGTTGGCGAAGGCGGGATGCGGCGCGATGGTCTGATTCGGAAACCAGTCCCGGATGTCCTCGGCGAGCGCCACGGCGCCGCCGCCCACAAACAAGATCCGCTCGAGCTCGGCACCGCGCCCCAGCTGCCGCTGCGTCTCAGCGTGCAGCCGCTGGACCAGCTCGCGACGCGCATGCCGAGCTAGCTCGGCGACATCATGCGTCTTGCCGAACAGGCGGACGCTGCCGCTACGCACAGCGTCGTCGGTCGCGCGCTCGGAGAGCTCCTCGAGGTCGAACTTGGCGCGGATGGCTGACGCGACCTGGCGTTTGAGGTCCAGCAGACCGCAACGCAACGACCCGGAGCTGTCGTGGCGCACGGCTTGGTCGGCGACCACCACGAAATCTGTGGTCCGTCCGCCGATGTCGATCACCGCGACGGGCACGCCAAGACGCTCGGCCTCGAGCTGCACGCCGCCGTTTGCCTCGGAGATGATGTGGTCGTACCAGGCCGCGAGCGCTTCCGGAATGACCTCGTGGAACGCAATCGCGGCCGGCAAACGGCCGTCGATCGGTTGCACGGCCTGCTTCAGGCTCGCCCGCTTGCGCTCGATTAGCTCCAGCCGCTGGTCGCCGTCCTTCAGGTAGAAACTGCTGACTGGCAAGCCGGACACGGCGTGCACGGACTGGCCGGCCAGGCCAGCCTCGTGCAAGGCGTGCTGGACGATGGCGCGGTTCAGACCAGAGAAGGGATAGCCGTCGAAATGGGTCGGCTCACCTTCAACCTCGCCGACGGCGAACAGCGTCTCGTCGGTCTCGTACTCGAACACCCGCTGCTCGCTGCCGTTCAGCCAGGTCACGTTGGAGCGACCGATCCGCGCGCGGGACGGGATCGCGATCAGGCGCCCGTCGGGCATCGCAACCTTGGTGAACGCATAACCGTCGTCCACGCCGATGCTGATGGGGTTCAGGGTCTCACTGTCGGCCACGGTCACCTCCGGCGCGTCGGTTACAGGGTTCAGCCGATCACCTTGCGGAGATGGGCAAAGGGTTTGGCATTGCTGCTCGTGCTGGGCGGCGTCGTTGGCGCCTCCGCAGAACGCGGCACCGGCTCCTGGTCGCTGCTGCCGTTGTCGTGCGCGCCTTGCAGCCATCGAGAGAACGGTGTCGTTGGGACGGCGGGCTCGACGGGCACGCGGCTTTGGCTACCGCCAGGCTCGCCGGAGCGAAGCCAGCGACCCTCCGCGAGAAACCCCTGCACCAGCAGCGACCGAATCCAATCCTGTCCCCGCTTGCGCTGCAGAGCGGCCAGCCGCCGCACGATCAACCGTTCCAGCAACGACGCTGGATCCAGAGCGCGGCTGCGTCTGCTC